>JAAYPE010000020.1 GCA_012519975.1 Clostridiales bacterium
AAATATATATATTTGATGATAGCTTTTCTGCGCTTGATTTTAAAACAGATGTAGCTCTTAGAAAAGCGTTAGAGCCAAATATTAAAAACAGTACCGTTATTATAGTGGCTCAAAGAATTAGCACAATTACAAATGCCGACCAAATTTTGGTTCTTGATGATGGTCAAATCGTTGGAAAGGGAACGCACAAAGAACTACTAAAAAACTGCGAAGTCTACTATCAAATTGCTAAATCACAGTTATCTGAAAAAGAGCTGGGTATAAATTTGGCGGACAAGGAGGGTAACTAATATGGCAAATCAAAAAAAGCAGAGAATGCACGGAATGATGGCAGTTGAAAAAGCAAAAAACTTTAAAGGCTCTATAAAGCAACTGCTTTCATATATGGGTAGATATAAAATCGGACTTTTTGTTGTTGCTATTTGTGCTGTTATTAGTACCGTGTTTTCTGTAGTTGGGCCTAAAAAGCTTGGAAAAGCTACTACAGAAATTTCAAAAGGCTTGATGGCAAAAATTCAAGGCACTGGAGGGATTAACTTTGATTCGGTTGCAAAAATAATTCTAACTGTATTTTTTATCTATGTTTTAAGTGCAATTTTTAACCTTTTGCAAGGTCTCGTTATGACAGGTATAACGCAAAAAGTTTGCTACAGAATGCGAAAAGATATATCAGAAAAAATCAACCGTATGCCTATGCAGTATTTTGAAAAACGCACATACGGCGAGGTTCTTTCTCGGATTACAAACGATGTTGATACCATCGGAAACGGTCTAAATCAAAGCATAACACAGCTTATTACATCTGTTTGCACAATTATTGGTGTGCTAATTATGATGCTAAGCATTAGCCCAGTTATGACTTTTATTGTTGCACTTATGCTCCCTATCAGCGCTCTTGTTCTTGGAACAATAATGAAAAAATCGCAACAGCACTTTCGCACACAACAAGAATATCTAGGTAACATAAACGGTCAAGTTGAAGAAGTGTACGGTGGGCATACAATTATAAAGGCTTTTAATAAAGAGGACGATGTAATAGATGAGTTTAAAAAGTCTAACGAAGTTCTTTATAAGTCGGCTTGGCGGGCACAGTTTTTATCAGGTATGATGCACCCTATTATGATGTTTATTGGAAACCTAGGGTATGTAGGTGTTGCAATTTCTGGTGCATTTTTAGCAATTAACGGAAAAATCACTATCGGAGATATTCAAGCTTTTATTCAGTATGTTAATAACTTTACCCGCCCAATTCAACAAATTGCACAGGTCTCAAATATGCTACAATCAATGGCAGCGTCAGCTGAGCGAGTTTTTGAATTTTTGTCTGAAGATGAAGAAGAGCAAACAAGCCAAAACCCCGTTTATATAAAAAATATTAAAGGCAATATTAATTTTGAAAATGTAAAATTTGGATACAATGAAAATCAAATGGTAATAAATAGCTTTAGTGCAAATATAAACTCTGGGCAAAAAGTTGCAATTGTGGGTCCTACTGGTGCCGGAAAAACAACAATGGTAAAGCTTCTTATGCGTTATTATGATGTAAACGATGGTGCGATTTTGCTTGACGGTCATAATATTAAAGACTTCAATCGTGGTGAACTTCGCTTTGCATTTGGAATGGTTTTGCAAGACACTTGGTTGTTTAAAGGCAGTATTATGGAAAACATTCGTTATGGCAGGCTCGATGCAACTGACCAAGAAGTTTTTGACGCAGCAAAAGCAGCTCACGCTCATCACTTTATAAAAACTCTCCCAGACGGATATCAAATGGAACTTAACGAAGAGGCTAGCAACATTTCTCAAGGACAAAAGCAGTTGATTACAATTGCAAGGGCAATACTAGCTGACAAGCCACTGTTAATACTGGATGAGGCAACCTCGTCTGTTGATACTCGCACTGAAATTCGCATACAAAAGGCTATGGATAACCTTATGCAAGGCAGAACAAGCTTTGTAATTGCACACAGGCTCTCAACTATTCGTGATGCTGATACAATACTTGTAATGCGTGACGGCGATATTGTAGAGCAAGGCTCTCACAATGAGCTGTTAGAAAAAGATGGCTTTTATGCCGAGCTTTACAACTCTCAATTTGAACAAACAGCATAATAATTATATATCAACTCAAAAGTGCTTGACTATAAAATCATATTAAGATATAATTATGCCACGACTGCGAGTATTACTATTATGTATGTATAAAACGAGGAGTTTTTTAATTCCTCGTTTTTTTATTATAAATGGCAGATTATTAAGTATAATATATGATGATTTTTATTTTATTTGCTTAGTATTAAATCAAAATATAGGTGCATAGGTTGCACTTATACACTAAAGAAATGAGGAAGATATGAGTACCTTATCCTTTGAAGAACTCAACTTAACGCCTAAAGTAAAAAGGGCAATTGACGAAATGGGCTTTGACACGGCAACTAGCATACAATCAAAAGCTATTCCCGTTATCAGAACTGGAGTAGATGTTATAGGTCGCTCTCAAACAGGAACAGGAAAAACTGTGGCTTTTGCAATTCCTGCAATTGAGCGAGTTGATACACACGAAAGTAAAGTAACATTGCAAGTGCTTATCCTTTGTCCCACCCGTGAGCTTGCGCAACAAGCTTGCCAAGAATTTGAAAGGCTTACTAAGTTTAAGCGTGGCATAAATGTGGTTGATGTGTACGGTGGCGCTCCTATGGAAAGGCAAATTTCACGACTAAAGCGTGCAAATGTTGTTGTTGGAACACCAGGCAGAATAATGGACCATATGCGTCGCAAAACAATAAAACTTGATAACCTAAAAATGGTTATTTTGGATGAAGCCGACGAAATGCTTAGTATGGGATTTAAAGAAGATATTGAAACTATTTTAAAAGACACTCCAGAAGATAGGCAAACTGTTTTATTTTCAGCAACTATGCCCCCTTCTATTATGTCGCTTACTAGAGAGTTTCAAAGCAAACCTACTGTTGTTGAAGTTAACAAGTCAAAAGTAACCCTTGACAATATCGCACAACTTTGTGTTGATGTTCCAATGGGTAGTAAAAAAGATGCGCTAAACTTGCTTTTGCGTTATTACAATCCAAGTTTGTCAATGATTTTTTGTAACACAAAGCAGATGGTTGACGAAATTACAGAGCATTTAAATCAAAACGGTTTTGATGTTGATGGATTGCACGGAGATATGAAACAATCACAACGAACAAAAGTGATGAATAGTTTTAAAAGTGGCAAAACTTCAATACTTGTTGCAACTGATGTTGCTGCTAGGGGAATTGATGTTAACAACATAGAGTACGTTTTTAACTATGATATTCCTCAAAACAATGAGTATTATGTTCATAGAATTGGTCGTACAGGAAGAGCCGGAAAAACTGGTACTGCTATTACAATTTGCAGTGGAAGAAGACAAGTTTCTGTTTTGCAAAATATTGCACGCTCAGTCAAATCAAAAATAGGAATAATTGACATTCCAAATGTTGATGATATTTTAAAAAAGAGTGCCGAGCTTCAAGCAGAAATAATAGAAAGCTCTTTGTCAGCCAAAGTGGCAGACAAGTATACAGATATGGTTCAAGAGCTTGTTGATAAGGGAAATGACGCACAACGCATTGCCGAGGTTGCATTGCAACTGCTTTTTGGCAAGGAAGATAAAAAACTTGTTGAAGTAAAAAGTGAGCGTAAAGCAAAAAGCTATTCTAGCTCTGATTTTGGTGGCGGATATCAAAAGATTTGTATAAGCATTGGTCGAAATCATCGAGTAGCGCCAAATCATATTGTGGGTGCAATTGCAGAGCGCACAAATCTTTCTGGCAAAGACATTGGGAAGATTGAAATTTTTGATGATGTATCCTTTGTTGGAATACCATCAAAAGTTGCTGATAAAGTTGTTGAAGATATGGCAGGATGTAAAATTTGTGGCCGTCCTACAAAAACAACTTTGGTTGAAGAAAAAAACAGGCAAAGAAAAGATAGTTTTAGAAAGCCGAAAGACAAGTCTAAATCAAACTATAATCCCCGAAAAGGTAAAAGTGGCAACAGGGGCTATTACCATAAATAAAAACAAGGTGAGAAGTTTTATACTCCTCACCTTTTTATTTTAAACTATGTGTTTTTAGCCAAAGTAGTATCCAATATAATGGTCCATAGCAAGCATTAAAATAAAGCCTATAATTAATGAGTATGTTGCCTGACTTTCATACCCGTGGCTGTGCGTTTCTGGTATCATTTCATCGCTAATTACATAAAGCATTGTACCCCCTGCAAAAGCTAGTGCAAACGGCAAAATCGCACTTGCAACCGTCACTGCAAAATACCCAAACATTGTGCCTGCGACCTCTATTACTCCTGTAAAAGCTGCTATTAAAAATGTTTTTCGTTTACTTATGCCAATGGATAAAAGTGGTGCAATTATTATTGCTCCTTCCGGAATGTTTTGTAGTGCAATTCCAATAGCAACAGACAATGCATCCCCTATATTCTCCGTTCCAAAACTTACCCCTGCTGCTATTCCTTCAGGAAAATTATGTATCGCAATTGCTAGAACAAAAAGCAAGATTTTATCATACTGCTCAAACTCTTTGTGTTTTTCAATATCTGAACCTGATATTTTATGAATATGGGGAGTAAAATAATCGATAAGATTTATTAAAACTGCACCCAAAATAATTCCAATTGCAGTGACTATAACCGCGTGTTTGCCACCATACTCTATAGATGGTAAAATAAGCCCAACAACTGCAGCGGCGAGCATTATACCGGATGCAAACCCTAATATCATATCATTAACTTTGTGCGATATATTTTTAAATAAAAAACCTATCATAGCTCCAAAAACGGTTGCACCACCAACACCCATAGCTGTTATCAGCGCTACTTTCATTAAATTACCTCTCTTCTCTTTTCTAATATGCAAAACTATATTTTCATTTTTGCGCCCTACAATCATTTTATGATAACATAATCTAAATTGTTATAAAAAATTATAATTTGTAATAATTTGATTAATTGACAAGTTTATTATATCATAATTGCGGAGTAATTTTGATATAATTCGTCCATCGCTGATTAGGCGGGACATAAGTTGAATATAATAATCGCTTGTGGTTTATTATATCATCTTTAAATTAATCTGTGTTTATAAACAAAAAAATATTAGCATCATTGTTGCATTTGTAAGAATTTTGTTAATTTTATTTATAAATCATTGTATATTTTTCACTTATGAAATATACTTATAATAGGTAACTTTATATATTTTCATATTTCATAAGAATTAACTAAAAACTCAAGGAAGTGATAATTATGAAAAAAACACTTATAGCTACTTGTATGGCTGTCACTTTTATTGTGCTATCAATATTACCAGCGTTTGCCACAACAACTAGTTACACTCTAGACGAGCTTAATATGACAATTGATGTTCCTAAGGAATTTGCAACACTTACAAGGAATGTTAAAGAAGACGACCCCAATATTAAACTATTTGGATTTAAAACACCAAGAGAGGTAAATGATTTGCTTAAGGCGCACAACGGGTACCTTAACACCTCACCCAAAAATGGGGCATATGGTATTTTGGTTACAATGAAAGTTGAGGACAATGGCAAAAAGCTGTTTGACTTAAATTTGCTTACAAACAAAGAACTCGACCAAACAATCAAAAAAGCAACTAAGCTAAATTCTAAACAAATAAAATATACTAGCAACGAAATCTATCAACACAAGCAGGCAAAATTTATAATTTTTCGCGGACTACTAAATGATGGTTCTAATCAATCGTATCTTACGCAATATTTTACTATATATAACGGTCAAACTATTAGCATAAACCTTTATTCTTACACAGGTCCTGCAACTCCTGAGGCAGAGTTGCAGCAAAAGGAGATCGTAGACTCTATAATCTTTACAAAAAAAGTTAAGCGCCCATTTTCTCCATTTAGAGTTACTGGAAAGTCAAATGTAGATATGGCTATTGTGGGCCTTGAAGTTGTGGCTATTGGTGGCATATTCTTTGCTATTTCAAAAATCAAGGCACGCAAAAAAAATGTTGAAAAATAACCTAGCTCTGCTGTTGCAACGCTTCAGATTGCTTTTGTTACAATTATTATAACAAAGTCGGATTTGTTTTTTCTATTTGCTTTTATTATTAATTTTAAAATGAGCTTAACAATTTAAAGTGCATTGGGTTTATAGCAAATAGAACGACTGAAGCGTTGCTTTTTTTAAAACTTAATCACTAGTTTTGTTAATTCGTGTTTTAAAAGCCATTCTAATGAAAGGCTTTTATTTTCTTATTTAATTTTATGTAATTTAATCACAGAAGTTTGCAAGCCTATGGCGCATACTATTTGTTAGTAACCAAAGGAGTTGATTGTTTGCAATACTTATTGTCTTTTCTGGAAGGGATTATAACTTTTATTTCCCCTTGCCTTTTACCTATGCTTCCGGTTTATATTATCTACTTTACTGGGACAAGTAGTGACGGCAAGAAAAATTCAACCCTAAAAAATACACTTGGGTTTGTTCTGGGTTTTAGCCTTGTTTTTATAACTCTTGGTG
>JAAYPE010000021.1 GCA_012519975.1 Clostridiales bacterium
ATTTTTTGCTTGTTTAAACATTGTATCAATTTTTGATGTAAAGCTTTCTTTAGTGCCTCCATTTTCGCTTTTCATTGATAATTCATAATAATTTATCCAAACTGCTTTTATGTCGTCATCTGTTATTTTATTTTGACTGTTATTATTGGTTGTTGGCTGTTTTTTCATATAGTCTTGTGTTTCTTTTTTGTTACAATTGCAAACAACAGATACGAGAAGGCAAATAATCAAAAATATAATCAATATCTTGCGTTTCATTTAATATACTCCTTATTTTTTAATTGACTTTAATAGGTTAAACATATACAATATATAATAATAATGAACAAGTGTTAGGAGGATTTTTATGAAAATTACAAATAACAAAATGTTTGAGCACGGTAAAACACACGACCTTGTTTGTCCTAGTTGTAACGAGCTTGTAAATATGCAAATACTTCGTAGCACATCAGCTTTTGGCGGTCTTGGTTTTTCATTGTTTAACTATAAAGTTGAATATTTTACAATTTGTCCTAAATGTTCTTCACTTTTTGCGGTTGCAAAAGATGCAGTAAAATTAGCCGAGGGCAGGACAAAAGATTTTTCAACCATATCAGAGCCAAAACTTACTTTTATTAAAAATTTAAACATTAAATAATGAAATTTTTAGTTGCCTATTTTTTAATAATTTTTATTTTATCAATATTTTATACTGTTATTGATAAAGTGCATTCAAAAAATTCTAATTCAAGAGTTCCTGAAAAAGTTCTAATCTATTTTGCTTTTTTAGGCGGTGCAATTCCTATGTACATTACAATGAAAATAATCAGACACAAAACCTTACATAATAAATTTATGATTGGCCTACCACTGATTATTCTGTTTCAAATGATTATTTTAATTTTAATATTAAAAGCTGTGAGCAATACATAAATAAAAACGGAGCAGAAACTATCTGCCCCGTTTATTTTTATGCTATTTTAACCTTATGAAAAATCTTCTTGCCTTTTTTTATTACAACATGCCCTTCTTCAAAGTCGGATATTTTAAGAGTAGCAACAACGGAATCAATTTTTTTATCATCAATTGAAATACCACCCTGCTCAATCAGCCTTCTACCCTCGCCTTTTGATTTGCAAATTCCAGTTTTTATCAAAATATCTGTTACAGAAATTTCTCCGTCAATAAAGTCTGAGTTGTTCAAAGAAGTTGTTGGCATATTTTCAGTGTCTGCGTTATTGCTAAAAAGAGCTTTTGCAGTATCTTGTGATTTTTGTGCTTCTTCTTGCCCGTGAACAAGACTTGTAATTTCAAACGCTAATATTTCTTTAACGGAATTAAGTTCGCTACCTTGTAGTTTTGCATATTCCTCGATTTTATCAACTGGAATAAATGTAAGCATTTTCATACAGTTGATAACATCAGCGTCATCAATATTTCTCCAGTATTGATAAAACTCATATGGCGATGTTTTTTCAGGGTCGAGCCAGACTGCACCTTTTTCAGTTTTACCCATTTTTCTGCCGTCACTAGTTTGCAAAAGTTTAAAGGTCATACCATAAGTTTCTTTTCCGTCAGCTCTTCTGTTAAGCTCAACACCACCAATAATATTACTCCACTGGTCATCCCCACCTAGCTCAAGCAAACAGTTATATTCCCTGCTAAGAACCAAAAAATCATAACTTTGCATTAGCATATAATTGAGCTCAAAGAAAGAAAGTCCCTTTTCAAGGCGTTGCTTATAACATTCAAAAGAAAGCATACGATTGACTGAAAAATGCACTCCTATGTCTCTTAAAAATTCAATATAGTTTAAATCTAAGAGCCAATCTTTATTATTAACCATTATTGCCTTATCTTCTGAAAAGTCAACAAGCCTTGACATCTGCTTTTTAAAACACTCAATATTATGGTCAACTTCATCTTGAGTAAGCATTTTTCTCATATCACTTTTTCCAGATGGATCACCAATCATACCCGTTCCGCCACCAAAAAGTGCTATAGGTGTGTGACCTGCTCTTTGCATATGTGCCATAACCATTATTTGAACAAAATGTCCAACATGCAAACTGTCAGCCGTTGGGTCAAAGCCTATATAAAATTTTATTTTATCATTAACGAGTAAATCACGAATTTTTTCCTCATTTGTCATTTGAGCCATAAGCCCTCTAGCTTGTAATTCTTCAAAAACGTTCAATTATATTTCCCCCTGTATGATATTTGACGATTTTAGCATTTCTTCAGCATTATCTAGCTGTAATTGCGTTATTGAAATTCCACCAATAATTCGAGCAAGTTCCATTTTTCTGCCCTCAATGTCAAGTGATTTAACCTTTGTATATGTTTTATTTTTAACAGTTTCTTTTTCAATAAGCAAGTGATTATCTGCATAAGCTGCAATTTGCGCACTATGAGTTACGCAAATAACTTGCCTGCCTTTTGAAACTTGGGATAGCTTTAGTGCAATTTTTTGTGCTGCCCGTCCGCTAACTCCTGTGTCAATTTCATCAAAAATTAGTGTGCCGATTTCATCTTTTTCTGACAAAACATTTTTAATAGCAAGCATAATTCTTGAAAGCTCACCGCCAGACGCTATTTTTGATAGTGGTTTTGGTTGCTCACCAATATTAGTTGAAATTAAAAATTCTATGTTATCAGCACCATTTTCATTAAGCTCTACAGGAACTTGATTCACAATAAATTCTATTGATGGCATATCCAAAAATGCCAGTTCTTCTTTAACTTGTTTTTCAAATTTAATTGCAGTTTTTCTCCTCACTTGGGATAGTTGCTCTGCAAGCTCGGCCGCCTGTTCTTCTGCACTTTTAAGTTCTAATTTTAACTTTTCAATACGCTCATCACTAAACATAATCTCATTTAGTTCATCTTTTGCTTTGTTCAAATAAGAAACCATTTCTTCTTCGGAATCACCAAATTTTAACGAGAGTTTATATAGCATATCTAGCCGCTCTTCCGTTTCTTCAATTTCTGAAGGCTCGTACTCTATGCTCATTAAAGTGTTTCTAATGTCGCTTGTAAATTCTTCAATATTATATGAAATCTCTCTCACCTTTTCCGAAATCTCTTGCAAATCCGAAAGGTAAGAAGATGCTTTTTCTAAATTATCCGCAGCAAATGAAATCATTGAATTTGCACCATTTTCATCTGTGGCTCCATTTAAAAGCTCATATGCATTGTGCAAATGTGAGACGATTTTTTCACTATTCTGATAAACCTCTTTTTTTGCCAGCAGACCATCTTTTTCACCAATTTTTATGTCTGCCAGTTCTAGTTCATTAATTTGAAACTGTAAAAAATCAATTCTCTTAGCTTTTTCTTCTTCGTTTATATTCATTGCTTTTAACTCTTTTTTAAAGCTTATCATTTTATTAAAAGCTATTTTATACTTTTCAATTATTATGTTGTTTTCTGCCAGTGCATCTATAAATTCAAAATGGTTGTCCGAGTTTAGAAGTGTTTGACTGTCGTGTTGACCGTGAATATTTACAAGCTCTTTTCCAATACTTTTTAGCATTGTAACAGTTATAGGAAAACCATTGATTCTACAAGTATTCTTACCCTCAAGATTTATTGAACGCTGAATTAAAAGGCTATTGTCATCTTCAGGCTCAATGTCAAACTCTTCAAGCTTTTTTATAACTTTTTTAGGAACATCATAAAACATTGCAGAAACCTTGGCACTTTTAGCACCACTTCTTACAAGGTCTTTTGATGTTCTTTCGCCTAAAATTGTATTAAGTGAATCAAGAATTATAGATTTACCTGCTCCAGTTTCACCACTCATAACATTAAGACCGCTAGTAAAATCTATTGATGCACTTTCGATTATTGCAATATTTTCTATCTTTAAGTTAGCAAGCAACTATAACCCTCCCCACTAATATCTAATTTTATTTTATTATATATTTATCATTTTTTCAACTGATTCTTTTAGTTGCTTTGCTGCTTGCTCTGTTCTGCACAAAACAAATATTGTATCATCTCCTGCGAGCGTGCCTACAACGCCTTCCCACTCCATAGAATCAATAGCAGCACAAGCGGCCATTGCCATTCCGGCATAGCATTTTATAACACTTGTGTTCACAGCATAATCAACAGAAATCACAGCACCTGATAAAATAGTATAATACTTCACCAAATAATCATCTGTAACCGTTTGGTTAATAGCGTATTTTGATCGCCCATCTTGACCTACCTTTTTGATAAGTTTTAAGTCCTTTATATCCCTAGATACCGTGGCTTGCGTTACATCAATACCACTTTCTTTTAGCTTGATTAAAAGCTCCTCTTGTGTTGATATAGTTTCTTTGTTAATAAGTTCTATAATAAGATTTTGCCTTTTTTTCCTTGGGTTCAACCTATACCCTCCTGTCTGCAAGTTTTGTGTTTAATACATCAAAAAATTCATCAGATTTTATTCTAATAAAGCCAGCTGTTCTATTAGATTTTTCAATTACAATTTTATCCCCTTTTCGAACATTTATTGCTTCTTCGCCATCAAAGGAAAGATACAACTCACTGTTTGTTGACTTTTCGTCTGGATAAATAGAAAGCTGATTTTCGTGGCTAAAAATAATTGACCTTGCAAACAACGATTGTGTGCATATCGGCGTTAGAATTATACTCTCTGTAGACGGATTTACAACAGGTCCACCAGAGCAAAGCGAATAAGCTGTTGAACCAGTTGGAGTGGCAACAATTACACCATCGCCCCTGTATGTGTTTATACGCTTATTATCACAATCAACATTTATATCTGTCATTTTAAGTTTTGCTCCCCTTGCAAGAACAACATCATTGATACAAAAATCTTCTGCAATAACTTTTCCATCTCTCAAGAGTTTGGCATCAAGCATTAGACGCTTGTCCATTTTATACTCGCCATCTGTTAACTTTTTTAAAAGCTTTAATTCATCGCCCTCTAAACCTGCCATAAAGGCAAGCCTTCCCGCATTAACGCAAAGAATTGGCTTATTATATTTTACAGCTTTTTTTGCAGCATTTATAAAAGAACCATCCCCACCAACAGCAATTACAACATCACACCACGTGAGCATTTCATCAATTTCCATATATTTTGCTCTGGGAAGTTTAAATGGATTTTTATGATTTTTTAAAAGACAATACTGAGCCGAAAGCAAATCAAGCTCACTGCAAATATTATTTGTAATATCAAACGATTTTTCTCTTGTTAGATTAGGAAGCAATGCAATTTTCATAATCATTCACCATTATTTAAAATTTTATGTGAGCAACTTGTAAGTTGTTCAATGTTTACTTGAGTTTTAAACTCAGGGGAACTACTTTTTTCAATATACATAAGGTATTCAATGTTACCCTCTGGTCCTTTTATAGGCGAAAAATCAAGCCCTAAAATATTAAAACCGCCCTCAACAGCAAAAGAGGTGATGTTTTCAACAACTTCCGTATGTGTTGAAAGCTCTCGCACAACTCCTTTTTTGCCAACTTTATCACGGCCTGCTTCAAACTGAGGTTTTATAAGGCAAACAGCACGACCACCAGACTTTAATCTTTGATATAAAACAGGTAAAATTATTTTCAAGGATATAAATGAAACATCAACACTTGCAAAATCTATAGGTGTCGGTATTTCTTTTTCTGTTACATAGCGAAAATTTGTGCGTTCAAGGTTTACAACTCTATCGTCAGTTCTAAGTTTCCAAGCGAGTTGACCATACCCAACATCTATAGAATACACCTTGCAGGCATTGTTTTGCAACATACAATCGGTAAATCCACCTGTTGAAGCCCCAATATCCATACAGATACAATTTTCAAGAATTATGTCAAAAACTTCAATAGCTTTTTCAAGCTTATATCCGCCACGACTTACAAACGGCATTTTTTCGCCACGAACTTCTATTTTATCATCATCTTTAACAAAAGTTCCTGATTTTAATTCTTTTTGACCGTTTAAATATACTTGACCCGCCATAATAAGCGCCTTTGCCTTTTCACGGCTATCACAGCATCCAAGCTCAAAAATTGCTAAATCAAGTCGTTTTTTTTCTGCCAATTTAAACGCTCCCTGTTATAAGTTTTACTATCCCGTTTGTATCAAGCTCGTATTGCTCTAACAACTGCGCAACACTTGCGTGGGCTACAAAACAATCATTTATTGCTTGCAGTTTAAAATCACCCTTAAATCCTTTTTCTAAAAGCTTTAATGCTAATGCTTCGCCTGCTCCACCACTACGAATACCCTCTTCAAAAAAGAAAATAGAGTCACAGTCCATTAATATATCTACAGCTTTTTCATCAATAGGTTTTATTTTATTAAGCTTTAATATTTTTACACTTATACCTTTTTGTTTTAAAATTTCTAAAGCTTTGCAAGCATAACCAAAAACATTTCCATATGTTGCAATTGCTATTTTTGCTTTTTCATCACCGTATATTGAAAAGTTATCATCATTATATTCATAATCCTCTGGCAAAGAAACTTCGCAACCTCTAGGATATCTTACAGCTACGACACCATCATCTTTATAAACTGCCTTTGACAAACAAGCTTTAAGCTCTTTAAAAGACGATGGAGAATAGACAGTAATTTTAGGAATAGTGTTTAAAAAAGCAACATCTAAAATGCCTTGATGAGTTTCTCCATCTTCGCCTACAAATCCTGCCCTGTCAATTGCCAGCACTATTTTTTCTCCCTGTAATGCTGCGTCGTGAACGAGCTGGTCATAACAGCGTTGTAAAAAAGTTGAATACACAGCAAAAACGGGAATCATACCATCTTTTGCAAGCCCTCCCGAAAAAGTTACTGCGTGTTCTTCTGCAAGGCCTACATCAAAAAATTGCTTTGGAAACTTTTTAGAAAACTCCTCAAGCCCAGTACCTAGTGACATAGCGGCGGTTATTGCACAAATTCTTTTATCATTCTGTGCAAGCTCACAAAGGTATTTTCCAAACTCTGAAGAATAATTAGCGCAAGGTAAAACTGGCTCACCTGTGATAATATCAAATTTTGAAATACCGTGAAACTGAGATGGTGATTTTTCTGCAAAATTATATCCTTTTCCCTTCACCGTGTTTATATGAAGAAGTACCGGACTTTCTATTGATTTTGCACTCTCAAGGGCTGCACACAATGCATTCATATTATGACCATCAATTGGGCCTAAATATTTAAAACCCATATTTTCAAAAATTGTACTTTGGTACATTGCATTTTTAAGATTTGTTTTAGCTTTATTAAAAATGTTATAAATTTTTTCGCCACTTCTTGGCAACTTAATTAAGCTGGTTTCAACATCAGCCATAAAAGAATAATATCTGGGTTTTGTTCGTATTGCAGCTAAATATCGTGCGATAGAACCTACATTTTCAGATATCGACATTTCGTTGTCATTTAAAATAACAATAAGCCTTGTATTGCTCCTACCTGCATTGTTAAGACCTTCATAAGCGAGACCGCCAGTAAAAGAACCATCACCAATAACTGCAATTGCATAGCCGGGGTCATTATTTAGTTTTTTTGAAACAGCTAACCCATAGGCTGCAGAAATTGAAGCACTACTATGCCCTGAATAAAATATATCGTGTTCACTCTCACTTGGACGAGGAAAGCCAGATATACCATCTTTTGTTCTAAGCGTAGAAAATTTTTCATACCGACCAGTTAGCAATTTATGTGTATATACTTGATGACCAACATCCCAAACTATTTGGTCATTTGGAGAATCAAAAATCTTATGTAAGGCAATTGTAAGCTCTACAACACCTAAATTTGACGCAAGATGCCCGCCTGTTTTAGAAACTGTATCAATTAAAGTTTGCCTAACTTCTTTTGCAAGAAGTTCAAGCTCACTATCATTTAGTTTTTTAACATCAGATGGAGATTTTATATTGTTTAGTAGCATACTCATAGATTTTATCCCCTTCTAAAAAAATTATTTTTCTCTACTTTTAAGGCTATCTGCAAGTTGTTTTAAAAACTCTGCTTCGTTTTCAAAAACATCAAGACTTTCTTTTGCAAAATCCGTTAATTTTTCAACCATTTCTGTTGAAACTTCAAGTCCTAAAATGGAAACATAGGTTGATTTTTCGTTGTTTTTGTCACTTCCAACTGGTTTTCCCAGCAATTCACAATCCCCTGTAACATCTAAAATATCATCCATTACCTGAAATGCAAGCCCAATGCTTTGTGCATATGTTTTAGCAGCTTGAACCTTTTCTTCATCAGCGTTTGCAACAATACATCCTATGGTCGCTGCACACTCAATTAATGCCCCTGTTTTTAACAAATGTATTTCTTTTAATGTTTCGAGTGAAGTATTCTTGCCTTCGTTTAATAAATCCATCACTTGACCGCCAATCATACCACCTACACCAGATTTTTGAGCAAGTTCCCTTATAGCACGCAAAGTAACATCAGGGCTTGCAGTGCTAGTTGTAGCTATTTCAAAAGCTTTTGTCAAAAGGGCGTCTCCAGCCAAAAGAGCATATTCTTCTCCAAACGCTATATGGCACGACGGTCTGCCTCTTCGCATATCATCATCATCCATACAAGGTAAATCATCGTGTATTAATGAATAGGTATGAATCATTTCAATTGCACATGCAAAAGGTAGTGCTTTGGAAATATCTCCACCACACACTTTGCAAAATTCAAGAACGAGAACAGGGCGCAATCTTTTGCCACCATTTTTCACGCTATAACTCATTGCATCACATACTATTTTATAATCTGTAGACAAACATTGCAAATATTTATCTAATGCATTTTCTATTATTTCAATGTCTTTTTCTAAAAATTGATTAAAATCGGCAGCCAATCAATTTTCCCCCTCATTATCCTGCTTTGCATTAACAAATTGAGTTATTTTAAGCTCGGCATCATTAAGACAAGAGTTGCAAAATGCAGATAGTTTTGTTCCCTCTTCATAAAGTTCTAAAGATTTTTCAAGTTCTAAAGAGCCTTTTTCAAGCTCTTTTACTATTTCTTCTAGTCTTTCCATAGCTTTTTCATAAGTCATTTTTTTCATCATCTTCCAACCTTTCAACACCGTTTACTGTGCAATCAATATTGCCGTTTGAAAGCCGTATATTAATTTTATCACCAATGTCAATATCATTTATATCAAAAATCGGCAAATTGCTTTTTGTCGATATACTGTATCCCCTGGTTAAAACTTTTAAAGGGCTTAAAGTGTCAAGCTTTTCAACTGTTGTTACAAATCTTGCTCGCTCTTTATCTACATAATTTACCGTGTAATCAGTCATTTTAAAAATATAATTATCAAGCAACAACCTTTTGTTGTTTATATGCTCAAGTGGGCTTTGCATAACTGTTTTTGACATTAACAATTCAAGCTTTGCCCTGTTTTGTGAAATTTTAGAATTAACTATATTGTAACAAATATTCTTAATTGCACTAATGTTGCGGTATTCCTCTGCTCTGTCAGGAACGCACAGCTCAGCTGCAGCCGAAGGAGTTGGAGCCCTTAAATCAGCCACAAAATCACAAATAGTAAAATCCGTTTCGTGACCTACTGCTGAAATCACAGGAGTTTGACAGTCATAAACTGCTCGTGCTACAAGTTCATCATTAAAAGCCCACAATTCTTCTATAGAGCCTCCACCCCTGCCCACAATCAAAACATCGGCAGTTTTAGAATCACTCATTTGCCTTATTGCAGTCGAAATCTGCAATGGTGCTTGTTCGCCCTGAACCTGAACAGGATACATTATAACTTCAACGCAAGGAAAACGGCGTTCTAATACATTTATGATATCTCTAATTGCAGCACCGGTAGGAGATGTTATTATTCCAACTTTTTGTGGATACAAAGGAATTTGTTTTTTACTTTCAGTATCAAAAAGCCCCTCTTTATCAAGACTTTGTTTTAATTGCTCAAACGCCAAATTTAAAGCGCCAACACCATCAGGTTGCATATCATCAACATATAGCTGATACTGCCCGTCTCTTTCAAAAACAGACACACTGCCACGAACAATAACGCTCATTCCATTTTCAGGCAAAAATTTTAATCGTTGTGCATTAGATTTAAACATAACTGCTTTTATTGAAGATTTTTCATCTTTTAGAGTCATATAAAAATGCCCTGTTCTTATATGATTTGTAAAATTTGAAATTTCTGCACGAATAAAGAGCGTTTTTAAGTTTGAATCCTCATCAATTAGAGATTTTATATAAAAATTTAGTTGCGATATTGATAATACATCTGGTGATTTCATAACAAATTATCCTTTATACTTGCTAAAATTGCAATACCTGCTGCATTGTCGCTTGAAAACTCAGGTGCAGCAAAGTAAGCATTATATTTTTCTACAAATCTGTTTCTTATTATTGAATTTGACATTACCCCACCTGAAAAAACCAAGGGCATATCTTTGTATTCTCCTATCAGCTTAGTTGTAATTAAATCAAGTGTACAATAAATATATTCTATGCAATATCTTGCAATGTCTTCTGATTTGCATCCATCATTTATCATTTTTTTACATTTATTTTCAACTCCAGAAAAACTACAATCAAGCCCCTTTACTGAAGGTTTAATTTTATATTGTTTTTCACTTAAACAAGCCAGTCTATCAAGCTCCATTCCAGCTGGAAAATCAAGACCTAGCATAACACCAACCCTGTCAACTGCTTGCCCTGCCTTTAAGTCTGATGACTGTGCAATTATTTGAGTATCAATAACATTTTTATCACTCGGAGTTACTAATAAAATTTCTGTAGTTCCACCAGAGAGATGAAAAGCTATAAATTTTTGATTTATAAGTTCAAGCTTGTTTGCTGAATATAGTGCAGCAATAATATGACCTTGCTGATGTGAAAAATTCATACATTCAATTCCATTTACACTAGCAAGTGTTTGTGCAACACTTACACCTGCTAAAAAACAAGGCATATAAGAATTTTCTACATTTCTAGGGCTGTTTGAAACCCCAACAGCTTTTATCTTTTGATTAAAAGTGGTAGTTGAGAATAAATCATTTGCAAGTATAGGTAAAGCAATATTGTGATAAAAAACTGCATCGCTTTGCCTAATTCCACGCTCACCCTTTTTTACGGGTAGTAATCTTTTTTTATGCTCAATTTTATTACTATCAGAATCATAAATGGCAACTGAGGTTGTGTAATTACTTGTATCAAACCCGAGATAAACGCCCATTTTATCCCTCTTTTTTTCTAGAAATAGTGCCAAGAACACCATTAACAAAAGACGCATCTTCACCGCTTGCATAAATTTTTGAAAGCTCGACTGCCTCATTAATAGAAACACTAACAGGAATGTCTTCCATATATTTCATTTCTGCAACGGCTAAACGAATAATTGCCAGCACAACTTTAGACATCCTGCCCAAGTTCCAGCCAATAGATACTGACTGAATTTCTTCATCAATTTCTGATAAATTATCATCAACAATAAGTGATATTTTTTTTGCAAAATCTGAAGGAACCATAACTTCTGATTCTTCAGCCATTTCAAAAAGCTCTTGCATATCCAAATCTTTGTTAAATGACTTTTCAAAAATTAAAATAAACGCCTGTTCTCTTTCTTCTCTTCTTTTCATAAGGCCTGTCCTCCCCGACGAGTTAAATAAATCAAGCCCTCCACAATATAGCATAAGCGGAGGGCAAAAATTTTTACTACTTCTGAAATTCTGTAGGTTCGTTAAAATCAATACCAGCTATACTAATGTTCACCTTAGTGACAATTCTTCCCGTCATACTTTGAACAGCGTTTTTAACTGCTTGTTGCACTGAAGAACACACAACGGGTATTTTAGCATTACTTGCAATATTAATATACAAATGAAGTTTAATTTCATTATCCACTGTTGTAACCCTTACGTGCTTTAAGGGTTCTGCACCAATTTTAAAAACTGTTTGCACATCTGCCGGGCGAAGTGCAAAACTGCTAACGCCTTCAACATCCTCTGCGGCATTCATTGCAATTGATGCAATAACTTCTTCGGATATGACAAGTCCCCCAGAAATACCATTCTTCTTTCTTTCATCCATAAGGGAGTCCTCCTTCTAAATTAAAAACAATTGCTCTACCACCGCAATATATAAAAATAAGTAAATAAAAAGAATATTTTAAACGGGTGGTTTGCTAACTTTTATTAATAAACAGGCTACATATAAATATAATCCTACTTATCAAAATTATTATACCACAAACTTAAAAAGATACAACCATTTTTATGCTATTTTGATTCAATAATTGTTATATTTTCTGCTAAAATTCCACTTTGATTAATCACAATTTCTTTTATTTGCATAATAACATTATCATCAAGCACGCCTTTTGCAACCACGACCTCTGCTTTTTCACCATTTATAACAACTATGCAGTCGCCTTTTATTTTAGCTTTAATCAAGTTTTCTATATCCGCTTCTTGTTTTATTACACCAGAAAGTCTTGTAAGCTCTGCACTAGCGTTATCTATTGCAGTTTTTGATGAATTGCTATTTCCGATTACAGAGTTTAAAGTTTCGAGCGCTTTGTCGTGAGCGTTGCTTCTATTTAGCTTTGCTTGTGCAAAATACTCTTTTGAGTCTTTTATATCTTTTGATTTATCTACGGTTGTTTTTTTTGAGCTATTTACATATTCAGCATCCCCAAGATTTACAGTGTCTGATTTTTCAGTTACACTACCGGCAGTTTGAACACTTTCATTTGTTTGAATGTTAGGCTTTGTAAAATACCAGTTTACAAAAACTGCAGCACCAAGAGCTACCACCATCGTAGCCATCACTAATTGTCTTCTTTTAATTACCATACCCATTAAAATGCCTCCCGTTTAATCTTTTGTCATTTTTGTTATGCATACTCGTGTAGAACTTATGTTTAAAACTGCCGTTACGGTGTCTGTAATATTTTGTCGCACAACCGCCGAATCGGCACCTTCGCAAACTATGGCAACTCCCCTAATTTGAGGCTGGATAACTTCAACAATCAAACCTTTTTCATCTTTGTTTGAGGAGTCTTTGATTATTATATGCTCTGTGTTTTTTGAATTTTGCGAGCTTTTTTTGTATTCATTTTCTTTTTCTAACGAGTCATCGTTGTTGCTTGTTTTTTCGTCTATTGCGTAAACAGATTTCGAGCCACTATCGAGTGTAACCATAACGGTAGTTTTTCCCGCTCCGTCAATTGAGGATATTATTTTTTGCAAATCGTTTTGAACAGAGTTTTTATAGTTTTGTTCATATGTATATTGAGTTGAATTGTCTGCCGTTTTTACTTGTTGTTTTTTATTTTTATCTTTACTTGTAAATTCTGTCATTAACAATAAAATCATTCCAATTAATCCTATGCTTAAAATAGCAAGTAGTTTTTTATCTTCTTTTATTTTTTTAAAAAAATCAATGTTAAATTCTTGCATTTTAATCTATCCCTCATCATTTTGAATTCTTGAAACTGTTATTGTTTTTTCTTCAATATTAAAGCGACTACAAACAGAACTCGTTACTTGTGTTTTTTTATCCATATCTTTTGTTTGCAAATATAATGTCATCGATTTAATAAATATGCTACCGTTGCTGTCAATATCCATAATTGTGCAAATTTGTCCATTATAAATTTGATAAGAGTAAAAAATTGATTGCACTTGTTCTTCCACCATACGCTTTGATATTTCAAGCATTTGCTCGTTTATTCTCTCGTTTAGCTCATCACTTTTGTTCTCTTGCTGTGGCAAATAATTATTCGTTTCAAAATCTATATTTATTACAGATTCACTTAAAAACGGTGACAACAAAGCACATAAAAAAAATATTGATATAATTACTTGCATTGCTTTTTGCATATTTCCTTTTGGAGATAGCGCATAAACTACAGCACTAATCAGAGAAGATATTGTTATACAAATTGCCCATTGACGCAATACATCCATTTTTTCACCATCCTAAATAGTTGCTTTAAACACCATTACAAGCGCTGTTGAAACCATTATTAAAACAAGGTTAAATATTAAAATTGCAACCAAAATGATGTTTGTTGAGTTTATGTTTTTTAAAAGCTGGGCGCAGTTTTTTTGCCCCATTGACTCTGCGACAAAAGCTGTAAGATAAATTGAAATTATCCATAGCAATGCCTGAACAAGCACAGGTATGTTTATTAGTGCTACAACTAAAATTCCAAAAGCTCCAATTGTGTTTTTAAGCATCGACATACTACCAAGTATTGAGCTGTAGGAATCCGAAAGACTGCTACCGATAATTGGAATAAGAGCGCCTACCAAAGCTTTGCCACTTTTGGCAGCAACTGTATCCGCAGAGCTTACAAGTATTCCTTTTATAGTTAGAAAGCCTGTAAAAACAGTGCAAATTGCAGTAAGTAGCCAAGTTATACTTTTTTTTAGCATTTCTAGTAGCTCACCCATATTAAGTGCCGGAGAAATAGACGCAGAAATGCTAAGTGCTACAAACATAACAACAAGCGGTACTAAGAAAGAATTTGTAAAACTGGATGCCGATTGTGAGAGAATCATCGCTACAGTATTATAGTTTAGTGCTGATGCAGGGTTGCCACTTACAGCTATAACAGCCGTAAATATGGGGATAAAGCTTAGCATAAATTTGTGACTTAAATCTATTGCAGAAATTACATATGTAGAATAAGAAATCATCGAACTCATAATTGCTATAATAAAAAACAATGAGCAAGCAAGGTCTATAGCTTCGTTGTTTTCTGTTGATACAATTGTTTTAGCTATTGCGATTAATATTAATACCCCTGTCATTGTAAATAAAAATCTAAAAGGGCTTTTTATCTCACCGCGTACTATTTCTTTCATCATCTCGATTATATTTTTAAAAGATATATTGCTAATTTTAGAAAATTCCACTTGGTCAATGCCTAAAGAGTTAAGCATTTCTTGCGTTTCATTTGGCAAGTCACCAATAAGTTCAAAAGCTTCGGAGTTTTTATATTGCTGACTTATAAATTCCTCGTCATCCAAAGCAAAAGCGTTTGTAGTAAGCAGAATAATTAGTGGTAATGTAATTAATAATCTTAACAAGCATTTTTTCATTTTTTACTATCCTTTAATTATTTTAATAGCTATTTGTGCCACTGCTTTTATCATTGGAATACACATAGATAATATTGCAATTTTTCCAGAAAGCTCAACTCCAAAAGCTAGAGTTTTATTATTGCTATCGTTACATATTTGCATTGCAACTTGAGTTATTATTGCAACTCCCAATGCTTTAATTAGCAATGTTAAAAATGTAATGTCTACCTCAGACATATCAGCAATATCTTTTATCATTTGAATTAGTTCATCTAAAGACAGTATTAATAAAAATGCAATTGTACAAAAGGAGGCTATTTGCATTATTACTGCATACTCTGGTTTATATTGCTTAACAACAAGGCATAATATTGTTAAGATAATTGATATTGCAACTATTTTTAGAATGTACATATGAAGATACTAAAAACTTCTCTTGTGTATTCAAATAGGCTGTTGATTTGTGGTATAAGCATCATTAGCGCTATGACTATACCTGCCATTGTCATTATCATGGCATACTCTTCACGGCCTGCTCGTATTAACAACTGATTTAGCACAGCAACAATTATGCCTATTGCCGCTATTTTAAATATTAAATCAACTTCCATATAATTTATCCTCCAAGGCATTTTAAATTAAAATGATTGCAATTGCCGTACCTGAAAGAATTCCCATTGCACAATAAAGTCGGCCATACATTTTATATTGTTCTTTTGCATCATTTAAGTTTTCTCCAACTTGATTAATATAAAAACTACAAATATTTAGCTGTCCATTTAAATCTGTTGTGCCAAACGCATTTCCAAAAGCTTTTAAAATTTCTTTATCAGCTTTTTTTAGTGCATTTAAATTAACGCTTTGGTCTACACTATCGCTCCAAGCTTGTGGAAACTGCTTTCCTTTTTCCCATTCATTAATACATCTGTCAACAAATTCTAAATTTTTAAACCTCTCAAGAGCTTCTCTAACTGGGGTATTGCAATATTCAATTTGTGTTTTTATGGTATTAAGCATTAGATTTGTTTGTTCAAGGAGCTTTATTCTTTGATATAATTTTTGGCTTAAATACCTGCCCACTGTTGTACAAAAAATCATAATAAACATTATTGCTATGCATTTCATTTTTAAATTCGCCTACTTCATAAAATTGAGATATTACACAAGGTTTTGTTCCGCTTTTTAAAAGCACTATGTAATCAAACGCACCTATATCTATTAATTTTTTCACCTGTGGTCTTTTCTTTATTTCGCCATATGATGAAGCGTGTACGCTAACGGCAAATTTTACACCCGAGTTTACACCCGACTCAATAGCTAAAGCATCATCCATAGCACCGATTTCATCGCAAATTATTATTTCTGGAGACATTGAGCGTATTGCTGTGAGAATTCCTTGACCCTTTGGATACATATCTAAAATGTCACAATTAATTCCAACATCATTTTGAGGCTTTCCGCCCTTTACTGCTGCAATTTCTTTTCGTTCATCTACAATTACTGTTTTATAATAGTTTTCAAGAATTCCGCCAGAAATTTGTCTTGACATATCTCTTAAAATTGTTGTTTTGCCCGTGCAAGGAGCGCCAGCTATTATTACGCTTTTAAGTCCATTTGAATAAAGCTTGCTAATTATTTCGTCTGCAACGCCAAAATGCTCACCTGCTATCCTTAAATTAATTGAGGATACATCTCTAACTGCAACAATTTTATCGCTTTCACAAACACCTGTCCCACAAATTCCCGCTCTATGCCCTCCCTCAAGCGTAATAAAGCCATTTAGTATGTCGTTTTGATTGCTATGAACAGAATAGCCACATATTCTATTAAAAGTATCTGTAATTTCACCACTAGAAATTATTGCAGAATTTTGGGTACATATGTATGAAACTCTTCCAGTTTGATTTATAAATCTACATCCATAATTCCCAACAATTGTAATTGGCCTATCGCTTCTTAATCTAATTTCTTGTGTATTTTCCTTTATTTCTTGTGGCAAATTTAAAAGCAAACTTCTGACTTTTGGCGATACACAAGATATTGCTTGTTCAAATCTTTTTTTGTTCTCCATAATCTTCACCTACTTTATAAAATGAATATGATATCTTGTCCAAAAATAGAACTCTTAAAACATATTTTTAAAAATCCTTTATCTTATTGAAAGGGTGAAAATAATGTGTTAAAATAGCAGAAATGTTTACCAATATATAATAAGGACGGTTTTTATGAATAAAGAAAAGTTTAGTAAAATAAAAAAGACCAAAATTTATAATCTTGGTCTTAATAATAAATATATACTTCTATCTTTTTTGTGCAGTGTCATTGTCTTGCTTTTAACCTTTTTTTGTTATGGAGTTTTTCCTTTTGGAAACAAAACAATTTTACGAATGGACTTATACCATCAATATGGGCCACTTTTTGCAGAGCTGTATGATAGAATTACTAGCGGTTCAAGCCTTGTGTATTCTTGGACATCAGGTGGCGGTGGCAGTTTTCTTGGCAATTTTTTTAACTATCTTTCAAGCCCACTATCTGTCTTTATTTTACTCTTTGGCCATATTAACAATCCAGAGGCAATTGCTTTTCTTATGCTTTTAAAAGCATCTCTTGCTAGTGCCATTTTTTGCTATTACCTTAAAAACTCAAAAGACTTTTTAAAGCACGATACCTCAACCGCGGCATTTGGAGTTTTGTATTCCTTTTGCGGATATTTTATTGCGTATTATTGGAACATAATGTGGCTTGATGCAATGCTGTTGTTACCACTTGTAGTGCTGGGCATTGAAAAAATAATAAACGACGGAAAAACAAGTCTTTACTTTATTTCGCTTGCAATAACAATTGTTTCAAACTACTATGCAGGCTTTATGGTATGCATATTTTCTGTTTTATACGCAATTATGTATTATTTTGGCAAGTATTCATTTGGAACAAAAATTGCAGACAATCCAAATACTTTAAGCAAGAAAAAAATTGATAAACTAAAAAACTCAAAGCTCTTTAAAAGTGTTTATTTGTTTATCGGGGCATCAATTATTGCTGTTTTGCTTTGTGCCTTTTCCCTTTTACCTGTTTATTTTATTTTGCAATCATCTTCTGCTACATCAGGTACATTTCCTACGACAACATCCTCTTATTTTGCTATTTTTGACTTTTTAGCAAACCACTTAGCAAGTCTTGAGCCAACTATTCGTAGCAGTGGCGATGATGTGTTGCCAAATATATATTGTGGAATTGCAACTTTAATTCTAGTCACTTTATATTTGTTTGCAAAATCAGTATCTTTGCAAGAAAAAATTTCAAGAGTTGCAATGTTGCTTGTTTTTTTCTTTAGCTTTAATACAAATATTTTAAATTATATTTGGCACGGTTTTCATTTTCCAAATGACTTGCCATACCGTTTTTCTTTTATGTACTCATTTATGTTGCTAGTGATTGCATACAAAGCTTTAATTAATATTAAAGATGTTTCGTCAAAGGATATTTTGTATGTTGGGCTTGCATTAACTGCCTTTATCGTTTTTGTTGAGAAAATCGGTTCTAAAAATGTTTTAGAGGAAACTGTTATTTTAAGCATTTTATTTGTTATCATTTATACTATTATTTTATCACTATTCAAAAACAAAAAAATTCATCCAAACGCTGTTAGTGCCTTGCTTTTATGCTGTGTTATTACAGAGGCAACCGTATGCAATACTAGTCATTTCGTTATGGATCAGCAAAAAGAGAATTATACCAAAGATTATTATACTTTTAGGGCTTTAAAGGATAGTTTGGATGAGCTTGATGATACAGACTTTTATCGAATGGAGCTTACAAATCTCAATATGAGAATGGACCCTTGTTGGTTTGGATACAACGGAGTATCTACCTTTTCTTCTATGGCGTCTGAGCCACTCTCAAACTTGCAATACAACCTTGGAATGTATGGAAATTATATAAATAGCTACACTTACAATTTACAAACTCCTATTTATAACTCAATGTTTTCTCTTAAATATATTGTAAACAATAGTCAAAATATAAATATGGAAAATACAGAGTTATATACAAAACTTATGAGTAACGGTAATTACACGGCTTATAAAAATAATTATTATTTGCCAATAGCCTATTGTGTTGACAGAGATATTAAAAACTGGAATCCAATTTCTGATAACCCGTTTGAAAATCAAAACGATTATTTGTTAAAGGCAACAGAGGTCGGCGATGTTCTTGAGCCTATTGCGTTTCAGGATATTGAATACTATAATATTAACGAATTTGGCGAGGATGCAAACTCTGGTAAATTTGTATTTTATAAAACTGATAAAAATGTTACTTCGTCAAACTTTATAGTTAATTACACTCTTGAGAAAAAACAAAATGTTTATATTTATGTAGACTCTGATTGTGTTTCTAGCGACACTATTACAATTAATGCAAACAACGAATTTGTAGCAACTCAGAATATTTATGAAGAATATATTTATGATATTGGACTCTGGGACGCTGGAACTACAATTAGCATCATAATTCCAATTAATGACGAAAAAGCTTCTGGGTATGTTGATTGTTTTGCATCGGGTCTTGATATGGAAAAATATAAAACTGCGTATTCAAAGCTAAACAGCGAGTCACTAAACATCACTAAATTTACAGACACTAATATTCAAGGCACTGTGAAAGCAAAAGAAAAATGTGTGCTTTATACATCTATTCCGTATGACAAAAGTTGGAAGGTTATAGTTGATGGTAAAGAAGTTCCTCAAAATGATATTCTATCTATTAACAATGCACTCTTGGGAATTAATCTTTCATCAGGCGAGCATAGCATTGAGTTTAAATATAAGGCAAAAGGCCTTTTTGCAGGGATAACAATATCTTCAATTACAATTATTTTACTTTTAGCTTACTCTGTTAATAAAAAGCGTAAACTTCAAAATAATACTTTAACCGTTGATAGCGATATAAAAATGGATTTGCTAACGCCTGAAAATAATAAAGATAACAACTAAAATATGCAATAAAAATATGCAATAAAAATACCACATTAGACTAAAATTAAAGCAGTCTAATGTGGTTGTTTTTTATATTGATATGTTAATCTTTCTTTGCGTATTTTTTGTTTATAGCTTTTACGATTATATATGGATTTAAAATATATATTACGCTTAAAAAAGTTGCAAAAATGCTGAGCAGACCTAAGGACACAATAACTTCTTGAAAAGACCTAAAAAATGATGTTTCAGTTTTAAAAAACCACCTTGCTAAATCACCAAGCATAATAAACTCCTCCTAATTTATAATTTATTTTTAAGATATTTTCCGGTATAAGAACCTTTTACTTTAACAATTTCCTCTGGTGTGCCACTAGCAACTATTTTGCCACCTTTATCCCCGCCCTCGGGGCCTAAATCAATTATATAATCTGCTGTTTTTATAACATCTAAATTATGCTCAATTACAACAACAGAGTTCCCGTTGTCAACTAATTTTTGAAAAACATCAATAAGCCTGTGAACATCAGCCGTATGCAGTCCAGTTGTTGGTTCGTCTAAAATATAAATAGTTTTTCCCGTAGCCCTTTTTGAAAGTTCGGTAGACAGTTTAACCCTTTGCGCTTCTCCGCCTGACAAAGTTGTTGCAGATTGACCAATTCTGATATATCCCAAACCAACGTCATAAAGCGTTTTGAGCTTTCTTTTTATTTTTGGTACCGCATCAAAAAAAACAAGTCCTTCATCAACTGTCATTTCTAGTATATCATAAATGGTCTTGCCTTTATACTTTACCTCCAAAGTTTCTCGGTTATATCTTGCGCCTTTACAAACTTCACAAGGCACATAAATATCTGCAAGAAAATGCATTTCTATTTTTACAATACCATCACCTTGACAAGCCTCACAGCGTCCACCTTTTACATTAAATGAAAATCGACTAGCCGTAAATCCACGAATCTTTGCATCTTGAGTTGAGGCAAAAAGTTCTCTAATATCTGTAAACACCCCTGTGTAAGTCGCAGGATTTGAGCGTGGGGTTCTACCAATCGGAGATTGGTCAATACTGATTATTTTATCAAGATTTTCAATGCCCTCAATTCTTTTATGCTCTCCAGCAAATTTTTTTGCACCATTTAGTTCTGCTGCAAGTTTTTTGTGCAAAATCTCATTTACAAGAGATGATTTACCAGAGCCAGAAACACCTGTGACGCACACAAATTCGCCAAGCGGAATTGTAACATTAATATTTTTTAGATTGTTTTCTTTCGCCCCGATAATTTTTATATTTTTCCCGTTACCTTTTCTTCTCTCTTTTGGCACTGGGATTTGTTTTTTACCACTAAGATATTGCCCTGTTATTGAATTTTCGCATTTTTTTATCTCTTCAACATCGCCAACACAAACAACATCACCACCGTGAACACCCGCTCCAGGACCTATGTCAACAATGCAGTCCGCTTCATACATTGTATCTTCATCGTGTTCAACAACAATCAGCGTATTTCCAAGGTCTCTGAGTTTTTTTAGCGTTTCAAGTAGTTTTGTATTGTCCCTTTGATGTAATCCAATGCTTGGCTCATCTAGAATATACAAAACGCCCATAAGTGATGAGCCAATTTGAGTTGCAAGCCTAATCCGCTGACTCTCTCCACCCGATAAAGTTCCAGCTGAGCGGGCAAGTGTTAGGTAATCAAGACCTACGCTACTTAAAAATCCGAGTCGCTCTAAAATTTCTTTTATAATTGATTGCGAAATAATTTTTTCACGCTCTGTAAGTTCTATTGATTTTAAAAACTCAAATTCCTGTGATATAGATTTTCTTACAAATTCGTCAATATTAATTCCACCAACAGTTACCGAAAGCGACTCTGTTTTAAGCCTTGCCCCCTTACATTCAGAACAGTTTTGAACAGTCATATATTGTAATATTTCTGCCCTCATCCATTCGCTACTTGTTTCTAAATATCTTCTTTCAAGGTTGTTTACAAGCCCCTCAAACTCCGCTTGATAATTTCCACTGCCATATTCATTAGTTCTTTGAAGCCTAATTTTAGCCCCTTTTGACCCATAAAGAATAACGTCCACTATTTTTTTAGGCAATTTATTGATAGGTGTGTCCAAAGAAAAATCATAATGCCTAGCAAGCCCCTCAAAATACATTTGGGCAATAGTTCCACCATCGGTTTTAGACCAGCCACTACAGGTTATTGCTCCTTCTTTTATGGAAAGAGTTTTATCAGGTATTATTAAATTTGGATCAACTTTCATATAAGTTCCAAGCCCAGAGCATTTTGGGCAAGCACCGAAAGGACTGTTAAAAGAGAACATTCTAGGTGTTAGCTCTTCAATACTCACCCCGTGTTCTGGGCAAGCATAGCTTTGAGAAAACAAAATCTCCTCGC
Organism: Clostridiales bacterium; assembly: GCA_012519975.1. Classification (GTDB taxonomy): domain Bacteria; phylum Bacillota; class Clostridia; order Oscillospirales; family Acutalibacteraceae; genus RZYX01. Next base: position 22,406 of record JAAYPE010000021.1, read on the forward strand.
TATCTATAACATCTATTAAAAGTAGTCCGCCAGAAAGATTTGTTGCAGTTTCAATAGAATCGGCAAGCCTTCCTCTAATGTCATCTTTTATAACTAACCTATCTACAATGATTTCTATATTATGTTTTTTATTTTTATCAATCGTAATTTTTTCAGACAAATCATAAACATTTCCATCAACTCTAACCCTTACAAATCCAGATTTTCTAACATTTTCAAGCTCTTTGACATACTCACCTTTTCGACCTCTAACAATGGGAGACATAACCTGAATTTTTGTGCCATTTTCAAGTTTTAAAATTCTGTCTACTATTTGGTCTATTGTTTGTTGGTGTATCTCATTTCCACAAACGGGACAATGTGGTATTCCTATTCGTGCATATAAAAGCCTTAAATAATCATAAATTTCTGTAACCGTTCCAACTGTTGAACGAGGATTTTTTGATGTTGTTTTTTGGTCAATTGATATTGCTGGAGATAGCCCCTCGATTGACTCTACTTTTGGTTTTTCCATTTGACCTAAAAATTGCCGTGCATAAGATGAAAGGGACTCGACATAACGGCGTTGTCCCTCTGCATAAATAGTGTCAAATGCAAGAGATGATTTGCCTGAACCTGAAAGACCTGTAAAAACTACAAGCTTATCCCTTGGTATTTTTAAATCTATATTTTTTAAATTATTTTCTTTTGCGCCCCTAATTATAATTTCTGTATTTGCCAATGCACTTCCCCCGCTTTATCACTTGCCTTTAAGCTTTTCAATTTCATCTCTTAAATATGCTGCGTGCTCAAATTCTAATATTTTTGCAGCAGCTTTCATCTCTGTTGTAAGCCTTTTTATCAACTGCTCTTTTTCAATCCTATTAAGCTTTCGTGTAGGCTTGCTTTTTTCAATGCCTTGCTTGCTTGTTATTTCTATTATATCTCTAATTTCTTTTTTGATTGTTGTGGGTACAATATTATTTTTTTTATTATGATTCATTTGTATTTCTCTTCGTCGCTGGGTTTCCTTAATTGCACGCTCCATAGATGGAGTCACACTATCAGCATACATTATAACTTCGCCCTGTGCGTTTCTTGCAGCTCTTCCAATGATTTGAATAAGAGATGATTCAGAACGCAAAAAACCTTCTTTATCAGCATCTAAAATTGCAACAAGGGATACTTCAGGTAAATCCAGACCCTCACGCAACAAATTTATACCTATTAAAACATCAAACTCACCCATACGCAAGTCACGAATTATTTCCATTCTTTCAATTGTGTCAATATCGTGATGCATATAGCGAACTTTTATGCCAACATTTTCAATATATTCGGTTAAATCTTCTGCCATTTTTTTTGTAAGAGTTGTTATCAAAACTCTTTCTTTACGGCTTATTCTTGTGTTAATTTGTGATATCAAATCATCAATTTGATTTTCGGTTGGTTTTACTGTAATTTCAGGGTCAAGTAACCCCGTTGGCCTAATTAATTGCTCTACAACTCTCTTGCTGTTCTCACGCTCAAAACGGGCAGGTGTTGCACTTACAAAAATTGTTTGCTTTGTCCTTTCATAAAACTCATCAAATGTAAGTGGTCTATTATCATATGCCGATGGAAGTCTAAACCCATAATTTACAAGACTTTCCTTGCGAGAACGGTCACCGCCATACATTCCGTGTATTTGTGGAATCATTGCGTGGGACTCATCTATAAAAATTAAAAAATCATCTGGAAAATAGTTTATAAGTGTAAACGGTGGCGCCCCCGCCTGCCTACCTGATAAAACTCTAGAATAATTTTCGATTCCACTACAAAATCCTGTTTCTCTAAGCATTTCAATATCGTACTCTGTTCGCTGTTTTATTCTTTGTGCCTCTAAAAGCTTGCCTTGCTCTTCAAAAATTGCAGCTTGCTGTATCATTTCATTTTGTATTTCTTTTATTGCAACTTCCATTTTTTCAGCTGATACAACATAGTGTGATGCGGGATAAACTGCTGCGTGGGACAAAATGCCAGTTACATCTCCCGTAAGGACATTAATTTCACTAATTTTTTCTATTTCATCACCAAAAAACTCAACTCTTATTGCATTTTCATTTGAGTTTGCCGGAAAAATTTCTACAACATCCCCACGAACTCTAAATTTGTTTCTTATAAAGTTTAAATCATTTCTGTCATATTGGATTTCGACAAGTTTTGCAAGCAATTCATCTCTGGATTTTTGCATTCCAGGACGCAAAGAAATAACCATATTACGATAGTCAATAGGGTCACCTAAGCTATAAATGCAAGAAACGCTTGCAACAATTATTACATCCCTTCTTTCAGACAAAGCCAAAGTTGCACTATGCCGAAGCTTGTCAATCTCGTCATTTATTGAAGAATCTTTTTCAATATAGGTGTCTGTTGTGGGCAGATATGCCTCTGGCTGATAATAATCATAGTAGCTTACAAAATACTCAACCGCATTATCCGGAAAAAACTCACGAAACTCGCTACAAAGCTGTGCTGCAAGAGTTTTGTTATGAGCTAAAATAAGCGTAGGTCTATTAACCTTTGCAATGACATTAGCCATCGTAAAGGTCTTTCCCGACCCCGTAACCCCAAGCAGTGTTTGCTCTTTGAGTCCACTATTTAACCCATCAACCAACTGCTCAATTGCTTGCGGTTGGTCGCCAGTGGGAGAAAAATCTGAATATAGTTTGAATTTATCCATATACTATCAAATCCTCTTTGTAAATCACCTATAAAAACATCAGCGAAAATTTCGACGAATCTGCCATTGAGAAATAATCACTGTCTGCAACAATAATATGGTCTTTTAATTTTACATCTATTGAATTGAGCAAAACAATCATACTCCTAGTCACATCAATATCCGCAGAAGATGGAACCGCAAGACCTCCCGGATGATTGTGCGCAAGTATTGCAGATGTAGCATTGTTTTTTAAAGCGGTTTCGACAATTTTTCTTCCGGCAATCTCCGTCATAGAAAGTGAGCCTTGAGAAAGCATGTCGCAGTTTGTTACACAACCTTTGTTATCAAGGCACAAAAGCATAGCTGTTTCATTTTTTATGCCTATGTATTTTGCTGTCAAATATTCACCAGCTGCCTGTGTTGAAAAAATCTCGGTATTTTGTGCAAGCTTGTCTTGCATATATCTGCCATAAATTGGGGGAATAAGCTTAACAAGTGATGCTGTGTTTTCGCCGATTCCATCCACTTTTATAAGGTCTTCAAAAGAGGCATCAAAAACTGCTGACAAAGACCCAAATGTGTTGATAAGACTATGGGCAAGCTCGTTTGTATCTTTTCTTGGTATTGTGTAAAACAAAAGTAATTCTAAAACATTGTGGTCGGCAAAATTCGAAAGTCCACAATCAAGAAAGCGCTGTCTTAATCTTTTGCGATGACCCTCGTGCATTTTATCTACCTCTAATTATTTAATCTTTCTACTTCCCGGCTTTACAAGCTCTATTTTGCCCTCTTTGCATAGTGGGCATTCATCTTTATACCAAGACTGAACATCTACGCTGTAAACGGCTTTAAAAGGCACACCAAAGTCAATATTACCACCCGTTCTATCTACTATAGAACCTACACCTGCAACAACTCCGCCATTTTGCTGAATATACTCTACAACCTCACGAACTGAACCGCCCGTTGTAACAACATCTTCAACGACCAACACTCTTTGACCAGGCTTTATAGAGAAACCTCTGCGAAGTTGCATTTTTCCGTTTTCATCACGCTCTGTAAAAAAGTTTTCGCAACCAAAATTACGACTTACTTCATATGCCATTTGAACCGCACCCATAGCAGGTCCAATTATGAGTTGAATATCATCATCTTTGTATTTTTCTGCAAGAGCGGCACAAAGCTCCTCGCTGTATTTGGTATTTCTAAAAATATTTGCACATTGTAAATATTTATTGCTGTGTCTTCCGGATGTTAGCAAAAAATGTCCCTCAAGCAAAACTCCAGCCTCTTTTAAAACTTCAGTCACTCTTTCATTTGTAATCATTATTAAGTCCTCCAAAAAAATATTAAACAAAAGTGATGTGCTAAAACTGCATATTATCACTTTATTTTATACAAAAATAATCTCCAATAATCTAATATTGGCTAATGATTAATTATATACTATTTTTTTCCTTTTGAAAAGGTTTCATTTATGGTATACTCTTATAAAATTGATTTATTCTTTTAAAAATTAGGAGATATTTTTAGTGAAAAGTTTTATAATTTCTGAGAATGACGCAAATCAAAGACTTGACAAGTTTATTACAAAAAGTATGCCAAACTTACCAAACGCTTTGATGTACAAATATATACGAACTAAACGAATAAAAGTAAACAAAAAGCGTGCTCAAATTTCTACACGACTATGCGTTGGTGATGTTGTAGATATGTATGTAAATGATGAGTTTTTTTCTGTTCCAAACAACAACAAAGATTTTTTAAACGCACCCAAATGCCTTGACATTATTTATGAAGACGATAATATAATTCTTTTAAATAAAAAGGTTGGTCTACTGTGTCACCCCGATGAAAACGAATACATAGACACTTTAATTGCCCGCCTTAAAAGGTATTTATACGATAACGGCAAATACAATCCTGATAATGAGCTTTCTTTTACCCCTGCACTTGTCAATAGAATTGACCGCAACACTGGTGGAATCGTAATTGCTGCTAAGAATGCACAATCACTTAGAATTCTTAATGAAAAAATGAAAAACAGAGAGCTTCAAAAATATTATATTTGTGTGGTTCACGGTATTTTAGAAAAAAAAGAAGATACTTTAGATGGGTACTTGGTTAAAAATGAAGATAAAAACAAAGTTTTTGTATATAAAAGCTGCCAAAAAAATTCTAAACAAATAAAAACTAAATACAAAGTTCTTGATAGTTATAACAACATAAGTCTTGTAGAAGTAGAGCTTTTAACAGGGCGTACACACCAGATAAGAGCACATTTTGCATCAATTGGTCACCCTCTTTTAGGTGATGGAAAATATGGCACAAATTTGCTGAACAAAAAGCACGGTTATAAAAAACAATTTTTATATTCATACAAGCTTGTTTTTAATTTTACAACAGATGCACAAATTCTTCAGTATCTAAATCACAAAGAATTTTTAATAAATGATGTTTGGTTTAAAGAAGAATTTTTAAATAGAAAATTATAATATAAAAGTCGACACAGTTAATTACCGTGTCGGCTTTTTAAAGTCTTACTCTTTGTATCCTTCATTTTGTAGATTTACTGTTACTGTTATTTCAAGCACTCTTCTAGAATCGGTCTTTGAAACAACAACGGTTAAGTTTTCATACTCAAAGCTATCTCCCTCACTTGGGATTTTATCAAGATGCTCAATGACCCAACCACAAACGGTAGTAGAATCATAGTCACCAGAGATGCTAAAAAACTCAAACATATCTTCAAGGTCGGTACTACAAACAATTTTATACTCGTTTTCGCTTATCTTTTCAAACTCTTCTATTACTTCATCGTGCTCATCCCAAATTTCACCTACGAGCTCCTCGATGATATCTTCCATAGTTACAATACCTACAGTACCACCAAATTCGTCGGTAACTACTGCAATATGAGATTGTTCTTTTTGAAGCACCTTTAAAAGTTTAGAAATTTTCATTAAGGGCATAACGCAAATGCACGGTTTTAATATATCTTCAACAGCCTTATCCCCACGCATAACATAATTTATAAAATCCTTATGATGTATAAAGCCAACTATATTATCTATAGAATCTTTAAAAACAGGTAACCTCGAATATTCACTATCAACAAAGCTTTTGTTAATAGCTCTTTTAGATTCGTCAATAGAAACAGCTACAACATCTACTCTTGGTGTTAAAATGCTTATCGCTTCAAGGTCGTTGAACTCTATAACACTTCTAATAAGCTCACCATCGTGCTCATCTATTCCACCGTCGTGCTCTGCTTCATCAACTATTGTTAAAAATTCACCTTCTGTAATACCCTGTTGCTCATCCTTTTTTATAATTTTTACCAGCAGTTTTTTCCACTGAGAAAACAAAAAATTAACTGGCGTAAGTAAAATCATTATAACCTTAATAAAAGGCGCAGATAACATTGCAAAACTCTCTGGATATTCTTTTGCTAAGCTTTTAGGTGTGATTTCTCCAAAAGTCAAAACCAAAATAGTCATAACAATTGTTGAAATAGTAATGCCGATATCGCCAAAATAGCCTATAAAAAGAACGGTTGCAAGAGATGCCAACAGAATATTTACTATGTTATTTCCAATTAAAATCGAAGAAAGTAAAGTGTCGTAATTTTCATACAACTTTAGTGTAAGCTCTGCTTTTTTATCCCCGTTTTCTGCTAAGTTTTTAACCCTAATCCTATTAAGTGATGAAAAAGCCGTTTCTGTTGCTGAAAAATATGCCGACATCAAAAGCAACACACCTAAGGTAATTATAAGCGTTATACTACCACTGTCCATTTAATAAAATATCCCTCCATAGAATATACAAATTTACTGTTTTATTTTATCATAGAAAATCTTAAAAATCTATACCTTTATTTTGTCGTTCAAATCACACCGTGTGATTGCACAAATAATCGTACCACAAGTTATACGCATCTTTATTAATATGAATTCCGTCATATATGTTTGTAAAACGATTTGATAAATTTCCTGCCTCGTCTTTTAGCAAGCTGTTTGTGTCTAAATAATAGACCTCTTTTTTGCAAGCAAGATTTAAAAGTGCATTATTAATTTTATCAATTTTTACATTATCATATCTATTGTCAGACTGATTTTTATATTCACTAACCGGAAAAATAGATTGGATGTATATTTTTGCATTTGGGTTTGCAAGCTTCATCTTATCAATTAATTCTCCATAATCATCAATGACCTGCTGTGTTGTCATCCACGCAAGTCCATTAATTCCGAGCATTATATAGATTTTTTTAGGGTTTTGTTCTACAACCTTACCGATTGCATTAACTACACCCTTATCCTCTTTTCCTGATAGTGTCACTTTGCCTGTCATAGCTTTTATTGATGCACCTTTGCAAGCAATTATATTTTCATCATCTACAAAAAAATTTCCTATCATACCATAAGTCAAAGAGTCACCAAAAAACACTGCATCATCAAAATAGTCGCTTGATGCTTGTTTTGATTCTTGAACTGGCGTTGAATAATCATAGTTTTTACAAGTTGTCTTGCTAGATATTTTTGTTGTATCGCCTTTAGCTTTAAAATTCTCAGCCCCATTTTTAGTTCCAATGATTATAAAGTATAATCCGCTTAAAGCTACAAAAGAAAAAATTGTAATAAAAAATGCTTTACTTTTTACCTTCATTTTTAACCCCTAAGTTTGCTAATATTTTTATCGTTAGAAAAATTTATAATATTATAAAGTATAAATATATCTGTAACGTTATTTTGTATAAAATATTCTTTAACATTTCCTTTATAATACCTTAAATCTAAAATATAAATGTTCTCATAATCTTTTATAATGAACGGAATAAAAGAATTTGCAAAAGAATCTTTTACAACGAGCAAGTTTTTATTGTTTTTATTCTCGGTGTTAATTTTAATTTCTGAATGATTTCCGCCAAAAAACACCTGATATTTATCTTTTTCTTTTAATTTATCAAAATCATAAATGCTCTCCGATTTAAAGCCGTTGTTTGCATAAGTTACAGTGTATTTAGTTTTGTCTAAAAACAAGTCGATATTATCATACTGGGCTTTATTGTAAAGCACTTTAGAATAAAGAGAACCCCTAAACGAGCTGGAAACTCGCTTTAATGTATACTGAGTTTTTTCTACAGAGTTGCACCACTCTTCATAAGCTAAAAATGCTCCTTTAGTTGTCCAGTGGTGGTCCGTTTTATAAAAAATATTTTCATCTTTATGGCTTTTAAGAATATCCCTAACATCTATAAAATTTACATCATTAGCATTTAATTTTACCTTATCGATTTTCTCGTTTTGGTCAAAGCTTTGAGCGTACTTTGGCAAATTCTCCTCTAAAATAAGTTCGGCATTTGGCACAATCATTACAGAAATATTTTTATTGTCAATATAATTTTTGCAATAATTTGTAAATTCACTTATATAGTTAATGTTATTTTCAAACTGTTTATTATCAAAGTCTTTTTCCAAGTGCTGTTCTATCAGATACCCATTATCACAGATATACACACCGTTTATATCTTTATTTTTAACTCCAATTTGAAGACTTGTTTTGCTACCCATCCACAAATCTCTAAAAACAAACTGGTCATTTATGTATTGTTCAAATTTCTTTCCAAACTGACCATCAAAAACACTTTTTATAGTTACTTTTGGTTTTGATGCTAGATATCTATTTTCATTTAATGAAAAGTCTTTATCTTTTGAAAATACATTTAAAACAGACAAAGAATAAACCAATGTTATAAATACAATTATTGTTATTAAATTTGATTTGTTTTTCATAAGCTTTTACCTCAAAATCTAAAGTATAAAAAAGGATTATACGAATCGCCTACTAAAAAGGTAATTGAAGATAAGAATATAAATATATAAAGTGCGTTTTTAAGAATTACTACTAAAGCACTATGTTTTAAGCATTTTTCTATAATAGTGTTGCTAAGATTTTTCAAAATTTCAGTGCTAGATATTGCTAAAACAACAAATAAAATTAAGTTTGTATAAACAAAATAAATTGATGCATTATCAAAGGTTAAGCTATTAAAACCGAGCATTGCTTTAAAATATAAAACAACTTTTGAAAAACCATCAAATGCGAAAATCACCCAGCTAAACAATACAAAAATTAAAGTGTAAAGATGCGAAAAAAAGCTTGGTATACGCTCCAAATATTTTAGCAAAAACATTTTTTCAAAAATTAGTAGTACCGCAAAATAAAGCCCCCAAACTACAAAATTCCAGCTCGCACCGTGCCAAAATCCTGTAAGCCCCCACACGATAAAAATGTTTCGGATTTGCTTTGCTTTTCCACCACGGTTACCACCAAGAGGAAAATACACATATTCTTTAAACCAAGTGCCTAGTGAAATATGCCATCTACGCCAAAACTCTGTAATACTTTTTGAAATATATGGATAATTGAAGTTTTCTAAAAAATTAAATCCAAACATTTTTCCAAGCCCTATTGCCATATCAGAATACCCTGAAAAATCAAAGTATATTTGGAAACTAAATGCAATTGCACCAATCCACGCAGTAGCAGTAGATAAAGTCTCAATATTGTAAGAAGAAATTTGCTCCCAGACAAGACCTATGTTGTTTGCAAGTAAAACTTTTTTGCCAAGCCCTATAATGAACCTATGTACTCCATTTGCAAACTGCTCTTGCGATTCTTTTCTTTCATCTAGCTGTGTTGCAATCGTTTTATACCTGACAATTGGACCTGCTACAAGTTGTGGAAACAAGACAACAAACGCACCGAATGAGATTATATTCTTTTGTGCTTTTACCTCTCCCCTGTAAACATCAATGGTATAGGACATTGTCTGAAAAGTATAAAACGAAATTCCGATAGGCAACGCTAAATCCAAAGTTTGTATATTTGAACTTAACAATAAATTTATGTTGTTTATAAAAAAATCAGTATATTTAAAAAAGAAAAGTATTGCAAGGTTTATAATTATAGAATTTATTAAAACTATTTTTGTTTTTTTAAGTTGTCCTTTTTGCCTATATTTTTCTATTAGCAACCCATTAAAATAATCAAAGACAGTTGAAAAAATCATTATGACTATATAAACGGGTTCTCCCCACGCATAAAAAACTAAGCTTGATACAAAAAGAACCAGATTTCTAAACTTTTTTGGGCATACATAATAAATTAATAATACAGACGGTAAAAAAACAAATAAAAACATCAAACTACTAAAAACCATATTTTTTTCAACTTGCCCTTCGATTAAATTACTTTAACTAATTTTTCCTACTGGAAACTCAAACATACCAGCAGCGCCAGCAGCAATTTCATATTTATTAAACACAACGATTATTTCATTGTCTTCGTTAATATAAAATGCGGAGTCCGTTGTTATTAAATCTTTAATATCAACATCTTTAAAAAGATAGAAATTCATATCTTTATCTAAATTAGATATCCCTTTATTTACTTCATGAGTAACTATATTTTTATAATCAGGCCCAAAACAGTCTTTGAGTGTTAAAATTCGTCCATTTTCTAAATCGATATTATAAAAATATTGCTCTTGATACGCACTTGCTAAAGTCTCAAATTTAGTTATAAGAAAAGAAACATATTTGTCATTCGATGATTTTATTTCATAATCAAATTCAACTTCTATAGGAATAAAATCCTCTTCCCTGCCACCTATTGTTACAAATGCCTCAAAATATTCTTCTGCTCTAATTTTAGAATTCTTTACTTCTTCATTAATAATTTTACTAATTTCCATATTAATTCGTTTTTCTAGCTTTGTGTTTCCTGCATTTTCAATTTGTGGCATTCTTACTTTTATTGTTTTAGTCTTATCTTCAATGTTGTATTCTTGAAAAGTAAACACACGGCAAATTCTGCCTAAAAAAGGTACGTTGTTTATTGCTGTTGCAAACATTTTGCTTGTGTTTAGCATTGTAACAAACACTATGCAAAACACAGCTGCAACAGATGTTATTGTCTTTGAGATAGTCCAAAATTTTTTAGGCTTACTAAGTCCTTTTATTATAGCGTCATCAACAATATCGTTTAGACTATCCGGTATTTTTATTGATTCATATTCTCTTTTAAGCTCTTTTTTCATAAAAAATTCACGCCTTTCACTAAAAAACTACTCTAAATCTTCAATGTCAATTCTCAAGATTTTAAGTGCTTTATATAATCTTGATTTAACTGTATTTAAGTTTGTGTTAGTCACTTTTGCAATTTCTTCAATCTTCATATCTTCAAAAAAACGCAAAATTATTATAGTTTTAAGATTTGGTTCTAGTTTTTCTATTGCATTATATAAGACCTGCATATCATCAAAGTTATCTATGTCGTTGCTCTCATCCTTGATAGGATTACATTCATCTATATTATCTATATATGCTATTTTTTTATTTTTTCTAATATGCATTAAACATTCATTAATCAAAATTCTATAAAACCAAGTTTTTAAATACTCTTCGTTTTTTAATGTGTTTCTGTTTTTTAATGCTTTAATTATTGCTTCTTGAATAACATCAAGTGCGGTATTTGTGTCTTTTACATAACTGTATGCGACGCGATAGAAGCTTTCTTGATTTTCTTTTATATATAAAGTAAGTATTTTATCCATACTAATGTCTGACACTATATCCCTCACCTCTCAAGATTATTTCAAACTATTGTTTATTATTTTTTCTACACTAACATCTTCTGTAACGCATATTATAACATACTTGTCTTTTTGAATTACAATCGCATTATCAAGTTTTTTTATTTCTTTTGGATTATAACTTTCATAATCTTGTTTTTGCTCTTCTATATGTTTTTTTGCAAGAGTTAAAATTTGCTTTGCTTTGTCTTTGCTCTCAGCTTCAAAAATCACCAATTCTTCAGATGTTGCCCCACTGCCAATAAACGCGGTTGCCTTAACTTTTTCAAAGTTTATTTCATAAATATCTTTTGCAATATCTTCATCTATTTGTGTTAGCTGGTCTTCAAACTTGATTTTTTGAGTTAAATTATCTCCTAATTTTTGCACATCAACATCTACTTTATCTTTGTCACAACCTGCAGTAACAACGCATAATAAAGCTAAAATTAGAGTTAAAGTAAATTTTTTCATATGTATCCTCTTTCTAAATAAATTAATTTTGAACTGTATGTGTTTTTATATATTCAAGCCATTTTTCACAATATGGCTTTTTAAGATGAATTCCATCATATGCCGATTCTTCAGGAATACAGCCATTTTTTTCTGCTAGTGCCTCAGAAATATTTAAATAATACACTTGCTTTTCTTTACACATATCATAAAGATAATTATTAAATTTATTTATATTTTCATTATTAAAAACTTTACTACTACTAGATTTAGATTTAGTAACAGGAATAAGAGATTGCACATATATTTTTGCGTTTGGATTTGTCGCCTTTATCGTATCAACAATAAGGCTATATTTTTCTATATAAAGGTTTGGACTTGCCCAGCCCAGCTCATTAATCCCTAGCATAATGTAAGCTTTACTGAATTTTTTATTATTTTTAACAGCGTCCATAACAGAAACTTTTTTGCCATTTAAGTTTATAGCAGGGCTTGTAAATGCAGTGTTTACCATAAGGCCTTTGTGGGTATAAAATGTTGCATTGTTAAGACCTGTATAAAGCATAAGTCCTTCTGTTCTTGAATCTCCTATAAAAATCGCATCGTCAAAATAGCTATTATCAACCTCATCGGATTTTGGAACAGTTAACATCTTTTTGTAATTATTAGAGCTTGAAGTTGTTTGGCTCTTGCTAGTTTCCTGCTTTGTGGTAAGCGGACTTGTAGTTTTAATTGAACTCGCCTCTTTTGACGGGACTGGCTTTGCATCTGATTTCAAATTCTTTTTTAAAAATAAAACAGATAGCATAACTATTATAATAGTAAATAAAACATAAAATATAATTTTTGTTTTTTGATTTCTGTTTTTTAAAGTATAATTATTCATTTTTATTCCTCTTTGCTTTTTAATTGCGCGCTACATATATTAGATGCACGAAAGTTGTAAAAAGTTGTAGAGTTTTAAAAAATATATCATATATTGTATAATTTTAAGTTTATTTTTGTAAAAAGAAAAATTCACTTCTATTTTTATAAAGAATAGAATATAGTATAGGGTAATTAACCCTTAGTCATTACTATGGTAGGAGGATTGCTATGAACTTTAGTTGCCGTTGTAACTGCACAATTTGCCCAAGAAGATGTCCTTGTTGTGGTCAAACATTGCCTACAGGTGGGTGCCGCAGATAGAATTGTTTATATAACTTTTTATAAATAATTTAAAAGACCACTAGCTCTTTTAAAGGTTAGTGGTCTATATTTTATCAAAAATCATATATTAGTTGTGTAAACAAAATTAAAAGGAGCGATTATTTTGGGTCATAACGATTGCGAATTAAATTTATCTTATCCTCCAGTTGAGGTAACAGAAAAAAATTGTACATACGCTTGTTTGCTATTAAATGATTATGCCGGAAAAAACGGTGAGTTAACAGCACTAACACAATATTTTTATCAATATTTAATCACAAAATATAAATATATAAACTTTGGCGAAACTTTAGAATGTATTGCAATATGTGAAATGCGTCATATGGAAATGCTGGGTGAACTAATTGTTCAGCTGGGTGGGAATCCTTTATATAGAACTGTTAATAACAGAAACAATCAGTTTTGGTGTGGATATAATGTTTCTTCTACGCAAGATATTATAAGGTTTTTAAAAGAAAACATTCAGGCAGAAAATATAGCCATAAAAAATTATGAAGCAAGAATCTGTCAAATAAACGATAGCAAAATTCAAAAAGTATTAGAGCGAATAATCTTAGATGAAAAGCACCATATAAATATTTTCAGTAGCTATATAGATGAGTTTATTTAAATCAAAAAATAAAAGAGCTAGTTTTTTACATTGTGATATCTCCTATATTTTCATTTATCTATGAATCTAATTACCTTAATCCAACTTTTTTAAAAGCAAAAAATCTCCTATCACAAACTGTGATAGGAGTATTTAGGTTTAAAATCTTATTACTAATATCGGCTTATTTGCTCATCTGTTGATGAGCAAATAAAAAACACTAGTAGCAAGTGAGTGCGTTTACATTCACATACGCATATATAGGGTCGGAAGTGTAGCCGATAATTGCAGGTTGGTTATTGTTGTTCCACAGTATCAAAGGTGATTGTGAGGTTGTTTTTATCGTTGTTTTGTTTAAAGATATGCGTACATTCGATACGGGGGTGTAGGAATATAACAGGAGGTCATTGCCACTTTGGTATACTCCTACATTTGAGTTGTTCGTTGTTACTGAAAAGTATCTTAGTACATTGTTGTAGTCGTGTAACCACAATTCATATCTACCTGTGCTTGCGTTGTAGTTCATATCATAGGTTGGTGCTGATGAAGATGATGGCGATGTAAAATTTGGTCTTGTGTTATGGGTAGCTATTCTGTTTGCAAGTTCCCAGTAGGCACTCTCTGATGGTGTACCTTTTATTGTTGAATTGTAAAACTTTGCATTATGTAATGTACCATCTAGTGTTCTATACCCTAACTGATATTCCCATATAATCATTTGAGTGGCAGCGTAAGCGTCACAATTAGCTACTCCTAAATTACTACTCGGAAAACCATACATTTGGGCATAGGAAATGCCATATTGTTGTTCTCTAGTCATATTTCTCCAATATGAAGTATCTTGTAAGTTTTGTGCGTTCGTTTCTGCAAATGAGTTACCACCCGTAAAATAATCAATGCAATAACTCCAAACATATTGACCGTTCTCTAATATTGGTGTTCCACTGCTATTACTTGCACAGTAAATCATTCTTAGGTTTGTGGTTTCTCCATTTGCTCTTGGATAGTTATAGAAGTTTGCGTTGCTATCGTACCTCGATGGCGAGTTTGCACCCTTAACACAGGCACTGCCTATGTTTGCATAAACTTTTTGATTCGGACTAATATAGGCAAAAGCCGATACCATCGTACTTGTCACTATCATTGTAACTAACATTAATGTTGCAATGACTTTTTTACCTTTTCTTTTTAGATTTTGCAATCTACATTTCCCCTTTCATTTATGTGTTCAAATTGAACACAATTACTTATATCTTAATTATCCAACTACAATATAAACTATAATTTTATCAGTAGTTCCACATAAATATAGTTCTGCGGTTTCTTTTTCATAACCCACGCATCTGCCATCTTTGTAGTTATCCATTGTTACAAACAATACATTAATTGTAGTATATGTGTAGTCTGTTCTATCTTTTTCAAATTTCATATCTTCAAAAGTCCAATCTTTAAAATCTTGAGAAGATTTTGCTCCATAAGAACTTGATGGTGTTATCCAATGTCCATTACCTAAATTTAAACTTTTATCATATTTAAGTCCTATACTTTCAGCATAAGCTTTACAATCGTTTTCCATTTGTGCTATTGTTCCCCACGCATTAGCATATCCGTATGGGTTTTGGGATACATCAGTTACCCAATGGCTCATACCTTTGTTTGTTGCTTTGGTTGTGGTAGGCTTTGCAGTTGTTGGTGTTTCTTTATTAGTTGTAGCTTTGTCTTTGGCTTTGGTAGTGGTTGGAATGGTTACAACTTGTGTCACCTTTTCTCCGTTTGAATTAGTAACTGCTTCGCCATCACTACCCGTTACTTCAATAATAGTTGTTTGTACCTGTCCTTTTCCTTTATCAGTATTTGCCTTTGTTGATGTGTTAACATCATTCTTTTTGTCTTTATCACAAGCAGTAATTAGTAATGTAAACATTAGTACCATTGTGATTGTTTTAATTGTCTTTTTCATTTTGTTGCTCCTTTCGTTTGTGGAAAATTATATTAATCTAAAAGTTTTTATTGTTGGGTATGTTCTTCTTGTAATTTAAAATATTCCATTATTTCTTTTTGTTGTTTTTTTATTTTTCTTTTTCGTTGCCATTGAAAAGTCTTTTTGCGTAAGAAATAAGCAATATATATGTATGCTAAAACTATTAATACAGATAAAATTACAACAACAAATTGTGGTAGTTTTAGTTTTGCGTTGTACGCCATAAACATAATAACTGATGTAGTGCAAAACGGATAAAAGAATGTAAAGTAATATAACTTGTGTCTACAAATAAACATAAATACCTTAAACATAAATGTATAAAACATTGTTATAAAAAGTATAAATAAAGAAATCATTTTGTTACTCCTTTCACTTGTGCAAATTTTAAAACTATAATAATCTTAATCTTTTATTGTTGTTAGGTAAGGGTAATAATGTTTTAATACTAATGAAATTCTTACAAATACAATTTCTAATAACAATGCAAGCTTTAAAAACGCATTAACTATTTTTATATAATCTATCATAATGATTTCGTCATCGTACTTCGTTACAAAAATGTAATAATAGCATAATGCTCTATTTATATAATCGTCTAAGCTTTTAGTTTAACTTTCAAATATATATATATCGCTGTTACACTTAACGCAAATACTATATGATATTTATAATTATATCTTGTATAAAATAGTTACCTATATCATTCGTTTTAAATGTCTCTCTTAATTTGTTTAACACTTTTAGTA
>JAAYPE010000022.1 GCA_012519975.1 Clostridiales bacterium
CGCTGGTATACAATGTATCATTGTGAAACAATATTATAGACCCATTTGACGTTCTTGAGGTAACACGCTTAAATATATCTTCCTTTGACATGGTATTTTTCCAGTCAAGAGAATCAACATCCCATACTAAAGTAAAATAATGTTTTGTACATCCCCTAAACCTTTGTTTGCTAGTGTTATAAGGGTATTTACTTTATAATAACAAAAAACCCCCTTTATGCAAGGGGGTAAAACTAAAATTTCCAATCTATGTTAATGTTATTGTCAGTTATAAAAACCTTGTTTATTAACCAACCACATAACTCTTTTCTGTCTTCTATGCCCATGTTATCCCAATCGGTAAATTTCTTAACCATTTCCTCCACAGATAAATTCTTGTTAGAGGATACTGTTATCTTTCGCATTTTTTCTAACAAAATATTTTTAGTACTATCCAGACTGGAGATTTTTTTATTTATATATTCTGTAACAATACTGTTCCCTTCGGCAATCTGGTTAAGCAGGTTTTCAATTTGCTGGTCAATCTCCAATATCTGGAGCTTTATCTGGTTTACCTTTACATCGTCTTCGGTCTTAACCTCAAAACTAACATTTTTTAATTCTTCAATTCTTTTTAAAAGAGATTTCTCTACATACGCTTCCACAGCTGGCACCATAATGGGTATAGAATGGCCATCACAGATTTTTAGGTTTGTTTTTCCCCTGCAATTAAAGTATTTCTTGCCCCCAGCTGCTACTACGCTTACCGCATACTGGCAATAGCCGCATTTTGCTATGCCAGAGAGCCATGTATGCTTACCTTTGCCACTGTTTTTTATCTGTTTATTTTTATCCAGCTTATACTGAACCAGAAGCCATTGGCTGCTATTTATAATGCCCTTATGTAGTCCGATAGATAACACATGTTTTTCTACCTTCGTGTACTTTCTTTCATTTGCCTCTCGTTTCCCATACAAAAAACAACCGTTAATGCCTACAAAATCTGCAATATCGTTGCTTATAACACAACCTTTGCTTTTATAATAACTGTATACATCAGCATTTGCTTTTACATATATTGGGTTTCGTAGTATCCTACTTATTTTTCCAGAGTCCCAATGTCCTCCCTGAGCTGCAAGAATCCCTTTTTTATTTAAATAATCGCTAATTCCCCCAAGAGACATATTTGTATCAGCGTACATCTCATACATCTTTTTAACAATTGGGCTTTGTACAGGGTGCTCTCTGTATACAGATGTTTTAACTCCATCAATACTCGTTTTTTCTTTGCTAAGCCCATAAGGGACAGGTCCACCCAAGCAAAAGCCTTTTTTGCCCCTTGCATAATAATTATCTGTAATTCTTAATTGTGTTGTTTCTCTCTCTAACTCGGCAAATGCAATAATAATTGATAGCATAGTTTTGCCTATAGGATTAGTAGTGTCGAACTTTTCATGACAAGAAATAAACTCTACACCCTTCCTTTTAAAAAGGGCATACATAGTTGCAAAGTCGAGTGTGCTTCTGGAAATCCTATCTAGTTTGTAAACAATGACTTTTGTAATTAAGCCAAGATTTATATCGGCCATCATTTTTTCAAAATCAGGACGATTTGTGTTCTTGCCGCTGTACCCTTTATCTGTGTAGACTTTATACTCATTTTCCGATTCATTAAATTCTCTTTTACAAAATTCTACCTGCGTTTCTATGGAAATACTATCCTTTTTATCTAGTGATTGTCTTGTGTATATAGCAATCATATATAATTCTCCAATTGTGATTATGTATTTCTTTTATTTTATTATGATTTTACTTTTGTATCAATACTTTTATTTTCACTGGACAATTTTTTATACATTTTAAAAAGGATGTCTCTCTTCACTTCCTCCCTTTCCTCTTCTGTCATATCTGGATATGTATGCGTAACTGTAAATTTTTGCATACCATCTAGCTCCTGGTTTTTGTGTTCTATTTTATTTTTATTAGCGTCATGGTTGTCCTTATGTTTTATTGGGGTTTTATTTTTTAAAAGCAATAGACATGCCTCCTCTACGGAAAGAATAAAAAAACGGTGCAAAAGAAAAACAAACAAGCTGTTGCACCAAAACCAGCTTGCATTGTTGCTGTAAGCAAATAATAAATTTTACATAAGAAGAAATTAATAAAAAATGGACACACTTCGCCCATAAGAAAACTTAAAAAAATGAACA
>JAAYPE010000023.1 GCA_012519975.1 Clostridiales bacterium
AGAGCTATTTACATTTATTCTAGTGCAAGTGGCAAAAGCTTATCAAGCCTAAAATATGTAATTTTGCTTAAATCAGATACAAGCGCGGTTTCTTTTTTAACATCTAACGATGGAACAGGGTATGCACCTTTTCCGTTTGCAACTAGTGGAACAGAAAAATATATGACATATTACAATCAATATAAAGGAAATATGGATGCGGTTGATTCAGGGGCATATGCAGGAATAAAAGAGAAGTTTAAGCTACCGCACAACGACCCTAATGTAACAACATTTTTGTCTTGGTAAGTTTTTTAAAAATAGTATATAAATCGAGGATATAAACAAATTTTTAGGAGGTCAAAATTAATGGGTGATAATAAATTACTAAAAGTTGGAATGGTTGCCATTGCAACAGCTGCAACAACGGTTGGCTCAATAATTTTAGCGGATAAATCCCTTAAAAAGCTTGTAAAAGGGGTTGTAGAATTAGAACCGTCAAAAATTCGCAAACCAGTGCAAGATAGTGAAGTTCCAAATTTTGATAAAGAGTCTGTAGTTAGAGAGCCGTCTTTAGAACCGGCAGAAGAAATTTTGCCAAACCTTGAATATGACGATATAGCAAAGGTAATAAGCAATGCAAATGTAACGGCAGAACAGCCGCAAAAGCAGGAAGAGCAAAGCATTGTAGAGCCACCAATAGGGCCACTTGAAGAGGCAATTCCAGCACATCAGCCTATTATAGCAAGCGATGAGATTGAGGTAACGGGTAATAACCCATTTGCAACAGACGGTTTACCTAAAGTTTCAACAATAGATGAGTTGCCAGAAATCCCTGCTCCTAGCGAGTTGCCACAGCAGGAGGCTGAGGTTGAGAAGCCAGAGAAAAAGCCAGAGGTAGAAATAACAATGGGGCTACCCTATATTGCAGGCAAGCTTGAAGACCTTGAGCTGATTAAAAGTCCAAACATAAAGGCGGAAAATGCAGTTACAACAGACAAGCCAAAGGAGACATCTGTTGCAGATGAAAAAGTTCAGGCGAGCGTGCAACCACAAGAAGATAGCACAAACCCATTTCTTGACACTTCACTTATTGATAATAATTTAAAACAGACAGAAGTTCAGGCAGATGAATCGGTATTAATTACAAGTCCTATAACAGATGAGCCAATTGTAGCCTTGCCAATAGATGAAGAGGAATCAGTGGCGGGAGATTCTCCAGTTATCGTTAGCGGACCATATATAAATCAATCGCAAAATCTTCCAGAGCAACCAGATTTGGCGCAATCACAAGAGCCAATTGAGTTTGAAAATAATACAGTTTCGGTTGAAAATGAAGAGCGTAAAATTGGTGAATCAATCATTCCAAATCATATGGAATATGGAAAAACAAAGGTTATAGGTAGCAACATCGTCTCAGACGAGCCGTACAATAAAGCAATTGAAATGGTAGCAAAAGAGTATCAGGGTGTCCAAAGGGATAGGCTAGTTTCAATTATGTCGCAAGATGGTGCGGGAATTGTATTTGAGTTTTCAAATAGCAGATCAAAAAACGAAGATACACTTATAAATGTGTACTCAATTAAACCAAACGGTGATATTGTATTGCCCTCTCCTCGTGAAAAAGCAGGAGCAATAGAGTTTGGAAAAACATTTATAACAGACAAGCCAGAGCTTAGCGAGTTTTTCACAAGATAAAAAAACCCCTATTGTAATTTGCAAGATTACATTAGGGGTTTTTTGTATAGAAAATATGAAGTAAATCAGCAGTATTTTATAAAATCTAATTATTTTTAAGAGTAGATTGAGTAGCAGACCGGAGGTTCTTCGCCATTTCTCCCAATAATCCTATTTCGTCCTTGCTCCTTTGCAAGATAAAGGTTTTTATCCGCAATTTCAATGAGTTTCTCAACAGTAAGAGAGCTGTCGTACGTTGCAACACCACCACTCACGGTAACTCTGCCTTTAATGTCATCAGAAAGAGTTGTCGTTTCCACCTTTGAGCGAATTTGCTCCGCACGCCTAAAGGCTGCAACATCGTTTGCAGTTGGCATAACAACTATGAATTCTTCTCCACCGTACCGTGCAACAATGTCAGAACTTCTCATAATTGAACGCAAAACATTTGAAAAAGATTTTAGAACTTCGTCACCTGTTAGATGTCCGTATGTGTCATTTACATTTTTGAAATGGTCAAGGTCATAAATAATTATAGAAAAAGAGTCAAGACATCCGCTTTCAACTCTCTCTATACAATCTTCAATATATGATATTAAAAACCGCCTGTTGTAAGCGCCTGTTAACATATCGTGTGTTGTTAAATCTTCAAGTTTTGTCACAAGATTGCTTGCCTTTTTTCGCTCGGCTTCAAACCTGCTTGCCATAATTCTTAAAACAGAACCAATGGCAAATCCCGTTAGCACGCAACCTAAAGCAACAATATAAAACCGCTCATCTCCTATGGTTATAAAGTGCGTTACGGTTTTTGGTTCAATGTATGACAAAATAAAGATGGTACAATACATTATAATTTCAATGGTTAAAACAACTACAAGACGACTACCGTTTAAAAGCAAAATAGAAATTACAATGCCGATAATAAAGTACAAAGGAATAGCACTGTGAATTCCACCAGATGTTAGATAAAGCATAGGCAAAAATACGATGTTAACACCAACGCAAAACGCAAGAATAATATCTTGACGGTCTTTTTCAGTCCTTGCATTGTCTACAAAAAGGTTGATAAACACAATAAAAAAGCAAGCTAAAATATAAATATATGTTCCGGCAAAAGGTAGCTTTAAAGCTAGTGATAAAGCGATGTTTGTTAAAAAACCAACTAGACATATGTAAGATGAGGAGTAAAAAAAACGGGTGCTCAAGCTCACTTTTGGCCCAAACCTTTTGTTATACCTCTTGACGATATTATCAATCAACTAAAAACCCCCTTTTTAAAAATTCCAAAGGAAATCAGTCAAAGCATATGCGATTGCGCCCAGAGTTTTTAGCTTTATAAAGGTTAGTATCTGCAACTTCGATAAATCTTTCATAGCTCATACCGTAGCGATAATTTCCAACGCCAAGGCTTATTGAAACACGCTCTAAAACCTCGTTGCTAAGGGTTGCGTTATATACTTTTTCTCTTATTTCTTCGGCACGGTTTATAGCTGTTTGTTTATCAGCGCCAGGGAAAACTAACAAAAATTCTTCGCCACCATATCGCGAAACAATATCACCATCTCGACAGGCGTTCTTGAGCAAGGCTGAAAGATTTATCAAAACCTCGTCGCCAATGATATGCCCGTAGGTATCATTGAGCCTTTTAAAATTGTCGATATCAATCATAACAATTGAAAGTCCGGTTCCTTTTTCCCAAGAAATTTTCATTTCAGATTGCAGATATTCTATCATAAATCTTCTGTTATAAGTAGTTGTAAGAGGGTCTTTAAAAGACATATCCTCAAGCTGTTGCGTGAGTTTTTTTACATTTTCTTTTTCTTTATAATACTGTCTAAAAATACTTTTGGATATAAAACCAATAGCAATAGATACCAAAGCAACATTAGAGCTTATAGAAAAAAATGATGCAAGTTCACTTGGCAGTGGAATTACAAAATGCGGATTAAAATATGAAAACCCGATTACAAAAATAAACCAGCAAGCAGATAAAATAGCAACTATAATACCTAAAATTCCCTTAATTAAAAACAAAGAAAAGGCAATCCCGAGGGCAAAATACCCAGGTATTCCACAATTTATTCCTCCCCCTGTGAAAAACATCAGAGGCAGAATAATAAAGTTCATAAAAACAAAAGTAAAAATCGTTATCAAATCGTGATGATTGTTAAAATAGTTTGCAAATAAAAACATAGTAGGAAAAAAGAAAGTAAAAACCGTGAGGATTTTTATAGCCTCTATAGATGAACCGTCAATAAAACAGGTTGCAATTCCAGCAAGACCTGCAAAAAATCCAAACGAAAAAAGTATGTTAAAAAACCTTATTCGTATCGGTTGATCTTGCCCTAAAAATCTTTCAAAAAACCTTTTAACTGCATCTATTGCTTTGCTATTTCTTTTTTGGATTTTACTTTGTGGATTTGCTTGTTGTGGTTCACACAAGGCAATCACCCTTTCGTTGTAAAACCAAGGAAACAAAGCGTATATTATTTATTTTCATCTTTTAGCATACAACATTTTTTGTATTTTTTACCACTACCGCAAGGGCAAGGCTTGTTTGGACCTGTACGCTCACCTTTTCTAACGGTTTTTGGCTTTTGAGCTTCATCGCTACCACCGCTAGTGCCAGTGACTTTTGCCACCTGTTCTCTTTTAATTGCTTCGTTCTTTCTAACTACAACATTAAACATTTGAAAAACTGTGTTTTCACGAATAGACGCGGTCATTTCATCAAACATATCAAAGCTTTCAAATTTAAACATAACAACAGGGTCTTTTTGAGCATAAGCACGTAGTCCAATTCCACGCTTTAGCTCTTCCATAGCGTCGATATGGTCCATCCACATTGTGTCAACATTACGCAAAAGAACCATACGCTCAAGGTCCCTTGTAATTTCGGGTGAGAATTGTTCTTCTCTTTCGTCGTATTTTTTGCGTCCACGCTCAATGAGCATTTCTTTTATTTCTTCTCGTGTCATTTGCTCTTTAAAATCATCAGAAGTTGTGAGCCAACCCTGGAATTTTTCACGAAGCCCTACAATATTCCACTCGTCAAAATCAGTGCCATTAGGACAGAAAAGGTCAACGGAGTTTTCAACTGTTTCGTCAAACATTTTGAGGATAGATTGTTTGAGGTCATCGCCCTCTAAAACCTTGTTCCTCTGCGAATATATAAGCTCCCTTTGCCTGCTCATAACATTATCGTACTCAAGCACATACTTACGCATTGAATAGTTTTGTGACTCAACTTTTCTTTGTGCGCTTTCAATTGTGTTTGAGAGTATTTTCATTTCAATAGGCATATCTTCGTCAACATTTAGTGTTTCCATAACTCTAGACATTCTATCTCCACCAAACAGACGAAGCAGATCATCTTCCATAGAGAGATAAAAACGGCTTTCACCGGGGTCTCCTTGTCGCCCGGAACGCCCACGCAACTGATTGTCAATGCGTCTTGATTCGTGACGCTCTGTGCCGATTATAAAAAGTCCACCAGCATCGCATACTTTTTTTGCCTCTTGAGAAATTTCGTTTTTAAACTTCTCTTCAAGCTGTGCAAATTCTGCTCGTGCTTTTAAGATTTCCTCATCGTCAGTATCCGCATAACCCATAGCCTCTGCGATAACTTCTTCAGAATACCCGTGCTTGCGAAGCTGTGATTTTGCAAAAAACTCAGCATTACCGCCTAGCACAATATCAGTACCACGGCCAGCCATATTTGTAGCTATGGTTATAGAGCCAAATTTACCAGCTTGTGCGATAATCTCCGCCTCACGCTCGTGATTTTTTGCGTTTAAAACTTCGTGCTTTAAGCTACGCTTTTTAAGCATTTTACTTAAAAGCTCTGACTTTTCAATTGAGATAGTACCAACCAAAACGGGTTGACCTTTTTTGTGGCACTCTTCTATTTGGTCAATAACTGCGTTGAACTTTGCCTTTTCGGTTTTATATACAGAGTCTGGATGATCAATTCTAATCATTGGTTTATTAGTTGGAATTTCAACAGGATATAGGTTATAAATTTCAGAAAACTCGTCAGCCTCTGTCATAGCAGTACCAGTCATACCGGCAAGTTTTTCATAGAGCCTAAAATAGTTTTGGAAAGTGATAGTTGCAAGGGTTTTGCTCTCACGATGAACATTTACATTCTCTTTAGCCTCAATTGCCTGATGAAGCCCCTCGTTATATCTTCTGCCAATCATAATACGGCCAGTAAACTCATCAACAATCAAAACTTCGCCATCTTTTACAACATAGTCAATGTCACGAGTCATAACACCGTGAGATTTAATAGCTTGGTTGATGTGATGATATATTTCAGAGTTTTCAGCGTCCATAAGATTTTCTACATTAAAGAATTTTTCAGCTTTTGCAACACCAGATTGTGTAAGCGTTGCAGTCTTCGCCTTTTCATCAACAATAAAGTCGCCGTCGCCAGTGTCCTCATACTCTTCTTTTTGGTTTAGCTCGGCAACCTTAATCATAGTAAGGGTTTTTACAAAGTTGTTTGCAATTTTATAAAGCTCGGTAGACTGTGTTCCCATACCAGAGATAATAAGTGGCGTCCTAGCCTCGTCAATAAGAATAGAGTCAACCTCGTCAACGATGGCATAGAAGTGAGGACGCTGCACCTTTTCGCTCTCATACTGCACCATATTATCACGAAGATAATCAAAACCAAATTCGTTGTTAGTACCATAAGTTATGTCGGCAATATACGCCTCTCGTCTTTCTTGCGTTTCCATACCGTTAACAACAAGACCAACAGAAAGACCAAGAAAGCGAAAAACCTTGCCCATCCATTCAGAGTCACGGCGAGCAAGATAGTCATTGACTGTAACAATGTGAACGCCCCTTCCAGAGAGAGCGTTTAAGTAAGCAGGCAAGGTTGCAACAAGAGTTTTACCCTCACCCGTTTTCATTTCAGATATGCCACAATTGTGTAAAACAATACCACCAACAACTTGAACAGGGTAGTGGCGCATATTAAGAACTCTGTCAGATGCTTCAATACAAGTTGCAAAAGCCTCCGGCAAGATATCGTCTAGACTCTCACCATCGTTTAGCCGTGCTTTAAGCTTTGGGGTCATAGCTTTAAGCTCTTCGTCAGACATAGCCTTAAACTTGTCCTCAAGAACTAAAACAGAATCCTTGATTGGATTGATTTTTTTAATCTCTTTAGATGAATAATCACCAAAAATTTTTGTAAAAAGACTCATTGCAATAGCAACTCCTTTATAATGGAATAAATCTTAGATTTTAAAAAACTACCAAAAGAGATAGCGATAAAAATATAATCACAATAAAACTATTGGTATATTTTTGCACAATAAACATATTAATGCAAAATAAAAATACTTTTAGCTTTTAATAAATGCGGTATAAAACCCATAATGTCTTTAGTTTACATATAAGGTATATAATAACCGCAACGGATATTATATCATATTTAAGCTCCAAAAAGTAGTACAAAATGTAAATTATATTTGCAAGTAATAACTACTTGCGTTTATAGCGATAATATATTATAATGTCTGTACAAAACAGCTTTTAAACAGAGCAAGTTTTTATTTGGTCATACGGCGAGTGGGTCCTGTGCGGCGGAGCACCGTGAATCATGTCAGGCGGGGAACCGAGCAGCATTAAGCGTTATGCACTGCGCGCCACAGTCCGCCTGCTCGCTGTGTGACCAAGTGAAAACAACCTCTGTTTTTATTTTTTATTTTTTAAGGGGACTAGATATGTACCAGGCTTTGTACCGCAAATGGCGTCCGCAAGTGTTTTCTGATGTTGTTGGGCAACCACACATCACAACAACGCTTATGAACGAAGTTGATAGAAAAATACATTCTCACGCCTATTTATTTACAGGCTCTAGAGGTACGGGCAAAACTACCTGTGCAAAAATTTTTGCAAAAGCTGTTAACTGTTTAAACCCCCAAAATGGTGACCCGTGCAACGAGTGTGAAATATGCAAAGGTATTGACAATGGCTCGATTATGGATGTTATTGAAATTGACGCTGCTAGTAATAACGGCGTTGATAATATTCGTGATTTGAGGGAAGAGGTAAATTTCACACCTGTCAATGCAAAATACAGAGTGTATATAATAGATGAGGTTCATATGCTGTCAATAGGCGCTTTTAACGCACTTTTAAAAACGCTTGAAGAGCCACCACAGCACGCTAAATTTGTGCTTGCAACAACAGAGGTCCACAAAATTCCAGCAACGATAATGTCACGCTGTCAGCGATTTGATTTTCATAGAATTTCGTCAAAAGATATTGCAAGCAGGCTAAGCTTTATTGCAACGCAAGAGGGGTTAGAGCTTGCACCAGATGCGGCGGTGCTGATTTCAAGGCTTGCAGACGGAGCGTTAAGAGATGCGTTGTCGATACTTGACCAGTGTATTGTTAAGGGTAAAAACATTACACTAGATATTGTAAACGAGGTTGTAGGGCTTGCAGGCAGTGACTATTTGTTTTCATTGTCTAAAGCAATAAATGAAAAAGACAGTGCAAAAGCACTTGAAACTATAGATTATTTGCATAACCATTCTTGCGATATGGAAAGATTGTGCAACGAGCTTATAAATCATTTTAGAAATTTGATGATTGTAAAAACTGTTGAAAATCCACAAAATATTATTGTATGTACAGATGAAGAGTTGCACTCGCTTAGGCAAACGGCTCAGTTTTTTGATATGGACAGTGTTTTGCATACCATAGATATTTTAGGAAACACACTATCAAATCTTAGAATGGGGCTTAACCGTCGTGTTGAAATGGAAATGGCAATGATAAAGCTATGTTCATTACAAGGCACGGACAATTCGAGTTTGGCACAAAGGATTAAAAACCTTGAAAATGCAATGTCTGGCAAGGGTTTTAAAGCACCAAATGTATCAGAAATACCCGCAGTTGCAACGCCACCAGTGCCAAAATCAATGGTTAGTCAAGCGAGTGTAGCACAGCCAAAAGTGGAGGAAATGCAAAAAACTCAAAGCACAAGCAGTCAGACAATAATGACAGAAGTTGATGTAAATTCGTTGCCTTTTGATGTCGACGACAGTGCAAGAGAAAGCTCATTGTCTTTTGATGCCAATGATGCAAGAGAAGATGCGATAAAAACTGTAGCAGAAGAAATCAGGCAAGAGAGTCCAGCAACGCCTCCGCCTGTGCAAAGCACAATGCCTCAAGAGCAAAAAAACACACCTATAAAAGATGGCGAGATTGACCCACAAAAGTGGCTTGCAGTCATAAGGCAAACGATAAATGAGGACAAGGGGCTTATCGGTGCAATTAACAATTCAACAGCCTACAAAAAAGGTGAAATGATACAGATAGAGTCAAATAATATTTTATTTAAAAAGCTTATGGAGCAAGAATACCATATCAATGCAGTAAAAAAAGCAATCAAAACTGTCTTTGGTCAAGATTTTAAAGTAGTGGTAAGCGATGGTGAAGAGCTTAGAGAAAAGAAAGAGAAAAAAGATCGACAAGACCCGTTAGAGGATCTTGTAAATCACGCGAAAAATCTTGATTTTAATTTTAAAATAGAGGAGTTATAAGAATGAAAGCAAGAGTACCAAAGTCCGGCGGTGGCGCAAATATGATGAAACAAGTTCAAAAAATGCAAGAAGAAATGGCAAGAGTACAAGCAGAGGTTGAAGAGGCAGAGTACACAGCAAGTGCTGGCGGTGGTGCTGTTGAGGTAAGCGTTAATGGTTCTCACGAAGTAAAAAGCATTAAAATAAAAGAAGAAGTAGTAGACCCAGAAGATATTGAAATGCTTGAGGATTTGTTAATGGCATCAATCAACGAGGCTATGCGCAAAGCGACTGAAACAATGGACAGAGAAATGGGCAAAATCACAGGAGGAATGAACCTTCCAGGTATGCCAGGCTTGTTTTAATAGAGAGGTTTTTCGGAGGTAAAAATGAGTTATAATATTGCAGCACTCTCAAAGCTTATCGAGCAGTTTGAAAGAATGCCTAGCATAGGCAGAAAGAGCGCACAAAGAATGGCATTTTATGTGCTTAATATGTCAAAGGATGAAGCAAAGGTCTTTGCAAATGCAATAATTGATGCACATGAAAAAATTCATCAGTGTAAAATTTGCTGCAATTTAACGCAAGATGATGTTTGTACTATTTGTCAAAACAAAGCAAGGGACAGTAGCGTTATTTGTGTTGTTGAAGACCCTCGTGATGTAATGGCGATTGAGCGCACGCACGAATTTGATGGAACATACCACGTTTTGCACGGAGTTATCTCACCTCTAAATGGCGTTGGACCTGACAAAATTGCAATCAAGCAGTTACTTGCCAGAATTAACACTGATGAAGTTAAAGAAGTGATAATGGCGACAAACCCAACAGTTGAGGGTGAGGCAACGGCAATGTATATCTCAAAGCTGTTAAAACCTATGGGGATTGTAACAACAAGGCTTGCCTATGGCGTTCCTGTAGGGGCAGACTTAGAATATGCCGACGAGGTAACCTTATCAAGAGCAATGGAGGGAAGACGGGTAATTTAGCATAAAACACAAAACAATTTTCTGCTTTGTATTTATTTTAAAAAATGCGAGTCATTTCCCTGTTTTTCCCTTTGACAACTTGATTTTTTATGTTATAATTTATATCCCAAACAGCTTGAAAGGATGTGTAGTAGTGGGAAAAGACGAGTTTAAAACAGTTGCACAAAACAAAAAAGCGTTCCACGACTATTTCGTCATTGAAAGCTACGAGGCAGGAATTGAGCTTTTTGGAACAGAGGTCAAGTCAATTCGGCAGGGCAAAATAAACCTTAAAGATGCTTGGTGTGGAATTGATAATGGTGAAATTTTTGTCCACGGGATGCACATTAGCCCGTACGAGCACGGCAACATTTTTAATAAAGACCCAATTCGTGTTCGCAAACTTTTAATGCATAAAAATGAAATTAACCGCCTTTTTGGGCAGACTAAGCAACAAGGATACACCTTAATTCCACTGTCCGCTTATTTTAAAAAAGGCAAGGTAAAAATTCAAGTAGGACTTTGTAAAGGTAAAAAAAGCTATGACAAGCGAGAGTCTATAGCACAAAAAACAGCCCAACGAGATGTTCAACGCGCTTTAAAAGAGCGTCAGTATTAATAAATATGGGGATGAAAGGATTTCGACGGGGGCTTTGAATCACGATAAGCGAGTAGCGGTGCGGACCCGCTTTAAACGCCGTAGTTTAGAAATAAACGACAACGAAAAAGTTTTACTCGCTGCTTAATTAAGCAGCCGTTCTCCCAAGGAGTACTGCGGCCTTGGATTGAGCGTCGATTAGCAGTAACCGTGAATATGGCTTTGCCTTGCGCCGTATCATGACTAAAAGGCTACCGTAAAAAACAGTTTGTTGCTCAACGGTTTTTGAGGGGAATCTTAAATGAACAACTACACTCGTAGAAAGTTGTGTGGATGAGCTTTCGGACGCGGTTTCGATTACCGCCATCTCCACCATAAAAGCTACAGACCTTACAGATTAAAGGTTTGTAGCTTTTTTATTTTTGATATACACGATTTTTACCCAAAAAGTTATTATTATATTAATAAAATGCACTTTTTATTGTGGTACAATGTATTAGTTAGTTAAAATAGGATGTGTGAAAATGGGGCAACAAAACATAGTAAAAGAGCCAATTAGACGACCAAATAACAGGCCACCAATAAAGAAAAAGTGGCGACTTAAAAAGAAGTTTAAAAGAAATATGTTGCTTCTTTTGATAATATTTTTATTGTTTGCAGTTGTAAAAGCGATTGTAAGTGATGCTAAGGAAAATCAAAAATCGGGCATTGCGAACAATAATTATTCGCAACAAACGGCAAATTTGCAATCCTTAAAATGCCTTGATGATATCAAAGGTTTTAGTGTAAAAATAGATAAGTATTTTATTTATGGTACACATCTTAATGCTGAAGGCTCTTTAGATATTCCTAACAAATATAGGGTAAAAAACGCGAGCATTGTTTTGAGAAAAGACGATGGAAAAGAGCAAGAATATGCTATAAATTATAAAATCAATGGTAACAAGCTTGATTTTAAAGCGTCGGATAAAATAAATCAAGGGATTTATTTAGACGAGATAGGAAAAGGCGACTACTACTTGCTTTTAAAGCTTTTATATGACGATAATAGCTCTCAATATTTTTCTCTTGAAAACAACACCAAATATAAAAACACACAATACTATACAGTAACAAAAAATAGATCAAACAGAAAAATTGATATTTTTTCAGGTAATTATAAAGAAAAAAACACCCCGTATTTTATGCTAAGTGTTAAAAAAAGCAAGTTGCCAGACGATGTGTATGACATAGTAATTGATGCAGGCCACGGCGGAAAGGACACAGGTGCGTCATATGGGCAATATTGCGAAGCTGATATAACAATAAAATATGCAAAAGAACTTAAAGTGGCACTTGAAAAACGAGGCCTTAAAGTTAAGATGACAAGACAAGGCGATGAGGATAAAAATTCAACGGCATATTCGGCTTTTAGTGCAGATGGCAGGGTGAATAAATCGTGTGGGTCTAGGGCAAAATATTGTTTTTCTATTCATCTAAACAGTGCCGAACAAAAGCTTGAAAAAGGCGGACTGCAAATTTATTGTAACGCAAATATGGATACAAGTTTTGCAGAAAATATGGCAAAAGAAATTGTGAAATCCACGGGTATGGAGTATTCACCTATGGTTGCAAGCAAGGTTGCAGATGGAGTATATTGTCGTAATTTTTCTAAAAGTGAAATAGCAAGCTCCAACGCAACTACAAAGTTTGAGCCGTATAATATTACACAGGATACTAATTATTATTTTATAATAAGAGAGCTTGGTGGAATTGCAACAAATGCGTATATGGATGGGCGTAACCCCAAATACGGTAAAAATGATTATTGCGATTCTAATGTGGGGATTGAAAGTTATTTGCTAGAAATGGGTTATATTATTGTTGATAAAGATTTAGATATAATTCTAAATGAACAAAAAAGCTATGTAAAAGCATTGGCAAAACAAATAGAAAAAGAAGTTGGAATAAGATAATAATTATAGATACAAAAAAGCATTTACCACTGGAGTAAATGCTTTTGTTTTGCTAAATTTGAGCTATATCTGTTACATTTATCGTGTCTGATGGTATGATATGCACACTTTCCATTAAAGATTTTGCAGCGTCAATCGAGGTTAGGCAAGCCGTTCCCGCCTCAACTGCAATTCGACGCATTTTAAATCCGTCACGATTTTCAATTCTGCCGTGAGTTGGTGTGTTTATGATTAACGAAACGCCACCCTCGTGCAACATATCAAGAATATTTGGAGATGAGCCTGTAATTTTGTTAACAGGTTTTGCATCTATCCCTGCATCGAGAAGTGCTTTTTGCGTCCCTGGTGTTGCATAGATATCAAAATTTGCAGTCTTTAAATTGTTTAGAATGTTGCAAATTTCTGGTTTATCTTTGTCGCACACTGTAACAATAATTTTGCCGTCCTTTGGAAGACTTACACCGCCACCGTCAAAAGCTTTGAGCAGTGCTTCGTTAACATCCTTTGAAATTCCTAAAACTTCACCAGTTGATTTCATCTCAGGGCCAAGGCTAGTGTCAGCACCAAGAATTTTTTCAAAAGAGAAAACAGGTAGCTTTATTGCATAGTAACCGCTACTTCTATAAAGTCCAGTTCCATAACCCATATCACAAATTCTCTCTCCCAGCATTGCACGGGTTGCAAGAGATATTGCAGGAATTCCAGTAACCTTGCTAATGTAAGGCACAGTTCTGGAAGAACGAGGATTAACTTCGATTATATAAACCGTTTCATCAAGAACAATAAACTGAATATTCATCATTCCGATTATGTGAAGTGCAGACGCAAGTCTTCGTGTGTAATCAACAATTGTGTCTTGAACCTTCTGAGAAATTGTAAGTGCAGGATAAACAGAAATTGAGTCGCCCGAGTGAATTCCGGCACGGTCAATATGCTCCATTATTCCAGGGATTAAAATGTCGTGCCCGTCACAAATTGCATCAACTTCAACCTCTTGACCCATCAAGTATTTATCAACAAGAACGGGGTGGTCTTTAAGATCAGGGATTGTTCGAGCTATAATTTCCATAAACTCAACAATGTCTTCGTCACAAACTGCGATTTGCATACCTTGACCACCAAGAACATAGCTTGGACGAACAAGAACAGGGTAGCCTAGTGCTTGAGCAGCAACGAGAGCTTCCTCTTCAGTAAACACTGTTTGACCCTTAGGTCTGTCAATATTGCACGCCTCGAGAATTGCGTCAAATCTTTCTCTATCCTCTGCAGCGTCAACATGGTCTGCATCGGTGCCTAGGATTTTAACGCCGAGCGAATGCAATGTTTTTGTAAGCTTAATTGCAGTTTGGCCACCAAACTGGACAATTGCACCGTCTGGTTTTTCAAGCTCTACAATATTTTCAACATACTCAGGGATAAGTGGCTCAAAATAGAGCTTGTCTGCTATGTCAAAGTCGGTAGAAACTGTTTCAGGATTATTATTAATTATTATTGTTTCACAGCCCGCTTTTTCAAGCGCCCAAACACTGTGAACAGAGCAGTAGTCAAATTCAATCCCTTGACCTATACGAATAGGACCAGAGCCTAGAACAAGGATTTTTTTGCGATTTGTTTTTGTTTCGACCTCATTTTCAACGCCATAATCAGAGTAGTAATATGGTGTTTGCGACTCAAATTCAGCCGCACAAGTATCAACGATAGAAAAAGAGGCTCTAATATCCCATCTGTCACGCATATTTTTAACAGCGCTAGGAGTTATACCAATATTTTTAGCAATAACAGTGTCAGTAAAGCCCATTTGCTTTGCTTTTAGCATTGTTTCCCTGTTGCAAACACCGCTTGCAAGTGTTTTTTCCATATCCACAATATTTTTAACACGGTTTAAAAACCACATATCAATTTTAGTGATATCGTGAATTTGCTCAAGCTCTACATTGTTAAATATTGCGGCAGCCAAAACATAAAGCCTTGAACTGTCAACATTATGAAGTAGCTCTAAAAGCTCTTCCTTTTCCATATCTACAAGCTCATCAACAAGCAAACTTTGGCGATTTTCTTCAAGCGAATGAAGAGCCTTGTGAAGCCCCGCCTCAAAGGAGCGAGAAATAGCCATAACTTCACCGGTTGCCTTCATTTGCGTGCCAAGAGTCTTTTTTGCAGTGATGAATTTGTCAAAAGGGAACTTTGGAATTTTAACAACGCAGTAGTCAAGTGCAGGCTCAAAGCTTGCATAGGTTTTTCCTGTAACTGCGTTGATTATTTCATCAAGTCCTAGACCTAGAGCGATTTTTGCAGCAACTCTGGCAATCGGGTATCCAGTAGCCTTTGATGCAAGTGCAGAAGAGCGTGAAACCCTAGGGTTTACTTCAATTACGGCGTATTGAAAAGAATCAGGATTTAGTGCAAACTGAACATTGCACCCACCTTTTATTCCAAGCTCGGTTATAATATTAAAAGCAGAAGAGCGTAGCATTTGGTGGTCTTTGTCTGTTAAAGTTTGTGACGGTGCAACAACGATTGAGTCGCCCGTATGTACTCCAACAGGGTCAAAGTTTTCCATATTACAAACAGTGATGCAGTTGCCCTTAGAGTCACGAATAACTTCGTATTCAACTTCTTTCCAGCCAGAAATACATTTTTCAACAAGGATTTGACCTACCCTTGAGAGCCTTATTCCGTTTGAAGCAATCTCGCGCAACTGCTCTTCATCATAGGCAATACCGCCACCTGTTCCACCAAGTGTGTAAGCAGGTCTTACGATAATTGGGTAGCCAATTTTTGCAGAAAAATCAACAGCGTCCTTTACCGTTTCAACAACAAGAGAATCTATGCAAGGCTCACCGATACGCTCCATAGTATCTTTAAACTCTTGCCTGTCCTCCGCCATTTTAATGGTTTTTGAAGAAATACCGATAAGGGTTACATTATTTTTTTCAAGAATACCAAGCTCCTCAAGTTCCATTGCAAGGTTGAGTCCTGTTTGACCGCCAAGTGTTGGAAGAATTGAGTCTGGCTTTTCTATTTCGATAATTTTTGTAACAGTTGGAATTGTAAGAGGCTCGATATAAACTTTGTCAGCAATGTCCTTGTCCGTCATAATCGTGGCAGGGTTTGAGTTTACAAGAACGACTTCGACACCCTCTTCACGCAGTGAACGGCAAGCCTGTGTACCGGCGTAGTCAAACTCGGCAGCTTGACCAATAACAATAGGGCCAGAGCCAATGACCATAACTTTTTTTATGCTTTTATCAATCATTGTGCGCACCCCTTTTTAACAATTTGTAAAAACTCATCAAACAAGAACGAAGTATCGTGAGGGCCGGGCGAAGCATCAGGATAAAACTGAACGCTAAGAATTGGCTTGCCTTCATAAACTAGCCCCTCAACAGACAGGTCATTTACATTAATGCAGTTTGCCCTAGCACCGTTTGGCAAATCCTTTGAAGAAACTGCAAACCCGTGATTTTGCGATGAAAGATAAGTCCTGTCTTTGTCAAGAAACTTAACAGGATAACTGTTACCTCTATGCCCATGGCTCATTTTTTCGATTTTGCCACCTTGCGACAAGGCAAGAAGTTGATGACCTAGACCTATTGCAAAAATAGGAATTCCAGAGTCTGCAATCTCGCCAATCTCTTTTAAAATATCCTCACAATCGGCAGGATTTCCAGGGCCACTACTTAGAACAATTCCGTCTGGCTTGCCCTTTAGAATTTCTTTTGCACTAGTGGAGTGCGGATACTCAGTAATAATGCAATCTTTTTTCGCAAGTGAGTTTGCAATATTTCGTTTTGCTCCAAAATCCATAAGGGCAATTTTATACCCACTATTGTCAGCACCTATGATGTTTTTATTGGTAGTGCTAACCGATTCTACAAGATTTGATGGACTAAAAGAGCTTATTTTTTCAAAAAGGCGTGGCATATCCGAAACATCATCGGTTAAAATGCCACGCATTGTTCCGCTACCACGGAGTTTTTTTACAATTGAACGAGTATCAATACCCGCAAGGCAAGGAATGCCAAATTCAACAAGAGCTTCTTCAAGAGCTATGTCGCAACGAAAGTTAGAAGGATTATCACAAATTTCATGAACAATAAAAGCACACGGTTGAAAACGGATAGATTCAAAATCTTCACGGGTAATACCATAATTACCAATCATAGGGTAAGTCATCACAATACCCTGCCCCGCATACGACGGGTCTGTTAAAATTTCTAAATAGCCAGTCATAGAGGTGTTAAAAACAATCTCACAAACTGTTTCTTTAAAAGCGCCTCTTGCTGTGCCCTCATACATTGTGCCGTCTTCAAATACTAAAAACGCAGACACTAAAGCTTCACCATGCCTTTCCAAAAAATAGACTAGAACTAACCATTTATTATAATGTATATAAATACAAGTATTGAAAAATCCTACAAAACTATAAAATCCCTCGCTACTAAAAATAAAGTTTAACACAACATTCTTCTAATTTCAACACGGATTTTATATAAAAATGAATAATAGCAAAAGTTACAATTATTGTGGTGCAAAACATTGTATCAACTGTCAAAATAACAGTTGTAATGATAATGTTAGTCAAAATAAATATAATATAGTTCAAAAAAAGATATATAGTGATATTATTGCTCTTGATTTATTAAGCGCCATAATGGTATAATTGTTTCGCCTTTTCTGCAAAGGCAAAAGTGTTTTTAAAGTGTTGTGTATAGAGGGGGACAGATATGATTTTTACAAAAATGCATGGTGCAGGTAATGACTATGTGTATGTAAATTGCTTTGAGCAAAAGCTTGATAATATAGGGCAAAAGGCAAAGCAAATCAGTGACCGCCATTTTGGAATAGGCTCAGACGGTTTGGTGCTTATCCTTCCGTCACAGGTTGCAGATTTTAAGATGGATATGTATAACGCAGATGGCTCTCAGGGCAAAATGTGTGGCAATGCAATTAGATGCGTTGCAAAATATGTTTATGATAATAAAATGACTAGCAAAAAAGAAGTTGCAATTGAAACTTTGAGTGGAATTAAATATATAAAGGTAAAAACGAAAAACGATAAGGTAACGAGTGCAACTGTTAATATGGGGCAACCAATCCTTAATGCAAAGGATATTCCAACAACATTTGACGGTGAAATGGTTGTAAATAAAAATATAAATGTAGCCTGTGTTGATGTTTTTGTAACTTGTGTTTCTATGGGCAATCCGCATTGTGTTACTTTCGTTCCAAATGTTGACGATTTAAAGCTTGAAAATATCGGGCCAGACTTTGAGAATTTTAAAGCTTTTCCTGATAGAATAAACACCGAGTTTGTAGAGCTTGTTGATGATAATACAATTAAAATGCGAGTGTGGGAGAGAGGTTCGGGAGAAACTCTTGCCTGTGGAACAGGAGCTTGTGCTAGTGTTGTTGCAAGTATTCTTTGTGGGCATTGTAAAAAAGATGTGGATATAAAAGTGATTCTCCTTGGTGGCGAGCTTGTAATTAGGTGGGACAGTGAGTCAAACAATGTGTTTATGACAGGGCCTGCCACAACCGTCTTTACAGGAGAAATTGATATATAATATTTTATAAGGAGTGGGAAAAATTGAAGATTAATGAAAACTTCTTAAAACTTCAAAGTAGTTACCTTTTTTCAACAATTGCAAAAAAGGTAAAAGAGTATAGCGACTCAAACCCAAACGCACAAATTATAAGGCTTGGCATTGGTGATGTTACAAGGCCATTGCCACAAGCATCAATTGACGCTATGCACAAGGCAGTGGATGAAATGGGCAACGAGAGTACTTTTCGTGGTTATCCACCAGAGCACGGTATGGATTTTATTTTAGAAAAAATAAGGGAATATGATTTTACATCAAGAGGCATTGATATAGATGTTGATGAAATCTTTTTGAGCGACGGTGCAAAGAGCGACACTGGCAATATCGGCGATATTTTCAGTGTTGATAATGTTGTTGCAGTTTGCGACCCTATTTATCCTGTCTATGTTGATACAAATGTTATGGCGGGCAGAGCGGGCGATGTGTTGCCAAGCGGTAGATGGAGCAAGTTTGTATACCTTAATTGCACTGCTGAAAATGATTTTCTTCCAGAATTGCCAACAGAAAAAGTAGACCTAATTTATCTTTGCTTTCCAAACAATCCAACAGGAATGGCGGCAAGCAAACAAGAGCTTAAAAAATGGGTTGACTATGCAAACAAAAATGGTAGCGTAATCCTTTACGACGCGGCGTATGAAGCTTTTATTTCTCAGGATGATTTGCCACGCAGTATTTTTGAAATTGAGGGTGCAAAAACCTGCGCTATTGAATTTCGTAGCTTTTCAAAAACGGCTGGATTTACAGGTGTTCGTTGTGCTTATACAGTTATTCCAAAAGAGCTTATGTGTGGAGATGTTTCTCTAAACAATCTTTGGGCACGCAGACAGGCTACAAAATTCAACGGCGTGTCATATATAACTCAGCGCGCAGCAGAAGCAATTTATAGCGAACAGGGAATGGCACAAGTAAAACAAAATATTGATTATTACAGAAACAATGCAAAGGTAATTAGCGACGGATTAAAGGATGCTGGATTTACTGTTTGGGGTGCTGTAAACTCGCCTTATGCGTGGTTTAAAGTGCCAGACGGTATGACATCGTGGGACTTTTTTGATGTGTTGCTTGAAAAAACACAAGTAGTAGGAACACCAGGCTCAGGCTTTGGCCCTGCCGGCGAGGGGTTTTTTAGACTAACGGGCTTTGGCAGTGCGGAAAAGACGCTCGAGGCCGTTGAAAGAATAAAAAACGCAAAATTCTAATTTTGTAAATGTATTTTGGAGGATTTATTATGCAAAAGCTTGAGATGTTGTATGAAGGAAAAGCAAAAAAAGTTTATCTAACCGATGTAGAAGATGTGTTGATTGTAGATTATAAGGACGATGCAACAGCATTTAATGGACTTAAAAAAGGCACAATCTATGGCAAAGGTGTAATCAACAATAAGATGTCTAACTTTATGTGTGAAATGATTGAAAAGCACGGCATTGAAACACACCTTGTAGAAGAACTTAGCGATAGAGAAACAGCAGTAAAAAAAGTAGAAATTATTCCGCTTGAAGTTATTGTTCGCAACAGAGCTGCAGGCTCAATGGCAAAAAGACTAGGCCTCAAAGAAGGTCAGGAGCTACTTTGCCCTGTTGTTGAATTTTCATACAAAGATGATTCGTTGGGAGATCCAATGATAAACGATTCTCACGCTCTTGCTTGTGGTTTTGCAACTAAGGAAGAAATAGATGCAGTTAAAAATATGGCAGTAAAAATTAATGAAATAATGAAAGATTACTTGGCTACAAAAAATGTTGAGCTAATCGACTTTAAGGTTGAATTTGGTCGCTACAAAGGCAAAGTAATTTTAGCCGACGAGATTTCACCAGATACTTGCCGTTTTTGGGATATGGATACAAAAGAAAAGCTTGACAAGGACCGCTTCCGTAGAGATATGGGCAGTGTTGAAGAAGCTTATGAGGAAATGGCAAAAAGACTTGGCCTTAAATAAAAAACTAATAATACTTTATATTTTTCTGGGGTGGTATTGTGCTATATACGGATGTTCCGTTTGATACATTGCACGAAGAGTGCGGAGTTTTTGGAATATACGGTGATGACTTAATAAAACCTGCAATGGCAACTTACCTAGGGCTTTATGCGCTACAGCATAGAGGGCAAGGTAGTTGTGGAATAGCGGTTAGTGATATGGGAGTAATAACAAGCCAAAAAGGCAAAGGGCTGGTAGGAGAGGTTTTTAGCGACGATGTTTTAGATTCTCTCAAAGGTCAAATTGCAATAGGCCACGTTAGATATCCAGTGTCAGGAGAAAATGTATCCCAAAATGCACAACCACTTTTAATAGGTCATAGAAACGGTAGAATTGCAATAGCACATAACGGTAGCCTTACAAATGCTGACGATATAAGACAAGAGCTATCTCAGCACGGGGCAATGTTTCACACAACCGTTGATTCAGAGGTTATTGCACAAGTAATAGCACAGGAGCGAATAAATTCACCAAGCATTGAGGTTGCAGTTCAAAGGGCAACAAAAAGGCTAAAGGGAGCGTACTCATTCGTTGTAATTAGCCCAACAAAGCTTATAGCTGCAAGGGACCCTAACGGTTTTCGTCCTTTGGCTTTGGGCAAAAAGGGCAACTCATATGTAGTAGCGTCGGAAACTTGTGCGCTTGACTCTGTTGGTGCAGACTTTGTTCGTGATATTGAGCCAGGTGAAGTTATAGCAATTAATTCTAAAGGGATAAATAGCCTTAAAGAAAATTGTAGTGGCAAACGCAATATATGTATGTTTGAATATATTTATTTTGCAAGACCTGATAGCATAATTGACAAAATACCAGTCCACGAGGCAAGGCTCAAAGCAGGGCAATTATTAGCGCACCAAAATCCCGTTGATGCAGACCTTGTAATTGGCGTTCCAGATTCAGGGCTTGACGCTGCAATAGGTTACGCAAATGAGAGTGGAATTCCTTATGGTATAGGGTTTACACGCAACAACTATGTGGGCAGAACATTTATAAAGCCCAATCAAAGTGAGCGAATGACAAGCATAGGAATTAAACTAAATGTTTTAAAACAAGTAGTTGAGGGTAAGCGAATAATAATGGTGGACGACTCAATAGTTAGAGGCTCTACTAGCGCAAACATTATAAAGGCGCTTAAAAATGCGGGAGCCACACAGGTTCATGTTAGAATTAGCTCGCCAACACTTCATTACCCGTGCTATTTTGGAACAGATATTCCAACCCGTGAAGAGCTTACATCAAATCATAACTCAGTCGAGCAATTGTGCAAGCTAATCGGGGCAGACAGTTTAAGTTTTTTAAGCAAAGATTGCCTAGGCAAGCTTATAGATACAGATAAAAAGACATATTGTGATGCCTGTTTTACAGGAGATTATCCAATAGAGATAGGGAGAGGAACTACAAAAGATGGCTAAAGATATTTATGAGAGTCCCCTTAATTCACGCTATTCAAGTGCTGAGATGAAATACATATTTTCGCCCGATTTTAAATTTAGAACGTGGCGAAAGCTTTGGATAGCTCTAGCAGAATCAGAACAAGAGCTAGGCCTTAACATTACTGATGAGCAAATTGAGGAGCTTAAAGAGTACAAGGATGATGTAAATTACGAGGTTGCAGCAAAGCACGAAAAGCTTGTTCGCCACGACGTTATGGCTCATGTTCACGCTTATGGTGAGCAATGCCCAAAGGCAAAGCCAATTATTCATTTGGGCGCAACATCTTGCTATGTTGGTGACAATACAGATATAATAACAATGACACAAGGACTCACCCTTGTACAAAAGAAACTCGTAAATCTTTTAGACAGACTCTCAGAATTCGCGATAGAATACAAAGATTTGCCTTGCCTCGGCTTTACACATTTTCAGCCAGCACAGCCTACAACGGTCGGCAAAAGGGCAAGCCTTTGGTTGCAAGATTTGTTGCTTGATTTTTCTGCGGTTGAATACCAGCTTAGCTGTATGAAGCTACTAGGCTCAAAAGGCACAACAGGAACACAAGCAAGCTTTGTAGAGCTTTTTGATGGCGATGAGGAAAAGATAAAACAACTTGATAAAAAAATTGCCAACAAAATGGGATTTACAGATTGCTTTGCAGTTTCTGGTCAAACATATCCAAGAAAGTTAGATTATCAAGTTCTTGCAACGCTTAGCGGAATTGCACAGTCTGCGTCAAAATTCTCAAATGATTTGCGTCTTTTGCAACACTTAAAAGAAGTTGAAGAGCCATTTGAAAAAAATCAAATCGGTTCATCTGCAATGGCTTATAAACGCAATCCGATGAGAAGCGAGAGAATAACATCCCTTTCCAGATATGTTATTGCGAATGCTCAAAACCCAGCAATGACAGCATCTACACAGTGGTTTGAGAGAACTCTTGATGATTCAGCAAACAAGAGAATTAGCGTGGCAGAGTCGTTTCTTGCGATTGATGCAGTTCTAGAGCTTTATATAAATGTAGTAACAGGGCTTGTAGTTTATCCAAAAATTATCGAAAAACGCTTGATGTCTGAGCTACCATTTATGGCAACTGAAAATATTATGATGACAGCCGTAAAAAAAGGTGGAGACAGGCAAGAGCTACACGAAAAAATCCGTGTTCATTCAATGGAAGCGGGTAAGGTCGTTAAAGAGCAGGGCGGGGAAAATGACTTGCTAGAAAGAATAGCGGCAGACGAATCCTTTGGAATGACACTAGACGAACTAAAAGCAGTTATGAAACCATCAAACTTTGTTGGCAGAGCACCAATGCAAACAAAAGAGTTTGTAGAAGAGCAGATAAAGCCAATTTTAGAAAAGTATGACCACTTGCTTGGAATAGATATTGAAATAAATGTTTAATCAAAAATACATCTTTTTGTAAAAATATTCGGAGGTGCTTTAGTTGGTTAGAGCAATTGTAGGAGCAAACTGGGGAGACGAGGGTAAGGGTAAAATCACTGATTTACTTGCAACTTCGTCCGATGTTATTATTCGCTTTCAAGGCGGTGCAAACGCAGGCCACACCATTATAAATGAATATGGCAAGCTTTCACTTCACCTTATGCCTTCTGGAATTTGCAGTCCAAATACTGTAAATATTATCGGAAACGGCGTGGCGCTAGATATTAACAAGTTTGTAGATGAGTTAAATTCAATTAAAGAAAAAGGCGTTCCAGATCCGCAAGTTATGGTGTCTGAGCGTGCACAAATTGTAATGCCATATCATGTCTTGTTTGACGAATATGAAGAAGAGCGCTTGGGAGACAAAAAATTTGGCTCAACAAAATCAGGCATCGCTCCATTTTATTCAGATAAATATGCAAAAATAGGTTTTCAGGTTTGTGAGCTTTATGATGATGAATATCTCAAAGAAAAGATTAAAAATGTATGCGAAGTAAAAAACCTTATTCTTGAGCATATTTATAACAAACCACTAATTGATACTGACGAACTTTTTAACACATTAGTAGAGTATAGAGAATTGATTAGACCATATGTTGCTGACACTACAACATATGTAAGGCAAGCAATAAAAGATGGCAAAAAAGTGTTGCTTGAGGGTCAGCTAGGCTCGCTTCGTGACCCAGATGCAGGAATTTATCCAATGACAACATCATCGTCAACACTCGCAGGATATGGCACTGTTGGAGCGGGAATCCCTCCTTATGAAATAAACGAGATTATCGCAGTTACAAAATCATATTCAAGCTGTGTTGGCACAGGTGCATTCGTAAGCGAAATTTTTGGCGAAGAAGCACACCAAATGCGTGAAAACGGTGGCGATGCCGGCGAATATGGCGCAACAACAGGAAGACCTCGCCGTATGGGTTGGTTTGATTGTGTTGCAACTCGCTATGGTTGTGCGTGTCAAGGAGCAACACAAGCAGTGCTTACAGCTCTTGATTGCCTTTCATATCTTGATGAAATTAAAGTATGCGTAGGCTATGAAATTGATGGGGAGGTAACCAGGGATTTCCCTGTTACTCCAAAGCTTGAAAAGGCAAAGCCAGTGCTTAAAACCTTTAAAGGTTGGAAAACAGATATCAGAGGAATCAGAGAGTTTGATAAGCTCCCAGTAGAAACACAAGAATATATTAAGTTTATTGAAAAAGAAATAGAAGTACCTATTAAAATGGTTACCAATGGACCAAAAAGAGAAGAAATAATACTTAGATAACAAGGGGTTTTCTGTTTATGCATGAGTCAATATTGGTACTTGATTTTGGAGGACAATACAATCAGCTTGTTGCCCGCAAAGTCAGAGAACAAAATGTTTTAGCACAGGTTTTACCATTCACAACACCTATAGAAAAAATAAAAGAAAAAGGATACAAGGGTATAATTTTTACAGGCGGTCAAAGGAGCGTTCGTGATGACAATTCTCCACGATATGTAGCCGAAATTTTAAACCTAGGTATCCCCGTGCTTGGCATTGGATATGGCGCGCAACTAATTGCTAGTCTAGAGCAAGGTGAAATACAAAGCGTTAGCAATGAGTGTGGAAATGTCGATGTAAGCACACAAAAAAGCAAGCTTTTTAAAGATGTTCCGTCGCAAATTAGTTGTTATGTAAACTATAGCGAGTATACAGTTAATGTTCCAAATGGATACAGAGTAACGGCAACAACAAAGGTTTGTCCTTGTGCAGCAATGGAGAATAAGCAAAAAAATGTTTTTGCTATTCAGTTTCATCCAGAGGTAACAAGCACAGAGTACGGCAAGCAGATTCTTAAAAACTTCCTTTTTGAAATTTGTGGTTGCTCTGGCGACTGGGTTATGGCAGATTTTGTCAATGATTCTA
This sequence comes from Clostridiales bacterium, assembly GCA_012519975.1. Taxonomy (GTDB): domain Bacteria; phylum Bacillota; class Clostridia; order Oscillospirales; family Acutalibacteraceae; genus RZYX01. The sequence continues at coordinate 25,089 of JAAYPE010000023.1, forward strand.
TAGGGAAATATAAAAGCGAGTTGTCAGACAGTAAGGTGCTTTGCGCCCTGTCTGGTGGTGTTGATAGTTCGGTTGCTGCAGTTATGTTGCATAAAGCAATTGGCAAGAATTTGACCTGTATTTTTGTAGACCACGGGCTTTTGCGTAAAGATGAGGGCGACACTGTAGAGCAGGTGTTTAAACAGCAGTTTGATATGAATTTAATCCGAGTAAATGCTCAGGATAGATTTTTAGGTAAGCTTGCAGGTGTAACCGACCCTGAGAGAAAGCGTAAAATCATTGGCGAAGAATTTATAAGAGTTTTTGAAGAAGAGTCGTCAAAGCTTGGTAAAATGGATTATTTAGTTCAGGGAACAATCTATCCAGATATTATCGAGAGCGGTGTGGGTGACAATGCAGTAATCAAAAGCCACCACAATGTTGGAGGGCTTCCGGAGGATATTGATTTTAAGGGCATTGTTGAACCACTTAGAGATTTGTTTAAAGATGAGGTAAGAAAAGCAGGAATAGAGCTTGGAATTCCTGAGGACCTTGTTTGGCGTCAGCCGTTCCCAGGACCCGGACTTGCAGTTAGAGTTATGGGAGGAATAACAAAGGATAGGCTAGATATTCTTCGTGAGGCAGATGCAATTTTTAGAGAAGAAGTTGCAAACGCAGGGCTTGAAAAAGAGATAGGGCAGTATTTTGCAGTGCTAACAGACATAAAAAGCGTTGGTGTAAAAAACGATGCAAGAACTTATGACTATACAGTAGCATTGCGTGCAGTAATAACATCAGACTTTATGACTGCACAGTGGGCACAAATCCCATATAAAATACTAGCAAAAACATCAACCCGTATCACAAACGAAGTAGAACATATAAATAGAGTCGTGTACGATATAACATCAAAACCCCCCGCAACGATTGAGTGGGAATAATATCAAGGGTAGCACAAACCTGCATAAATACTGGGCTTTCGGCTCTTTATTCCTTGATTTGATAGCAAAATGATAGCAAACCATAAAACGACTTTATTCTAAATGTTCTATCGGTTTGCAGGTACAATTATCTTAATACTATAAAAGGCATTACTGACTTTTGCAGTCGGTAATGCCTTTTTTCTATGCTTGTTTTAAGCGACTTGCTCAAAAATAGTTTTTTGCATATTCAAATAGTATTGTAGATCGGAATAGTTTTTTTCCTTCAAAATCTTGGGCTTGCTAATAAGTGTCGGACTTATATTATTTGCTTCAGCCAAACATACGGTGTAATCAAATATGTTTTGTATCAAATCACTAAATTGGGAAGGCGTGATTTTCAAGTTTACTGCCTTAGAAGGATCGTCATTTGAAAGTCCATCAAGGGAGTTTATTAAATTATCTAAAATTTCCACAGTTAGTTTGCCATCTTTTGCGGTATCTAAATAAATCTGAAGATTTTGGGCAAATCGCTTTTCGAGGTTTCTTTTATCACGGGTTGCAATGTAACCGATGGCACCGGCAACAGCACTACCTATTATGAGAATTCCACTAACAATAACAGTACCCTTTTTATGAACACGAATAAAATCAATAGCCTTAACTGCACCTTCTTTAGCAGCATCTGCAACAGCGGGAATATGCTTTGCAACTCGTTTGTTGTCAATATTTTTCGCCATACCGCAGAGTTCTAAAACTCCGGCTTGAACAGCAGCGTATGTCTTTTCGTCAACTAGTAAATTAACATTTACTACAGGCATTTTTATCCCTCCTTACGAGAATTGAAAGCGACGCTTTCGGGATAGTTATATCTCCAGTTATCGTATTCCTCTTTCGTGATTTCGCCGTTTTTAAGTTTTTCTGCTTGTTCCTGCCAAGCGGAAAACATATCAAACATTGTAAGATAATTTGTTCCCATACCCTTATCAAGTCGTATGCAAAGCTCGTCATCAAGTTTATCAATACGGAAGCCATATAAATCTTCAAGAGTAAACAGCGTGTGCATTAAGCCGTTGTAACTGTCAATATCCGGCACAGTTAAAGCACTTGTCGATACACCGAATACATTTGCAAGATTGTTTGTTAAATCAGTTTTAGGCGTTCTGCTGCCGGATTCATACTGTGCCATACGAATGTCAGCAGTTTTCTCCGGAAAGCCCACCTGCATACCGAGATATTTTTGAGTCATACCTTTTAAATTTCTGAAAAAACGAATTCTTTCTCCAATAGCCATAAAAAATACTCCTTTCGTACTCCTAAAAAAGAGTATAGCATATAGAGTTAGGACTTGTCAAGATAACCAAAGCAAATAAATTTAATA
>JAAYPE010000024.1 GCA_012519975.1 Clostridiales bacterium
TACAGTTATTAAAATTGATTAATATAGCATTATTTAATAATACTGCATCTTAATTACAAAATAAAAAAACTTTGCTTTTTTTATTTTATTTTACTATAATATTTTTACAGTTAAAGCAAACGCATTACATTATATAATATGGTATATAAAATTTTTAAAAAAGGTAGGGGTAGTAATGATTGAAATTCATTCGATTAATAAAAATGAAGCACTTAGGTATTTAGGTTATTTAGATGAAGAGCCGACCTATGATACTTTAATTGCTTTAGAGAAAAATGAAAAAGAATTGTTGAAAGTTATAAAGCCCCGATATATTTATAAATGCTTTGATTTAATAAAAATGGAAGATAAGGTTGCACTAAAGGATTGCGATTTGGTTCTTAGCGGCGAGTCAATAGCAAAGCATTTGTATTATTGCGATAAAGCAGTACTGATGTGCGCAACGATTTCTGCTGATGTTGACAAACTAATTAAAAAAGCTCAGGTTGAGGATTTGGTAGACGCAGTTATGCTCGACAGCCTTGCAAGTGCAGTGGTTGAACAGCTTTGCGATGAGGTTGAGGAAGAAATAAAAAAAGAATACAGTGACTACTCAACTACAAATAGATTTTCCCCAGGATACGGCGATTTACCCTTAAGCATTGAAAGAGATTGGCTTGCTGTTATGGATGCACAAAGAAAAATAGGTCTTTTTGTTACGCACGGTGATATGCTAACGCCCAGAAAATCAGTAACGGCAGTTATTGGACTTTCAGAAAGCAAGATTGAAAACATAACCTTGTGCGATGAATGTGAAATAAAAGAAAAATGTGAAAAAAGAAAAAGAGGCGAATACTGTGGACTTTAACACACTGCTAAAAAAAGAATTCGTAATACTTGATGGAGCAATGGGAACAATGCTTCAAAAGAGCGGTTTAAAAATTGGTGCAATTCCAGAGCTTTTATCAATAACAGAGAGTCGCAAGATTGTTGATATTCATAAGCAATATATAGATGCTGGTGCAGATATAATTTATGCAAACACATTTGGAGCTAACGCAGAAAAGCTAAAGGGATGTGGCTATAGCGTGCAAGAGGTTGTAAGCGCCTCGGTTAATAATGCAAAAAAGGCGTGCGAGGGTACAAACACACTCGTAGCTCTTGACATAGGTCCAACGGGGCAAATGCTATTGCCATCTGGAACGATGAGCTTTGAGCAGGCTTATGAAGTCTTTAAAGAGCAAGTAATAGCAGGAAAAGATGCAGATGTTATTGTAATTGAAACGATGACGCAACTAGGTGAAATAAGGGCTGCACTGCTTGCGGTAAAAGAAAATAGCGATAAGCCTGTAATTTGCACAATGACATTTGAAAAAAATATGAGAACATTCACAGGGTGTAGTATTCCCGCAATGGCACAAACATTGCAAGGTCTGGGAGCAAATGCTATTGGAATAAATTGCTCAATAGGCCCAGATGATTTGCCACCAATAGTAGAAGAGCTTGCAAGGTGGACAGATTTGCCGATTGTTGTAAAGCCAAATGCAGGTTTGCCAGACCCAAACAGTGATGACTATGATGTGTCGGCACAGGATTTTTCAAAAAGTATAGAAAAAATTGTTTCGAGCGGGATAAAAATAGTGGGTGGATGTTGCGGTACAACTCCAGAATACATAAAACTTTTAAAGCAAATGCTTGATGATAAAAAATATCAAAAACCACAGTGTGAAATTCCAAGTGCGGTATGCTCAAGCAGTAAAACCGTTGTTATCGACTGCCCTAAAATAATCGGAGAAAGAATAAATCCAACAGGTAAAAAAAGATTTAAACAAGCCCTTATAGAAAATGATACAAACTATATTTTGTCCCAAGCTTTAGAACAGGTTTCGGCAGGGGCGGATATATTGGATGTTAATGTTGGGTTGCCTGAAATTGATGAGCGAGAAATGCTCACAAAAACAGTTATGGAACTACAAGAGATTGTAGACACTCCACTGCAAATAGATTCGTCAGACCCAAAAGCGATTGAAAGTGCGCTTAGAATATATCAAGGTAAGGCGATTGTAAACTCAGTAAACGGCGAGCAAAAATCTATTGATACAATATTGCCGATTGTTGCAAAATATGGAGCGTCAGTTGTAGGACTAACGCTTGATGAAAAAGGAATACCGAAAACAGCGCAAGAGAGAGTGGAAATTGCACAAAGAATTTTAGACTCGGCACAAAAATACGGTATTCCAAAAAGAGATGTGTACATAGACTGCTTAACGCTTACGGCTTCGGCACAGCAAGAGCAAGCAACCCAAACGCTAGAGGCACTAAGCATTGTAAAAAATAAAATGGGGCTTAAAACTGTTTTGGGTGTTTCAAATATTTCTTTTGGACTTCCGTGCAGAGAAATGGTAAATAGTACATTTTTGACAATGGCAATGCAAAGTGGACTAGACTTGCCAATAATTAATCCCAACGCAGAGTCAATGACAGGTGCAGTAAGAGCATTTAGACTGCTAATAGGGGCGGATGAAAACTGTACAAATTATATTAAGGCGTATACTAGCCAAAATAAAGCACCTGTGCAAGAGATAAAATTAAATGACATAACGCTAAAAGAGGCAGTGCAAAAAGGTCTTAAAGGTGACGCACAAAGGCTTACAAAACAGCTTTTAGAAACTTATGATGTTATGCAAATTATAAACGAAATGCTAATACCGGCGCTTGATATTGTGGGCGACGAATTTGAGAAAGGCACATTATTTTTGCCACAGCTTATTCAAAGTGCAAAGGCGGCACAAGTAGCATTTGAAGAAATAAAAATAAAATTGATTAATGAAAATAAAGCACCGGTAAGCAAGGGTAAAATTGTTCTGGCAACGGTAAAGGGCGATGTTCACGATATTGGAAAAAATATTGTAAAGGTTCTGCTCGAAAATTATGGCTACACTGTTATAGATTTGGGAAACAATGTTGAACCAAGTGCGGTTTTAGATGCTGTAAACACTCACAATGCAAAGCTTGTAGGGCTTAGCGCTCTAATGACCACTACCCTAAAAAGTATGGAGGAAACAATAAAACTGCTAAAGGATAACAACGCAGATTGCAAAACTGTTGTTGGCGGAGCAGTGTTAACTCCAGAGTATGCAAAAACAATTGGTGCGGATTTTTATGCAAAGGACGCAAAAGAATCAGTTGATGTTGCAAAAAAAGTTTTAAATCAATAATTTTGATGATCACTTGGATATTAAAAATTAGTCCATTAATATCTGAGTGATTTTTTGCTTTTTTACAAATCTCTATACCATATATAATATAGGGAAAATTTTTAAATAAGATTAAAGCATATTTTGTGTTTAAAATATAAAAACAACACTACATTTTGTATCAAAAAAATAAATGTCATTTTGCTAAAAATAATTTCAAAAATTTGTTGCTTTTACTCAAAACATATGCTAGAATACTTAGGCGTGCTTTAAATAAGAGCACAGATATGCGTTGATGCAGGAGGTAGCCGTCCCAGAGACGGGAAATTTCTGCGGAGTATGTCCGATTTTTAAACCGGGCGAAATTATACAGGTACAAGCTTTTCTTGGGTTTCGGAAGAGTAAGTGCCGTAGCTTTAATGCCAACCCCGGACTGATAATCAGTTTATCCGGTTTTTTAAATGCATCGGGTTGGAACACCCGGGTGAGTGTTGGAATTTTAGCAAGGCCCGCCATTATCAAGGAGGCTTTATCATGGCAACAAAGGAAAAAATCAGAATCAGACTCAAAGGTTACGACCACAACCTTGTTGACAAAGCATCGGAAAGAATCATCGAAACTGCTAAACGTACCGGTGCAAAGGTTTCAGGTCCTGTTCCACTTCCAACAGAAAAGGAAGTTGTAACAGTCCTTCGCTCAGTCCACAAACATAAGGACGCTCGTGAGCAGTTTGAGCAAAGAACACACAAAAGGCTTATAGACATCCTCAGACCATCAAACAAAACAGTTGAGGCACTGACAAGTCTTGAGCTTCCAGCCGGTGTTGAAGTAGAGATTAAAATCTAATCTTGTATTCTTCACATCAAAAGGTCAAGTTGGCGTAAGTCAACCAATAACCGAAGGAGGAAAGGTATTATGCAAAAAGGTCTTATCGGAAAAAAAGTCGGTATGACACAGCTTTTTGACGAAAAGGGAAATGTTATCCCTGTAACAGTCATTCAAGCAGGTCCTTGTGCAGTAACACAAAAGAAAACAGTTGAAAACGATGGCTATGCCGCTGTTCAAATTGGTTTTGGAGATGTAAAAGCACAAAGAGTTAACAAACCCCAAAAAGGTCACTTCGCAAAATCAGATGTTGCACCTAAGAAGGTACTTAAAGAGTTTAGATTTAAGGATTGTGACAGCGTAAATGTTGGAGATATTCTTAAAGCAGACACTTTTGAAGTTGGCGACAAAGTTGATGTTGTTGGCACCAGCAAAGGTAAAGGTACCGCAGGCGTAATCAAAAGATGGGGATTTTCAAGGCTTAAAGAGTCGCACGGTACAGGACCAAACGCAAGACGCGGCGGTTCAATCGGTGCTTGTGCAGACCCAGGTAAAGTCATAAAAGGCAAGAAGATGGCTGGTCATCTTGGAGCCGAGAGAGTAACAATACAAAATTTGGATGTTGTCAAGGTTGACGCAGAAAACAATCTTATCGCAGTTAAGGGTGCTATCCCAGGTCCTAAGGGCGGAATTGTTGTTATCGCTGACAGCATTAAGAAAGCGTAAGGGGAGGAGAGTAAGTTATGCCTAACGTAGCAGTTTTCGATGCAGCGGGCAAAAAGACTTCGACAATGGGTCTCAGTGATGAGATTTTTGGAATCGAGCCTAATCAGTCTGCTATGCATCTTGTAGTAGTAAACTATCTGGCAAATCAGCGTCAGGGCACTCAATCGACCCTTACACGCGCTGAGGTTAGAGGAGGCGGCAGAAAGCCGTGGAGACAAAAAGGAACAGGCCGTGCAAGACAAGGCTCAATCCGTTCACCACAATGGACACATGGCGGTATCGCTCACGGTCCAAAGCCTCGTGAATATGGATTTTCAATCAATAAAAAGGTTAGAAGACTTGCAATGAAGTCAGCTCTTTCTGATAAAGTTGCTGAAGAAAACCTTCTAGTTCTTGACGGCTTCAAAATGGACGCTATCAAAACAAAAGAAGTTGTAAACCTTCTTTCAAACCTTAACACTGGTAAGAAAACTCTTATCGTTCTTCCAGAAAAGGACGAAACAATTTATAAGAGCGCTCGTAACATTACAGGAGTTAAAACAACACTTGTAAATACACTTAGTGTTTATGACATTCTTAATTGCGACACACTTGTAGTTCTTAAAGATTCAGTCGCAAAAATCGAGGAGGTATATGCATGAGTAGATTAGCACAGGACATAATCCTCCGTCCGATTATCACAGAGGAAAGTATGATAAACACTGCTATGAGAAAGTACACTTTCAAAGTAGCTAAAGATGCAAACAAGATTGAGATTGCAAAAGCTGTAGAACAACTATTTGGCGTTGAAGTTGAAAAGGTGAATACCTTAAATGTTAGAGGCAAACTTCGCCGTCAAGGTCGTTTTGAGGGATACACAGCATCTTGGAAAAAGGCTGTTGTAACTCTAACAGAAGATTCAAAAACTATCGATTTCTTTGATGGTATGATGTAATCGTTAAATAAAGATTTAAACCCGGTGATGAGGTATGGAGAATGACATCTCCGCAAAGTCACTTAGAGGAGTGTGAACAAAAAATGTCGATTAAAGTATACAAGCCGACTACAAACGCTAGGCGAAATATGTCGGTTGTTGATTACTCCGAGCTGTCTAAGGTTGCACCAGAGAGAAGCTTGCTAGTACCTCTCAAAAAAAGTGCAGGTCGTAACAGCTACGGAAGAATAACCGTTCGCCATCGTGGTGGCGGAAACCGCAGAAAGTACCGTATCATTGACTTTAAGCGTGATAAGGTAGATATGCCTGCAACAGTGCTCACTATTGAGTATGACCCAAACCGTTCAGCTCACATCGCCCTTGTTCAATACACAGATGGCGAAAAGAGATATATCATTGCTCCTGTTGGACTCAAAGTAGGCGACACAATTTTGTCTGGCACAAAGGCTGATATCAAGCCAGGAAATGCATTGCCACTTGCAAACATTCCAACTGGTACATTTATTCACAATGTAGAGCTAAATCCAGGCAGAGGTGGCCAACTCGCTCGTGCAGCAGGTAACGCAGCACAGCTTATGGCTAAAGAAGGCACAAAGGCACTTCTTCGCTTGCCTTCAGGAGAGCTCCGCTATGTTCCTGTTAACTGTATTGCAACAGTAGGGCAGGTTGGAAATGTTGAGCATGAGAATGTTAACATCGGTAAGGCTGGTCGTTCTCGTCATCTTGGCATTAGACCCACAGTTCGTGGTTCTGCTATGAACCCATGTGATCACCCACACGGTGGTGGTGAGGGTAAAGCACCTATCGGTCTTCCAAGTCCTGTTACACCTTGGGGTAAACCTACTCTCGGCTACAAGACTCGTGCTAAGAAAAATCGTTCCGACAACATGATAGTAAGACGCCGTAACGAAAAGTAGTCGTGGAAAGGAGCTAAGGATTAAATGGGTAGAAGTATTAAAAAAGGACCTTTCGTGCAACCTAAGTTGCTCGCAAAAGTTCAAGAAATGAATAAAAAGGGCGAAAAAATCGTTCTTAAAACATGGAGCCGCAGCTCAACAATATTCCCTGATTTCGTTGGTCATACCTTTGCAGTTCACGACGGACGCAAGCATGTTCCAGTGTATGTAACAGAGGATATGGTTGGACACAAACTTGGAGAGTTTGCACCTACAAGAACCTACAAAGGTCATGCAGGCTCCAAAACATCAGGCAGATAATCGGTCGAAAGGAGTGTGTAAACATGGAAGCTACAGCGAAGGTAACATTTGTGCGAATAGCACCTCGTAAGGTTCAAATTGTTCTTGATCTTATTAGAAATCAACCAGCTGACAAGGCCATGGCAATACTCAAGCACACGCCCAAGGCCGCGTGTGAAGTGCTTGAGAAGCTTTTAAAATCAGCAATAGCAAACGCAGAGGTTAAAGATATGGATGTTTCAAATCTTTATATATCCGAGTGCTATGTTAGCCAGGGACCAACCCTCAAGCGTATTAGGCCAAGAGCTCAGGGTCGTGCTTTTAGAATAAACAAAAAGACATCGCACATCACCCTAGTTCTTAAAGAAGCGGAATAAGTGAGGAGGAGGTTATAAAATGGGACAGAAAGTTAATCCAACCGGACTGAGAGTCGGTGTTATTAAAGACTGGGAATCTCGTTGGTATGCAAAACCAGAAGATTTTGGCTCAACTCTTGTTGAAGATCACGAAATCAGAGAATACCTCTTAAAGACACTTGCTCCAGCTGGTGTGCCTAAGGTTGAAATTGAGCGTGACGCAAAACGCGTTCGCATTAACATTCATTGTGCAAAACCAGGTATGGTTATTGGTCGTGGTGGCTCTGAGATAGATAAGCTCAAAGCTACTTGCGAGAAAAAGCTCGGCAGAGATGTTGTTCTTAACATCATCGAAGTTAAGCAACCAGACCTTAATGCACAGTTAGTAGCAGAGAATATCGCAGCACAGCTTGAAAGACGTGTTTCATTCCGTCGTGCTCTTAAACAAGCAATCGGAAGAACTATGAAACTTGGCGCAAAGGGAATAAAAACTCAGGTTTCAGGTCGTTTGGGCGGTGCAGAAATTGCTCGTACAGAAAGCTACCACGAAGGAACAATTCCACTACAAACAATTAGAGCAGATATAGATTACGGATTTGCTGAGGCACATACAACATATGGCCGTCTTGGCGTAAAAGTATGGATCTATAAAGGCGAAGTTCTTCATGACAATCGCAGCCGTAAAAATAAAAGGGAAGGGGGAGCCAAATAATGTTGTTACCTAAGAGAGTTAAGCACCGTAAAGTGCAAAAAGGTCGTATGAAGGGTAAGGCAACTCGTGGAAACACAGTTACCTATGGTGATTTTGGTCTTGTATCTCAAGAGCCAGCTTGGATTACTTCAAATCAAATAGAGGCAGCTCGTATTGCTATGACTCGTTATATTAAGCGTGGCGGTCAAGTTTGGATTAAAATCTTCCCCGACAAACCAATAACAGAGAAACCAGCCGAAACTCGAATGGGTTCAGGTAAAGGCTCTCCAGAGTATTGGGTTGCAGTTGTAAAGCCAGGTAGAGTAATGTTTGAAATAGCTGGCGTTGATGAAGAAACCGCTCGTGAGGCAATGCGCCTTGCAGCAAACAAGCTCCCAGTAAAATGCAAGTTTGTAACTAAGGAAGAACAGGACGGTGAACAGTAATGAAAGCTAGTGAAATTAGGAAACTGTCCGCCGAAGAACTTGAGACAAAGCTTATTGAGCTCAAAGACGAACTTTTTAACCTGCGTTTTCAGCAGACAATTAATCAGCTCGACAACCCTATGCGTATAAGCGCCGTTAAGAAAGACATCGCTAGGATTAAAACAATTCAGCGTGATATCGAACTTCACGGATCAGAAGCGTGAGAAAGGGAGGTAAAATATTATGAGCGAAAGAAATCTTAGAAAAACTCAAGTCGGAACAGTTACAAGCGACAAGATGGATAAGACAGTTGTCGTTTCTGTAAAGGACAGAGTAAAGCATCCGCTTTACAAAAAAATTGTTAACCGCACGGTTAAACTCAAGGCTCATGATGAAGCTAATGAGTGTGCAATCGGAGATCGTGTGCTTGTGATGGAAACTCGTCCATTATCTAAAGACAAGAGATGGCGTGTAGTTGAAATAATCGAAAAGGCCAAGTAAATTGGCATAGCAAAGGAGGAAACCACTGTGATACAGCAACAGAGTTACCTCAAGGTTGCCGACAATTCAGGTGCTAAGGAGATCATGTGTATCCGTGTGCTTGGAGGTACAGGCAGGAGGTATGCCAACATAGGAGATGTCATCGTTGCTTCAGTTAAAAAAGCAACAGCTGGCGGAACTGTAAAAAAAGGCGACGTTGTAAAGGCAGTTATCGTTAGAACTGCTAGCGGTGTACGCCGCGATGATGGCACATACATTCGTTTTGATGAAAATGCAGCCGTTATTATTAAGGAAGATAAAAATCCCAGAGGTACAAGAATTTTCGGACCTGTCGCAAGAGAACTTAGAGACAAAGATTTTCTCAAGATTCTTAGCCTCGCTCCGGAAGTACTTTAATTGGGAGGTGCAAAGAATATGAATAAAGTTCATGTAAAGACAGGCGATGAGGTTATCGTTATTAACGGTAAGTATCGTGGAAAAAAAGGCAAAGTGCTTGAAGTTAGCCCAACAGAAGGCAAAGTAATTGTTGAGGGTATCAACATTATTACAAAGCACGTTAAGCCTCGCAGAATGGGTGAGGCTGGCGGTATAATTAAGGCTGAAAGTGCTCTTTATGCTGATAAGGTTCAATTGATTTGCCCTAAGTGTGGCCGTCCTACAAGAGTTGGACACTCACTTGATAAAAATGGTAAAAAAATGCGCACCTGCAAGAAGAGCGATTGCCTCGCTCAGTTTGAATAAGGGAGGGACATTACAATGTCAAGGTTAAAAGATACCTATGCCAAAGAGGTTGCTCCCGCACTTATGAAAAAGTTCGGCTATAAGAGCGTAATGCAAATCCCGAAGCTTGATAAGATAGTTATTAATGTCGGTTGCGGTGACGCAAAAGACAACACTAAGGCTATAGATGCAATTGTAAGTGACATTACACAAATCACAGGTCAAAAACCTGTTCTTTGTAAGGCTAAAAAGTCGGTTGCTAACTTTAAGCTTCGTGACGGCATGATAATTGGCGTTAAGGTTACACTTCGTGGTGAGAGAATGTATGAGTTTCTTGATAGATTCTTCAATCTTTCTTTGCCACGCGTAAGAGACTTTAGAGGAATTAATCCTAACTCTTTTGACGGTAGAGGAAATTACTCTATGGGTATTAAAGAACAGCTTATTTTCCCAGAAATCGATTACGATAAAATAGATCAAGTTCGCGGTATGGACATTTGCTTTGTTACAACCGCAAACACAGACGAAGAAGCACGCGAGTTACTCACACTTATGGGTGCTCCGTTTGCAAGATAAGGGGGTATATTTGTGGCCAAAAAATCAATGAAGGTTAAGCAGGCAAGACCTGCAAAATATTCAACAAGGCAGTACAACAGATGCCAAATCTGTGGCAGGCCGCACGCCTATCTTCGCAAGTACGGAGTTTGTCGTATTTGTTTTAGAGAACTTGCACACAAGGGACAAATTCCCGGCGTGAGAAAAGCAAGCTGGTAAAAGAGCAATTGCAAAAAGGAGGTTGACGGCATGCAAATCACCGATTCAGTAGCCGATATGCTAACAAGAATACGCAACGCTAGTGCGGCGAAGCATGACACGGTTAAGATTCCCGCATCCAACATGAAGAAAGCGATTGCTCAGATTCTTGTTGATGAGGGTTATGTAAAAAGCTTTACTGTTGAAGATGACGGTAAGCAAGGTATGATTGAAATAAAACTTAAATATGGCCCAAATAAATCACAGGTCATTACAGGTCTACGCAGAGTATCTAAGCCCGGTCTGCGTATGTATACCAATGTTGAAGATATGCCAAGAGTTATGAGAGGCCTTGGAATTGCGATTCTTTCAACATCTCAGGGTATTATGACTGACAAGGACGCTCGCAAGGCAAATGTTGGCGGCGAAATCCTTGCGTTTATCTGGTAAGGAGGTACAGTGATATGTCACGAATAGGCAGAAAGCCAATCGTTGTTCCCGCAGGTTGCGAGGTAAAAATCGATGGTAGCACTGTAACCGTAAAAGGTCCTAAGGGAACTCTTACCAGAACAGTGCACGACAATATAAGTGTTACTATGGACGGAAATGAAATTAATGTTTCTCGCCCAAATGATAACAAAACTAACAGATCGCTCCACGGTCTTACTCGCTCACTCATATTCAATATGGTTGAGGGTGTTGAGAAGGGCTTTTCAAAGGAGCTTGAGGTTAATGGTGTTGGATACCGTGTAGCAAAGCAAGGCTCAAATCTTGTTATGAACATTGGTTTTTCACATCAAGTTATTATGCCTGAAATTGAAGGCATTACAATTGATGTTCCTACACCAAATAAAATCATTATTTCCGGTCCTGACAAGCAAAAAGTAGGACAATTTGCAGCAGAAGTTCGCGAAAAGCGTCCACCAGAACCCTACAAGGGCAAAGGTATCAAGTATGTTGACGAATATGTTCGCCGTAAGGAAGGTAAAGCTGGTAAGGGCGGTAAATAAAAGGAGTGAAGCAAAATGGTTAATAAGCCAAATAGTAATAAGGCTCGCCAAAAGCGCCACACAAGAGTGCGTAGCAAGATTTCTGGCACAGCAGAGTGTCCGCGCCTTAATGTTTTCCGCTCCCTGAACCACATTTATGCTCAATTAATTGATGATGAAACAGGCGTAACAATTGTGTCTGCATCAACTGTTGAAAAGGATTTCAAGGATTACGGCGGAAACAAAGACGCAGCTCGCCAAGTTGGCAAACTAATTGCTACTAGAGCAGCAGAAAAAAATATAACAGAAGTTGTTTTTGACCGTGGTGGTTATGTATATCATGGTCGCGTACAGGAACTCGCTGAGGGTGCCCGTGAGGGTGGACTCAAGTTCTAAAACAGTAAGGAGGAATACTTTTGGCTAAGATTGACGCATCTACAATGGATTTACAAGAACGCGTTGTTTCCATTAATCGTGTTTCAAAAACTGTCAAGGGCGGTCGCATATTTAAGTTTTCGGCTCTTGTTGTTGTTGGTGACGGTAATGGTTCAGTTGGATTCGGTCTTGGTAAATCAGGAGAAGTTCCAGATGCTATCCGTAAGGGTATAGAGGATGCCAAAAAGAACTTGATTAAAGTTTCTCTCAAGGGAACAACAATTCCCCACGAGGTTACAGGCAAGTTCGGAGCAGGAGTAGTACTACTCAAGCCTGCAGCTCCAGGTACTGGAGTTATCGCAGGTGGCCCTGTTCGTGCTGTTGTTGAAACTGCAGGAATTAAGGACATCCGCTCCAAGGCACTGCGTTCAAACAATCCATGCAATGTTGTAAGAGCAACAATAGATGGATTATCACAACTTCGTAACGCAGACGAGGTTGCAGCAATTCGTGGAAAGACAGCTAAGGAAATTTTAGGTTAAGGAGGGTGGTAAAAATGGCAAAAGAAGCAACCGTTCAGGTTAAACTTGTTAGAAGCCTTATTGGCAGTAAGAAAGACCAGATTGCCACCGCCCATGCACTTGGTCTTCACAAAATCGGGGATGTAGCAACACAACCAAACAATCCCCAAACTCAAGGTAAGGTTAAAAAAATTAGTCATCTTATCGAGGTAACCGAAGCGTAAGCAAGGAGGTGCGAATATATGAAATTGCACGAACTTTCACCGGTAGCGGGTTCTAAAAAGGATGTTAAGCGTGTCGGTAGGGGTGCAGGTTCCGGTCAAGGTAAAACAGCAGGTAAAGGCCATAAAGGTCAAAAAGCTAGAGCTGGTAGAGGACCTCGTCCGGGATTTGAAGGCGGACAAATGCCTTTGCAAAGAAGAGTTCCAAAGAGAGGCTTTAACAACATTTTTGCAAAAGAAATTGTAAGTGTTAATGTTTCTACTCTTGAACAGATTTTTAACGACGGTGATATCGTCGATGCAGCTGCACTTATTAATGCAGGTGTTATAAAAAAAGAGCTTGATGGAGTTAAAATTCTTGGAAACGGGGAGATTAACAAAAAGCTCACAGTAAAAGCTCATGCTTATTCTGAATCAGCAAAGCAGAAAATTGAGGCGGCTGGCGGAAAGGCTGAGGTGATCTAAATGCTGCAAACAATTGCAAATGCGTTTAAGGTCCCAGAGCTTCGCAAAAAACTTTCTTATACAGCATTCATAATTCTAATCTTTAGAATTGGTGCTGCAATCCCTGTTCCATTCACAGATGCTACTATGGGTATCATTGATAGAACAGCGGGTAACTTTATGAACTACCTTAGCATGATGACGGGTGACGCTTTTAATTATGGCACAATTTTTGCAATGTCAATAACACCATATATCAACGCATCTATCATTATGCAACTTCTAACCGTTGCAATTCCTCCTCTTGAAAGACTTGCAAAAGAGGGCGAGGAAGGACAAAAGAAGATTCAGCGTATAACTCGTTATGCAGCTTTGATTATCGCTTTACTTCAAAGTACAGGATATTTCTTTTATTTGCGTAACGGCGCCCATATCACTATGGATGCAACCGGCTCACCTTTCACAGGTGCGCACGCAGCTCTTCAAGCAATGTCAATAATCTTTACATTAACTGCAGGCTCAGCTTTACTTATTTGGCTTGGTGAGCAGATAAATGCAAAGGGTATAGGCAACGGAATTTCTGTTATACTTTTTGCGGGAATTGTTTCCCGAATACCTACAACAATGACAAGTTTGTATATGTATTTTTCAAAAGGTGGAGCTTACTATGCTTTAGCTCCGATTGCACTGATTTTAATGCTATTAATGGTAGTGTTTATTGTATGGATGGACAATTCAGAAAGAAGAATCCCAGTACAATATGCAAAAAGAGTTGTTGGGCGTAAGATGTATGGCGGTCAAAGCACACATATGCCAATCAAGGTTAATATGTCTGGTGTTATGCCTATCATTTTTGCAAGCTCAATTCTTTCTCTTCCACCAACTATCGAGATGTTTTTTACAATTGATAAAAATAGTGGATGGGCAAAATTCTTTGCAATGTTTGACGCAAGTCACTGGTTTTATGGAATATTTTATTTCCTAATGATTGTTTTCTTTGCATATTTTTATGCAACAATTCAATATAACCCAGTTGAAATGGCAAACAACCTTCGTAAAAACAGCGGTGCCATCCCTGGTATTCGTCCAGGAAAGCCAACGTCTGATTATATTATGAAAATCTTGTCAAGAATTACATTGTTGGGAGCGCTTCTTTTAAGTGTGGTTGCACTCTCTCCGATATTATTCTCACAAATTACTTCACTCGCAGGCAAGGCTATGAACATTTCACTTGGTGGTACTTCAGTAATTATTATGGTTGGTGTTGCACTTGAAACAGTAAGGCAACTTGAATCACAAATGATGATGAGGCACTATAAAGGATTTCTTGACTGATTGATTAAAGGGGAGAAAAGCTGATGAATATTATTTTTCTCGGAGCTCCGGGTGCTGGAAAGGGAACACAGGCTGAAATAGTTAGCCAAAAACTCTCTATTCCAACAATCTCAACAGGTAATATTATCCGTGAAGCTCTTGCAACAGGGACAGAGATGGGTAAAAAAGCAAAAGAATATATTGAGTCAGGCAAGCTAGTCCCAGATGATGTCGTTATTGGCATAATCAAGGAAAGACTTGCACAGGATGATTGTTCTAATGGATTTATACTTGATGGATTTCCAAGAACAATTCCTCAAGCTCAAGCTCTTGATACAATGGGTGTAGAGATTGACAAAGTTGTTGAAATTAGCGTCCCAGATGAAAGTATTGCACAGCGAATGTCTGGAAGAAGGGTGTGCCTTGCTTGTGGTTCTTCTTACCACTTGGTTTATAAGCTACCCAAAAAAGAAGGCGTTTGCGACAATTGTGGTGGTGACCTTATTCAGCGTAAGGATGACCACGCAGACACAGTAAATAGCAGACTTAAAGTCTATCATGAGCAAACAGAACCACTAAAAGAATACTATGCTGATAAAAATAAACTCAGCATTGTAGATGGTCAGGGTAAAGTGGAAGAAATTTCTCAGCTTATCTTGAACACATTGGAGGATTAAGCATGATAGTGCTAAAAACCAGCCGTGAACTAGCTCTTATGAAAGAGGCTTGCAGAATTTCGGCTGAAGCATTAAAAATAGCGGGGCAGGCTGTAGAGCCAGGGGTTACAACAGCCCAAATTGATAAGATTGCTTATGACTATATAATTAGCCAAGGAGCACAGCCCAATTTTTTACACTTGTATGGATTTCCCGCTACTGCATGCATTTCCATAAATGAAGAGGTTATTCATGGAATTCCTAGCGAAAGCCGTGTAATTAAAGAAGGTGACCTGGTCAGTATTGACCTAGGAGCCAAGATAAATGGCTATAACGGCGATAATGCCGCCACTTTTGCAGCGGGCAAAATTAGCCCAGAGGCAAAGCGGCTGTGTGACACTACTCGAGAAGCTCTTTATGAGGGAATCAAGAAAGCTGTCGCAGGCGGTAGAATCGGAGATATAGGCAGTGCAGTTGCAGGCTATTGCGAGCAGAGAGGTTACAGTGTTGTGCGCGATTATACAGGACACGGCATTGGCGCTAAACTGCATGAAGGACCTGAAGTACCAAACTTCGGTACGCCGGGAAGAGGTATCCGCCTGTTACCGGGCATGACTATTGCTATCGAACCAATGATAAATGAGGGTCGGGCCCAAGTAAAGACTCTATCCGATGGATGGACAGTAAAAACCGTTGACGGTAAGCTTTCAGCTCACTTTGAACACACGGTTGCAATAACACAGGACGGTCCCGTTATCCTTACTGAGTTGTAAGGAGGGGCACTAAAATGGAATTGCAAAAAGGGAGTGTCATTCGCTCAAAGGCGGGGCATGATAAAGGGCAGTATTTTGCTGTTATTCAGGATTTTGGAGATTATGTCCTAATCTGTGATGGCAAGCAAAGACCACTCGAAAAGCCCAAACGAAAAAACACTCTGCATATAGCTATAACAAAAACAATACTGGCATCCGAGCAAATGCAGACAAACAAAGGATTGAGAAAAGCACTCAAATCTTTTAATGATATTGATGCTATTACATCTTTAAAGGGAGGCGTTTAGTATGTCCAAACAGGATATGATTGAAGTTGAAGGTACAGTGGTTGAGGCTTTGCCAAACGCAACGTTTCAGGTAGAGCTTGAAAACGGCCACAAAATTTTAGCCCATATTTCCGGCAAGTTGCGAATGAATTTTATCCGCATTCTTCCGGGCGATAAGGTGACGGTTGAAATGTCGCCATATGACCTCACTCGCGGGCGTATAACATGGCGTTCAAAGTAGCTTTTTTAGATAAAAGAGTTTGGTTTAATTTTAAGGAGGTATTACAATGAAAGTCAGACCTTCTGTCAAAAAAATTTGTGATAAATGCAAAGTAATTAGGCGCAAGGGAAAAGTAATGGTCATCTGTGAAAATCCCAAGCACAAACAGCGTCAGGGTTAACCCTGCGTAAACCATCTAATGGAGGTGCAACTGACAAATGGCGCGTATATCAGGTGTTGATTTACCGAGAGATAAGAGAATAGAGATTGCTCTTACTTATATTTATGGCATAGGCCGTAAAACAGCAAGCGATATCATTAAGGATACAGGAATAAATCCTGACACAAGAGTTAGAGATTTGACTGAAGATGATGTTTCAAAGCTTCGTGAATACATTGATCACAATGTAAAGGTAGAGGGTGACCTTCGCCGTGAAACAGCTTTTGGCATTAAGAGACTGATTGAAATCGGTTGTTATCGTGGTGTGCGTCACCGCAAAGGACTACCTGTAAGAGGTCAGCGTTCAAAGACAAACGCTCGTACACGCAAGGGTCCAAAGAAGACAATAGCAAACAAGAAGAAGTAAGCTTTTTAGGAGGGATACAATGGCTACAAAGGGTTCAGCAAAAAAGAACACAGCCACAAGAAGACGCCGTGACCGTAAGAATATTGAGCGCGGTTCGGCACATATCCAATCCACCTTCAACAACACAATTGTTACCATAACAGATACCCAAGGCAACGCAGTTTCTTGGGCGAGTGCTGGCGAAATGGGCTTTAGAGGCTCAAGAAAGTCAACTCCATTCGCAGCACAAACTGCAGCAGAGACAGCCGCAAAAGTTGCTATTGAGCATGGTATGAAGACTGTTGAGGTTTATGTTAAAGGTCCGGGCGCAGGCCGTGAAGCTGCAATCAGAGCATTGCAGACAGCAGGTTTGGAAGTAAGCATGATTAAAGATGTTACTCCAATACCACACAATGGTTGTCGCCCACCAAAGAGAAGACGAGTATAACATAAATTTAGGAGGTGTAATAACACATGGCAAGATATACCGGAGCGGTATGTAAAATGTGCCGTCGAGAGGGCAAAAAGCTTTTCCTTAAAGGAGATCGCTGCTACACAGGAAAATGCTCAATAGAGCGTCGTTCCTATGCCCCAGGACAACATGGACAGGGCCACAAAAAGAATTCTGAATATGGTTTGCAGCTTAGAGCTAAGCAGCAAGCAAGACGATATTATGGTATCCAAGAGGGACAATTCCACAAGTACTTTCTTATGGCATCACGCCACGAGGGTGTAACAGGTGAAAACCTTCTTAGAATCTGTGAAAGCCGCCTTGATAATGTTGTTTATTCACTCGGCTGGGCAAACTCTCGTGCAGAGGCAAGACAGCTAGTAAATCACGGTCACTTTAGAGTTAATGGGAAGAAAGTAGACATCCCTTCATATCTTCTAAAAGCAGGAGATACAATAACAATTAAAGACACAAGCCGTGAAAGTGATAAGATTAAATCAGTTTTGGAAAGCAACGCTTCCAGACCTGTTCCAACATGGCTCGAGCTTAACAGTGAAACAGTCACTGGTAAGGTTTTGGCTCTCCCAGATAGAGACCAAATCGCAGCTCCTGTTGAAGATCATTTAATCGTTGAGTTCTACTCTAAATAATGCCGTATAGTATTATTTTGGTTGACTCACATTTCAAGGAGGGTTTTGAATGATAGGAATCGAGAAGCCCAAAATCGAAGCGTTCGATTCAGAAGGTAATGATAGTTATGGCAAGTTTACACTTGAGCCACTTGAGCGTGGATACGGCACAACAGTAGGCAATAGCTTGCGTCGTGTACTACTTTCATCTCTACCTGGCTACGCCATAACATCAGTCAAGATTGACGGAGTGCTTCATGAGTTTTCCACAATTCCAGGCGTCAAAGAAGATGTTACTGAAATTGTGCTTAACTTGAAGAGCGTTATACTCAAGATTCACGGTGACGGTCCAAAAACTGTTTATATTGAGGCTAGTGGTGAGGGAGAAATTACCGCAGGCGATATTAAGACTGATTCAGAAGTAGAAATACTTAATCCTGATTTACACATTGCATCGCTTGATAAGGATGCAAAGGTAAGTATGGAGCTTACAGTCGATATGGGCAGAGGATATGTTTCTGCTGAAAGAAATAAGCAGGAGCTCGTCCCAACAATCGGAGTTATAGCAATAGATTCAATTTATACACCCGTTTTAAAGGTGAATTATACAGTTGAGAACACACGTGTAGGTCAGATTACTGACTTTGACAAGCTTACGCTTGAAGTGTGGACGAATGGAACAATTTCTGCAAATGAAGCTGTTTCACTCGGAGCCAAGATCCTCAACGAGCACCTCAAGTTGTTTATCGACTTGTCTGAGAATGAATTTGCTGCAGATATTATGGTCGAAAAAGATGATAATTCGAGAGAAAAAGTCTTAGAGATGACCATTGAGGAACTTGACCTGTCTGTTCGCTCTTTCAACTGTCTTAAGAGAGCGGGAATTAATTCAGTAGAGGATTTAATCAACAAATCAGAAGAGGATATGATGAAAGTTCGTAACCTCGGCAAAAAATCTCTTGATGAAGTTGTAGCAAAGCTTGATTCGCTTAGCCTATCTCTTCGCAAAGAGGATGAATAATTTAGATTAAATCCAATAATAGACACGGTAAAGGAGTGATTATAATGCCCGGTACCAGAAAGCTTGGCAGAGCCAGCGCTCATCGCAAGGCAATGCTCAGAGCAATGGTTACCTATCTGCTTGAAAATGGCAGAATAGAAACCACCGTTACAAGAGCTAAGGAAGTTCGTTCTATGACAGAGAAGATGATTACTCTCGGAAAAGACGACAGCCTTCACGCTAAAAGGCAGGTTTTTGCATATATCACAAAAGAAGATGTTGCTAAAAAACTGTTTGATGAAATCAGTCCAAAATATCAGGACAGAAACGGCGGTTATTGCCGTATTATTAAGACTGGCCCTCGCCGCGGAGACGCAGCAGAGATGTGCATTATTGAGCTTGTCTAATAATCGAATAATCTTTTTAGGTAAAAA
>JAAYPE010000025.1 GCA_012519975.1 Clostridiales bacterium
ACAATAATAAGTAGTAATTTTGTATCATCAATTTTTCGTAACTAAAAATCACCAATTTTTAGTACGAAAAAAAATAGCCTTCGTTTATAAAGGTATAGAAACTTAAAAAACAAAGGCTACATAAGGCTATTCATAAAAAAAATTTTTATGTAATACAAAAATAATGAATTAATTTGAAATATACAAAAAAAAATCAAATAAGCAAAAAATTATTTCTGTTAACAGTGATTGTTGGGTTGGCTTAACTTTAGGAACTTTCAAATGAGTTGTTCTTATGACCAAGTTTCATCAAAAACGATAGCAATACAGCCTCGTTTTTGATGAAATGAAATTTAAGACTTTCGCCTATTTGCTACTAGAATTAAATTTCAGGCGTAAAAAAACGCTCGTTTTTTGCTTCCGATACGGAAACTAAAGAAAATTCTTTGTTCAAAAACACACCATCCGGTTGCTTATTTTGAGCTAGGGCAAGGCGGAAGCCCACATTGTTGTTGCGATTAGACACTCGACAGTTAGACGCATTGTTGTTCCAGCTGCCGCCCCGATTCACACGGTTAGAGCCTTCAAGAATTTCCTTGCGTAATCCTTTTGTATAAGCATGCATAGCAAAACTTAATAAAGGAATTATATGTTGCTGATACTCGCTTTCACTTATGCTATTTGATTCGAGTAAAGATTGATAAAGATTTATTTTTTGTTTAAAACGAATTTTTGAAGTACGATTAAGCAATATTCTATTTGGATATAGCTTGTAGCCAAGAAAAGAGATACCTAAATGTGTTTTATTAAGTACAACTGGTTTCAATGTTAATGAGATTTCTTTTGATTTTATATCAATCTGATGCAGTTGCTGTTCTAAATTTTCCTTGCTATGTGATAACAAAAGCAAATCGTCCATATAACGTACATATACTTCAACACCTAGCTCACGTTTTATAAAGTGGTCAAGGTCATTTAAGTAAAAATTGGCTAAATATTGACTTGTGAGATTACCAATTGGCAAACCAAAATTAGGTTGCACATGATAGCTGTCGATTATCTTACCAAAAATCGAAAGTAGTTGTTTATCCTTAAATTTTGCTGAAAGTTTTTCCTTCAACTTCTCATGTGAAATACTGTCGAAATATTTTTTAAAATCGAGTTTAGCCACATACTCATACCTACGCATAGCAGGGCGAACTTTCTCCAAGGCTTTATAAATACCCTTATTCACTCGTGTAGCATAAGTATCGTAAATGAGAAAACGTTCAAAGTAAGGATGACAAACATTCATAATAGCGTGATGCAACACACGTTCATCAAATGATGCAGCACAAATAATACGTTCCTTTGGGTCAAAAATTTTAAAGTAGTGATATTTGCCTACTGATACATAACCTGTAATTATCTGCTCTCTCAACAACTGTAAATTTGCAGTAAGATTTTTACGATATTCAATTACCTCATTCTTATACTGCTTGCCTTTTATTGCCTTATAGAAAGCTAGACAAAGATTGTCAAAATCAGCAATTTCCGATATAAGATTTCCAAAACGTTTCATTGTTGCTGTTGTTCATTGTTCAACATCTGAGCATACATTAAGCTAAAACGCTCTGTATATTTTTCGGCTTTTTTCTCGCCTATACCTCGTATCTTAGTTAAAGCGGACTTTGATAACTCCTCTAATTTCGAAATCTCAGCCAGTTCCTCGTTTGTAAAAATAGCATAAGGAGGTATAGAATCCTCAAGAGCTATCTGACGCCTAATTTCACGCAGACGCGCAAAACGCACAAATGACTGTTCGTCAAGTATTTCCTTATAGTCAACTTTAGAACTCTTTTTATCCTGTAAAGACGATGCTGTGGACTGTGTATCACTCTCGATATACCCGATACAAAAAGACCAATGACCACCAAACGAACCAGGAACAAAGTGTTTCTCAACTTCAAGAACCCTATGCATTTTTATAAACTTATTCATTTCATCGGTTGAATTTGGATTAGAGGCATCTATTTGAAACACTTTGTATAGCATATATTTTATTTTTTATTGCTTTTATATTTTTTTAGGCGTTGTTGCGAAGTGAGCTTCAGGTGGCTCGTCCCTCGCCACACTGCCACTCACTACGCCACAACGCCTCTTGCCTGCCTGCTTTAGCTCAAAAAAAGCAAACCAGATAGGTGTATTATTGAACTAGGGCAAGGCGGAA
>JAAYPE010000026.1 GCA_012519975.1 Clostridiales bacterium
AGTTGAATCTGATGTTGCCGACCTTTTAGAAAGCAGTCAAACGCCTGGAATTCGTGTTATGCTGCTCGGTCTTGAAGAGGAAGACGACAACAAGCACTTGCCCCACAACTATTCAAGCGACTCCATTGCCTACCTTGGAACTCACGATAACAATACTTTTATTGGCTCTCTTTACAAATTAACAAACAAGCACAGGGATTATGTCTTGCAATACTGCGGATTTTGCGGTTCTGACTGGACTAAGTGCGGGCGTGACAGCCTTGCAAACCGTTGTGCTTTGGAAACTCTTTGGCGGTCACCTGCAATACTTGCAATAGCGCCAATGCAAGACCTTTGTGCAATGAGTGGGTCTTCTAGAATGAACACCCCCGGCACACAAAAAGGCAACTGGATTTTTCGTGTTACAAACGGTGATATCGCAGACCTTGATAAAAATTATTTAAAGCGTTTGAACACCATTTTTTATAGATAACATCTCCTTTATGTTTAGCCAAAGACAACCCCACAACACAAGCTGTGGGGTTGTCGATTTTTTTATTTTAAATTTAACGAACTAACATTTTTAATGCAAAATTTATACTGGTCTTTTCCATTTCGCTTTGCCTCATAAAGTGCTTTGTCTGCATTTTTATAAAGCTCGTCATATGTTTTGCCATCTTTATTATGCATTGCAATTCCCATACTGACGGATAATTTATAGTTGTAATTATTATCAAGACCATATTTTTTGAAAGATGCCGACAACCTTTGAACTTTATCACAAACTAGTGCAACGGACTGAACATTTTTTATAAATGCAACAAACTCGTCGCCACCTATTCTTCCTAAAATATCACTTTCACGAAAATAGCTTCTAAGCTCTTTAGAGAGTTGAATTAAAACATCATCACCAGCAAAGTGACCGTGAGTATCATTAATAGATTTAAACTCATCCAAATCTATTATTATAAAGGCGTGAGAACCGCCAGCTCCCTCCCCCTCTAGATACTTATCAATCATCTTTTGCGTAGTTGTTTTGTTATACAGCTTGGTTAAAGGGTCTGTTTGTGCTGCATTTTTGAGCCTTACCTCGCTGGTTTTTCTATCATCTATATCTTGAAGCAATTGCATTAGCTTAAACTCTTCTTTATTTTCGGTGTATTCACGAATCATAAGTATCGAAGTCCACGCATATTCACCATTTACTTTAAGCCTTCTCGATTCGTGATATATTTGACCTTTTCCTTCTCTGAACTCATTTTTAACATTATCAATAGAAAATTTTTTAGCAAAATTCTCAGCATCATCGGGATGTAGAATAGTTTTTGCAATATTATCTATGCTTTTTTCGTAGCTATCTTTCATATGAGAAGATTTAAAAGAGCCTTTGCTACGAATGAGAGTAAACTCGTTTTTGTTAAGATTAATTTGATATACCTCTTCAAACAAATCATCAAAAATACCTTGCATTCGCTTTTCTGCAATGTAGCCACGCTGTTCTATTCTGCTTTGTGCAATGAGGATTTTCATCCTGCTAAAATATATGGACTGAAAAACCAAAGCTATCATAATAAAAAACGGGACACCTGCTACAAAATATTTAAAGTTATCAATTTCCATAACCGATATTACACACTGAACTAAAATTCCCGCAAGCACAAGCATGGACACCGTTTCAGTTATATTAAACACTGGAACTACAATTGACAATACAAAAAATACAAACCACGGTTGCAAATGACCGTATGTTTTATACTGTAAAATCGCTATAAAACAAACCCAAATCTCAAAGATAATCCAAAACGAAAGATATGTTAGCTTGCCTTTTTTTATATCCACCTTTGGTTTATTCATAAGCTTTGCAATAAACACCGTGTACAAAACAAGTGTTGCAAGCTCTACCGCAAAAAGCCCGATAAACATATTGGAATGTTGCGAGCCTATGCTGTATTGATGAAACCTTAAAACAAAAATATAAGTAGAAAAAACAATAGACAATAATATTATAGGAACTAATCTTTTAAGGTTTGCTTTTACCCTTGCTTCCTGCGCATAAAGAAAAGCCTTGTAATCTTCTGAATCTTTAGGGGATTTAGATATCTTTGCAATTTTAGCAATTTGACTTGTCAGACCTCTGAATTCTCCCCACACATTGTTCAAAATATCACCCCTTTAAAAATTTCAGCAAACATATACTGTTGGGAAATAATTTTATACTTGCAAAAAACTCTGCTCTTTTATAAAGTTTTAAATGTACCCTAAAGAATATGCAAAAATCCAACTTAGCATTATTCTATTATTATACCACATTCCAACTGCACTTTTCAATTATTTTTTTCGACTGCTTTAATTAAAATTAGTGCTTTTGTCCAATTATATGTGTGTTTAGATTGTTTTTTTACTCAAATCTCTAAATTATATGATTCTAACCTATTTTTTTGCCATCTTTAATTGCTACTTTTCCAAGGAAAGGTACTTTTACATACCCGTCACACCTGTCACCGTTGAATGTGGCTCTAACTTCCACCTCTTTTCCGGGTAGCATATCCGAACCACCTGTGACTAGCAAAGTATTTGTTTTTTCGTTTACTTTTACATTGTTTATAAAATAATCGGGCATTTTTTTCATTCCTGGTGCTTCCACATTAAAGGCATATTTACCATTGTTATCCTTTATTTCTAGCACAGCACTTCCCTTATAAAAAATTGTGTTGACTGAAAATTGCCATTTTCCAATACCAACCATAATATTTACCTCCAAATTTATTAATATACTCTATAGTATTATATAAATCAATTCGTCTATTTGTGTATTAAGCTTGCCAGATATTAAAACTTGCGTCTGACGGCATTTTAAAATCACTGCGTGGCGACAGGCTTACAGAGCCTACCTTTACACCGTCGGGCAAGCACGACCTTTTAAACTGGCTTGCAAAAAATCTTTTTAAAAACAAGTCTAGCCATTTTTCAATTTCCTCACTTTTATAACTTTTTTTAAAAGCTCGTTGTGCTAAAAAGCTTATTTTTTCAGGCTCTGTGCCAAATTGCAAAAAGTGATACAAAAAAAAGTCGTGAAGCTCATAGGGTCCAATTTGCTCTTCTGTCTTTTGATTTATTTCGCCATTCTTATTCGGTGGCAGAAGCTCGGGACTTACTGGGGTGTTAATTACATCTAATAGAATTTTTGCCGTGTTGCTGTTCATCTCTTTTGCAACATATTCAATAAGGTGCGGTATGAGGGTTTTTGGCACTCCTGAGTTTACGCCATACATACTCATATGGTCGCCATTATATGTGCACCAACCAAGAGCCAGTTCGCTCAAATCACCCGTACCCACAAGCAGCGCTCGCTCTTTATTTGCAAGGTTCATTAAAATTTGTGTCCTTTGCCTCGCCTGAGTGTTTTCATATGTTGTGTCGTGAATATTTATGTCGTGCCCTATATCCTCCATATGCAAAATGCAAGCTGGACGAATATCTATCTCTCTTAACTGTGCCCCAACGTTAGAAACCAAGTCAACAGAATTCTTATAAGTTTGCCCCGTTGTTCCAAATCCGGGCATTGTAACGCAGATAATGTTCTCCATAGGTAGCGACAATTTTTTCATAGCTTTTTCGATTACAAGCAATGCCAGAGTTGAGTCAAGACCACCTGATATACCAACAATTACCTTTTCCATTTTAGTATGTTTCATTCTTTTTTCAAGTCCCAAAGATTGGACAGACAAAACCTCTTTGCAATGCTTTTCTCTTTTTTCTAAATCTTTCGGAACAAACGGGTGTGCGTCAACCTCGATATCTATATCCTTTTTATCAAGAGGTATCATCTCACATTCAATAATGCGATACTCTCCAAAAATATCATCACAATCACTTGCATTATCTTTAAAACTAGTGTTTTTTAACCTTTGTGAGTTTGTATTTTGAATATCTATGCAGGCAACTGCTTTGTTTGCACGAAACTCATCGGTTTTACTTTGATTTATTATTTTGCCATTTTTCGCAACAATACAAGCGTTTGAGAACACACAATCTGTTGTAGATTCTCCCACACTGCCACTTGCAAAAACATATGCACAATAATCTTTGGCACTATGTTGTTTTATAAAATCTTTTATTTGCTCATATTTTGATACGATATTTTGTGTTGCTGAAAGGTTTACAATAATATTTGCACCCTTCATTGCCATAATTGTGCTGGGCGAAACTGGTGCAAATAAATCCTCGCAAATTTCTGCACCTATAACTGCATTGTCTCCCATTTTAAACAAAAGTCTGCCTACTGGCACTATTTTATCACTTATCAAAACGCTATTTGTTTTTAAGTTTTTACCAGATGTAAACCATCTTTTTTCAAAAAAGCCACTATCGTTTTTTAAATATGTTTTTGGAACAAATCCCAAAAGATTGCCCTTTTGCATTACAGCAGAAACATTATAAAGGCAATTTTCGACACAAAGTGGCATTCCAACAAAAATAAGTGAGTTTGTCTCTTTAGTTTTTTCTAACATATATAAAAGGGATTTTTTGCACTCAGCTATTAATTTGCTTTGAAAAAATAAATCTCCACAAGTGTATCCCGACAAAAAAAGTTCTGGCAATACAATTACCTGTGTATTTTCTTTAGCTGCAACCAATATTTCATCAACTGCATTTTGCACATTTTTTACAGGATTTGCAACCTCAACCACGGGACTTAGTGCTGCAACTTTTATAAAGCCCATATCCATTTGAAAAAACCCCTCAAGAAATTATCAATATTTGTTTATAACTCTATTGACATTATATAACAACTGCAACGCATTTTCAATTAAAAACAACAGATGTTAATTATAGCTTATTTTGCTTTTACAATCTTTGTTATATAGAAATATAAAAACCGAGAACCGTATTATCCTTCCTACAGTTCCCAGTTATTATTCCATTATTTGCTCCATATATTTATTTATAATTTTTTCATCCCTTTGCTTTGGAGGGATTTCAAAAGCAATATCCTTTTCAATTTTAAACCCATTTGCAGAAAAATATAAAATTCTATCTGCAATATTTACAGCATCTATAACATCGTGAGTTGTCATAATAACGGTTTTGCCCTTTGAATAATCTAAAATCAAGCTGTAAACACTTTGCTTTAGCGCAACATCAAGGCCTTTTAAAGGCTCATCTAAAATTAATGTATCGCTTTGGACCGCAAGACTTCTAGCGAGGGATATTCTTCTGCGCATACCGCCACTTAATTGATTTGGATATTTATCCGCTTGAGCGCTAAGCCCCATTTGCTCTAAGAGCTTTTTTGCCGTTTTAGAGTCTGACACTATTTCTATATTTTGCAATGCTGTCAACCAGTCAAAAAGCCTGTCCTCTTGAAATGTTACAGACACCTTTCCAGCACCTATAACCTTGCCTAAATAGTCTTTTTCAAGGCCCGATATAATTCTAAGCATTGTTGTTTTACCTGCACCCGAAGCAGACAAAACACAAGTAATTGAATTGTCCAAAAAGTCTACATTCAAATTATCAATTACAAAGTTATCTTCAAAGCTTTTGCTTAAATTCTCAAGCTTTATCATTTAAGAGGTTCGCCTCCCGTCAAACTTACTAATTAGGTATACAACCATTTTTTCAATAAGTACGCTTAGCAAAACAACCACCAATGTCCAAGCGAAAAGGTCCTGTGTTTCTATATAAATTTTTGCGTGATAGAGCTGTGTTCCTATTGAATATTCTGGCACACTTATCACCTCTGCGGATATTCCCGCTTTCCACGCAAATCCTAACCCCGTTGTGCAAGCACTCAAAAACATTGGCAAAACACTAGGCACATAGACCTTTAGCACTGTTTTTGCACTTGAAAATTCAAACACCTTTGCAACCTCTAGCAAGCCTTTGTCCACTCCATTTATGCCTGCACTTACATTTGACCAAACGATTGGCAAAACCATTAAAAACGAGATAAACATAGGCACATTATCTCTGCCTATCCAAACAAGTGCGAGAATGATAAACGAGGCTACCGGCATTGCTTTTATAAGGCTAAGCACGGGATAAAACAAGTCATAAAAGAATGAGATTTTTGTTGTTAAAACTGCAAGCAACACACCGACTACTACCGCAATCAAATATCCAAGCATTATCCTAGATATAGAAAGCAAAGTGGATAGCCAAAACTCTGGTAATCTTACAAGCTCAAAAAGGCGTGTTATAACCTGAACAGGAGATACAATAAGTATCTCCTGAGCAACAGCTGTGTAAGCCACTTGCCAAAGCAAAATCCAAAAAGCAATAGCAAGCAGTTTTTTTGTTATAACTTTTGTTTTTTTATGAGGCGTAATAGAATTCGTCATCTGGCATTGCCTTTCCAACAGACTGCGGATTTATGTCAAACAACATTTGAAGATTTACCTTTGCAACTCGCTTCATATCCTCGCCTTTAATAAACACTATGTTGCAAGTTGGAATTGCTTTTTCTGCTATAGCTTCGTTTGGCAAAATCCCCTGTTCAACAATCAACTTTGCAGCATCAGACTTATTATTATTTACAAATTTTACAGAGTTTTCGTACTCCTCCATAAAAGCTTTAACTGCATTTTTGTTGTCCTTTAAAAAGTCCTTATTTACAATTATGCAACCTTGGGCTAGCGAATTTTCCTCGCCGTTTACTTTTTCCCACTCTTTTGTAAGGTCAATTGCCACTCTTACATTTTTGTTTTGTGCTGTAACAACTGACACATTTGGCTCAGGCAACATACAAACTGCAACATCACCAGTTGCTGCAAGTGTTGCAAGCTCGCTATGCTCACTCTTAAACTCTATTTTAACATCTTTGCCTACCTCAAGTCCATTTTTTTCGAGCAAATATTTTAAAATATATTCAGGTGTTGCACCTTGACCTGTTGCGTATATTGTTTTTCCTTTTAAATCTTTAATGCTATTTATCGTATTACCATTTTCAAGAATATATAAAACTCCAAGTGTGTTTAGTGCTAACAAATTAACATTTTTGTTTGTTTTATTATAAAGAGTAGACGCAAGATTTATTGGACACATAGCCATATCTACCTTGCCACTTGAAACCATTGATACAATTTCCTCAGGTGCAGAAACAAGTGTAATGTTGTATTTATTTTTTGTTTCACCTTTTTTTGCATTATCTGCAAGCTTTGAAATACCCATACCTGTTGGACCTTTTAGGGTTGCGATATTGATTGTTTTACTTTGCGGTGGGGATGTGAGTGTAGGCTTGTCTTCGTTTGATTTTTTGTTGCCACAAGCAGCCAAAGCCAATAACATTGAAAGTACCAACATTGTAGAAATAATTCTTTTAAAATTTTGCATAATTATTCTTCCTTTCATTTTAACATTAAAAACTACTGTCTATCTTAATACCTTTGCTAAACTACCATAATCTAATCAAAATCTAATTTATTTATTAAACTTTTGATTTATTTTTTAATTATATTGTAACATTGTTAAAAAGTCAACAACCTTTGCATTTTGCTATTATAAAAAAAGGAGTTACCACAAGGGCAACTCCAAAATTGCATAATCGAGTTTTTGTTAAGTAAAAGAATTATGCTTCTTCCTTCATCTTTGCAAAGCACTCACTGCAGTATACAGGGCGGTCTTCGCGTGGTCTAAAGGGAACCTGAGCTGTTTGACCACACTCTGCACAAGTTGCCTCAAACATTTCACGGTCAGCTCTTGCTGAATTTTTGCGTGCATCGCGACAACCTTTACAGCGTTGCGGCTCATTCTCAAAGCCTTTTTCAGCATAGAATTCTTGCTCCCCTGCAGTAAAGATGAACTCTTCACCACAATCCTTACAGATGAGTGTCTTGTCTTCGAACATAATATTAACCTCGCTTGAAAATTATTTTCCCTTATGCTATCGCACTGCCAATTTTACAGACATCGGGACATACAAACAGTGCCTTACACTGCTTTGACCAAAAAGTTAGACGCTACCATAACCGTAGCTTTTTGTGAGCTCTTTGCATTGCATTATCAACCGATTTTGTTGATATTTCAAGCTCGCTTGCAATCTCCCCATAACTTTTCCCACACAAATACAAAGTTACAATGCTTCTCTCTAGTGGCGAGAGTCGCTTTGCTATGATATCCATTAATCTATAAACTTCATCACTTG
This sequence comes from Clostridiales bacterium, assembly GCA_012519975.1. Classification (GTDB taxonomy): domain Bacteria; phylum Bacillota; class Clostridia; order Oscillospirales; family Acutalibacteraceae; genus RZYX01. The sequence goes on from JAAYPE010000026.1 coordinate 8,126, forward strand.
CAATTACAATATCTTCTAAATTATGTTCATCCACTATCTCCAGATTTTCACTATCTAAAGATACAAATGAATTAAGCGGGATATGCTTTTTTCTAGAATATTTCTTTACTGCAGAAATCATACAATTTGATATACATTTATCTGCATAAGTTTTAAACGATGCTTTTTGTGTATTCATTTTAATATCATAATTGTAAATCGCAGAAATAAGACCAAACATACCCTCTTGCGACAAGTCCTCGGGTGAAATAGCGTAATTTGAAAACCTCGACGCCTTGACCCTAACAAGATAAGCAAAACGAGAAATGATTGCCTTTACGGCGTGTTCATCTCCACCTTGAGCTAGACGAACCAAGTGCTCGTCAGATAAGTTTTTGTACTCAAACAATGCATCAGTCAAAATGTTTTGCCCCCAATCGACTTGTGCAAAACTTATAATAATATAGAAGCTTCCATTTGTCAATCTATTTCATTTGACAAATCCCACGAAAAAAGTGAATACTTTTTGACAGTTCTTAACAGTTGTTTTATAAAAAGTGAGATACTTTTTTTGTATCTCACTTTTGTGCATAATAGTTTTATTCTTTCTTTAATAGTTTTGGTAATATCGTTGTAGCTACTAAAAGTGCCATTGCAACAACTGCAACGATTATTATCCACATATTTGCATTTGATTCGCCCGTATTTGCAACCGCAACGCTCATTTGCATTGGCATTGCAAACACTTGAATTGTCGCCACTAAGACTCCGCCAAGCATAAGCACGGCAAGAAAAAGTGCTACAATTCGTGTAAATATTTTTGTGTTTTTACCCGACATTTTTATCCCCTCAATCAATTTTCATAAGCCTTTTCATATCACTTGCAAGCTCTTTATAAAGATTTTCTGCCATATCACGGGTTTTTGCACAAGCTGTAATATACACCTTAATCTTAGGCTCTGTACCCGAAGGCCTGACAATTACACCGTTCCCATTTGGCAATGAATATGATAACACATTAGAGCTTGGCAAATCAATTTTTGAAATTTTGCCAGACCTTATGTCTGTGTTTGTGCTATCCTTATAATCCGAAATAGATTCCACTTCAAGATTTGCAATTTTCAGCGGTGGATTTGCTCTTAAATCTTCCATTATATCCGCCATTGCTTTCATACCTGACGCACCCTCAAAGGTAAAGTTTTCAACCTTGTTTAGATACATTCCATATTCATCATAAATATCATCAATAACATCAATCAAAGTTTTACCTTGTGTTTTATAATATGACGCCATTTCGCAAACAAGCATTGACGCTACAACTGCGTCCTTGTCCCTTGCGTGTGTGCCAATTAAATATCCATAGCTTTCTTCCATACCAATTACAAAATCATCTTCTCTTCCCTCTTTTTCAAGGTTTGTAATTAGCTCGCCAATATATTTAAATCCTGTCATTAAATTTACTGTTTTCGCTCCAAATTTTTTCGCGATTTCTTCAACCAGTTTTGTAGTTACTATTGACTTTACCACTATTGGATTTTTTGGCATTTTATCTTTTTGTGTATACTGCGACAAAACATACTGCGCAAACATTGCTCCAACCTCGTTGCCTGTCATCAGCTGATAATCATTGCCGTCAAAAACTGCAATTCCCATTCTATCACAATCTGGGTCTGTTGCAAGTAGCAAATCTGCCCCCTCTTTTTGAGCAAGCTTTATTGCATATTCAAATGCTTGTCTAATCTCTGGGTTTGGATACGGACAAGTTGGAAAATCACCGTCTGGCAATTCTTGCTGTGCAACAACAGAAACTTTATCAATACCCACTCTTTTTAAAATTTCACGCACAGGAATGTTGCCCGCTCCATTTAGAGGTGTGAATATGACTTTAAGTCCTGCGTCTTTACAAGCCTGTGGATTTATATTGCAACTTTGAACCTTTTGATAATACTCTTCAATTAGCTCTGCATTTATAAGCATTGCGCTACCGTTTGCAAGGGCGTCCTCAAATTCCATCTTTTTTACGCCGTCAAACATATCAACCTTTTGAATATACTCATATGTTTTTTTAGCAGCGTCATCCGTCATCTGATACCCTTCAGGGTCATAACACTTGTAACCATTATAGGCTGCTGGATTGTGGCTTGCCGTTACAATTATTCCTGACTGACATTTTAGCTTGCGAACAGCAAAAGACAACATAGGTGTTGGCACAAGAGTTGAAAAAAAGTGAACCTTAATTCCGTTTGCCGCAAAAACGCCCGCCGCCTGTTTTGCAAAAAGCTCTGAATTGTTTCTAGAATCAAATGCTATTGCAACACTAGGATTTTTATAAGTATCGTTTAAAAAATCGCACAATCCTTGTGTTGCTTGACAAACTGTATAAATATTCATTCTGTTAGTACCTGCTCCCAAAATTCCACGAAGTCCTGCGGTACCAAACTCTAGATTTTTGTAAAAACGGTCAAGAATTTCTTCATCATTGCCTTTTATGCTACTAAGCTCTGCAATAAGTGCAGGGTCATCTACACATTTTTCACTCCAAAGATTATAAAATTCATTAATATTTCGCATAATTGCCTCCAGTTTAAACAAAGTTTTTATTTTATAAATACAAAATAAGATAACACAAGTTTATCATACCTCTATGATTATATTTTGTCAAACTATAACATTTTTATAACAAAATGTCTTTTATACTTGTCCTCTTTTGTAAAATAGTGTATACTTTTCACGGCATATAAAGGAGGTTTTTGAATTTGTTTTCAAAAGTTTACAGTATGGGGTTATTTGGTATGAACGCCTTTATGGTAGAGGTGGAAATTGATTTATCCTCGGGGTTACCCCGTTTTGACATAGTTGGGTTACCCGACTCTTCCGTTAACGAATCAAGGGAGAGGGTGCGCTCTGCTGTAAAAAATTGCGACCTCGATTTTCCTGTTAGTCGCATCACTGTTAATTTGGCTCCTGCTGATTTTAAAAAAGAGGGACCCATTTATGATTTGCCAATACTCATAGCTTTGTTGCTTGCCTCAAAGCAGTTGAGCTTTAAAACTGATGGTTGTGCATTTTTAGGCGAGGTTTCATTAAGCGGTGAAGTAAGGCGGATAAACGGCGTTTTACCTATGGTTATAAAGGCTAAAGAGTTTGGGATAAAAAACATATTTTTACCCTTTGATAATATTGCAGAAGCCTCTGTTGTAGAGGGCATAAACGTTTTTCCCGTAAAACATATAAAAGAGCTTATTTCACATTTGAGTGGTCAAAGTCTAATAGAACCTTGTTTTGCTAAAAACTTTGACGAGTATGAGGATGACTTTTTGCTGCCTGATTTTTGCGAAGTTAAGGGTCAGTTTGAGGCAAAGCGCGCACTTGAAGTTGCAGCATCTGGTGGCCATAATGTTATGATGATAGGACCTCCCGGCTCTGGAAAAAGTATGCTTGCAAAAAGAATTCCGTCAATTTTACCTGATATGACTTTTGAAGAGGCTATTGAAACAACACAGGTTTATTCTGTTGCCGGCGCTTTAAAAAGTGGCACAACACTAATTAAACAGCGTCCATTCCGCTCACCTCACCACACTGTTTCACCCGCAGGACTGTCCGGTGGTGGTGCAATTCCAAAGCCAGGTGAGATTTCCCTTTCGCACAACGGCGTTTTATTTCTTGATGAGTTGCCCGAATTTTCCCGCTCGTCGATGGAAACTTTGCGTCAACCTATTGAGGACGGTACTATTACAATTTCAAGAGCGGCGGGGACTTTGTCTTATCCTTGTTGTGTTATGCTAATTTGTGCTATGAACCCTTGTCCTTGTGGATTTTTTGGTCATCCAACACGACCTTGCACTTGCCCCAACGGTGCTGCAAGCAAATATTTATCTCGAGTTTCTGGCCCGCTTCTTGACAGACTTGATATACACATAGAAGTAGAGCCGGTTGAATTTGACCAATTGTCTGACAAATCCCGTGGTGAAAAAAGCGATTCTATAAGGCAACGAGTAAACGACGCTAGAAAAATTCAAAGAACAAGATTTGCAAACACAGACATAACCTGCAACGCAAGAATGACCTCATCAATGGTAAGGGAATTTTGCATTTTAACGCCTACTGCAAAAAAGATACTCAAAGATGCGTTTGAAAACCTTGGTATGTCTGCAAGAGCTTATGACAAGGTTTTAAAAATTGCACTAACTATTGCAGATTTAGATAAAAGCGATATTATTGATACAAAGCACATCGCAGAGGCAATACAGTATCGTAGCCTTGACCGAAAGTTTTGGAAAGAATAGGCTAAAGAATAAAATTGTATATTATAACGAACTATAAGCTAACGGATTTCCTGCAAGTATCTAAAATAAAAACCATATCATCATTAACAATAAACACACTTGTTAGCTTATTTTTAAAAATAAATCGAACGAAAATAAAGACACCACTTTTATTAAAAGCGATGTCTTTTCTTATTTATATCAGCCCTGTCCTAACATTTTTAAAAACGCTTTCATATAAGTTGGGTTTGACGGTGCAAATGTGTAGTTTAAAAACATTACATTATTTATACCATTTGTGTTTACAAAATCTGAAAGATTCATTTCAACTCTTCTAGGGTCGGTTACATAAATCTCTTCAAAATTATCAATCAAGAATGGTGCAAAAGCATTGCCATAAGACTCTTTTATTAGAATTATTTTTTTGCCATTTTTCTTTTCTGTTGTGATTTTTATAATTGGATTATCGCCTTGTATAAATGCCAGATATTTGTTTGACGCCGATATGTCATCTGCAACAATTGTAAGCGGTCTGCTTTGTGACATTGTCGTGTCATTAAAAATAACACCTGTGGCATTTGTTGACGGTTTAAAAGTCTCAACATAATCAGGATTATCCTTTAACGCTTGTGATTGAGTGTACCTATACATACTACCAACAAAGCCGTCTATCCTGCCCATTTCATACGAATCAAGCTTGCTTGGATTAAATCCTGCAGTCTTTGCAAATGCCGTGTAAGCATAGTATGCGCCCCTTGCAGTCCAGTGATGGTCTGTTCTAAAATAAAGATACTCATCTGTGTGCATTCTAAGTGCTGAGCGAGCATCAACACTTTTTATGTTAGAATTTAGTGCATCATATGCAATTTTTATCCCCTTTTCTTGAGAGCGATTTCCCGTATTGTATTTTTCAGGTCCATAAAACTCTATAATTGTTGGTGCGAGCATAACATAAACCTGTGCGTTTGGCACTGCTAGCGAAAAATTATTTATCACATTTGCGTACCTTTGCAAACTATTTTGACTAACACCATACATCTCCATCGCCGTTGACTGACTAATAACTATAGACTGCGATGTCGTGTAATCTTCCGGAATGGAAATATCAGGCGGTTTTTGTTGTGTTGTTGGTTCTTTTTTTTCATCATTTTTGGATGAGTTTTTTTGGGTTTTATCCTCGCTCGTCTGACTATTTGTAACATCAACGCCATTACCTGTTTTATTATTATCACCAAAGGCTAAAACACTTATGATAGCAAAAACTGCAACAACAGTTAAAAAAATTGCTATTGGAGTTTGCTTTTTATCAAAGCCTCTAATATTACTCATCAAATTACCCGCTTTACATTTTTATTTTATTTTTGTTTATAGTCTACCGATAGACTATTTTTCCCGTTTTTGCCTCTATTATGTTATTAAATACCGCTATGTGGGAGCTTGAAATATGCTTGTCAATGTGCATACTGCCAAAATACCATTTTTCAAACTCGCACGCACTGCCTAGTTGCTCAAAATATGCATTAAGTGCTGTTACTCTTATTCGCTCATTGCTGTTTAACATTAAAAATCCCTTGATTTTTGACGGTGGCTCGTGCGTTATTATCAAATCAACCTTGCAACCATTTTTTTCAATATTATCAGCACCGTCAAGAAGCTCAATTTGCGTTGGTATTTCATCCCTTGACCAAGCGTCATTATCAAATCTCATATCAATGTCGGGGCTTTCTCCACCGCCCATTGTAAAGATTTTGATACCCTCAATGTCATAAATTTGACCACGCATAAGGTGATAAACATTCCCTATTATATGGCGGACTTTTCCACCGTTCCACTCGCTAACCTCATACTCATTTAGCAAATCAAAATTCTCGTGAGTTCCGTCCAAAAAACATATGTTATATTTTTTTTTGCCCAACTGTTTTAAGATTTTTTGCTCCTGTTTTGAATCATCCCATATAAAACCAAAATCCCCACAAATTATTAGCGTGTCGCCTTTTTTTAGGCATTTTGCAGCCGTTGACTGAAATCTGCTTATATCTCCGTGGGTATCACCCGTAATATAGACCAATATATCCACTTCCTATTAACTAAAAATCTATTATTTATTCTATTTATTTTATATTTTTTTAATGTTATAATATACTCTATAATATTTATATCATACCACAAATATTCAAGTATTAAAAACCTCTAAAGCGTGTTTTTTCGACTTTTTACAAATAATATCACTATTTTGCAATTTTGCAAAATAGCACTTAGTGTTTAATCATAACATAATAATACAATATTTAAAAGGTGATTGTCTATGAGAAAAGCAATATTTTTTTTATTTTCGTTCGTTATTTTAGCTAGTTCTTTTTCTTTAACCACAAACGCTACTTATAATTCTCAATTAGAAGTAAAGTCAAACATTCTTTATATGTCTAGTTTAGATAACGGCACTGTTATTTTTGATAAAAACGCAGACCTAAAAACTGCTCCCGCATCGCTTACAAAAATCGTTACGGGGATGTATGTTTTAGAAAACTGCAACGATTTAACACAAGTTATCTCCGCTCCGACTGAAGTTATTCGTTCGTTTGATGGTAAAAATAGTTCAAATGCAAAAATAGTTGTGGGAGAGCAGTTAACCATTGACGAGCTTTTGCATTTAATGCTTATAAAAAGTGCAAATGAGGCATCTAGCATACTTGCTTATCATTTTGGTGATGGCGACATTGACGCATTTATGGATAATGTAAACGATTATATGAAAAAGCTTGGATGCAAAAACACAAATTTTGTAAACCCGCACGGTCTTGACGAAGACAACCACTATACCACGGCAAGAGATTTGAGCATAATTGTAAAACACGCTTTAAAAAACGAAAAATTCGTCGAGATTACAAGCTCTAACACATATTATTTACCGGCAAACAACAAAAGAGCAGAGCAGACCAGATTTTATTCTACAAACTGGCTTATTTCACCCTCTACATCATACTATTACGAGTTTGCAAAGGGGATAAAAACAGGAACAACCGAGCTTGCCGGCACTTGTCTTATATCCACTGCATCAAAAAACGGGTACTCTTATCTTTGTATTGCAATGCAGGGTCCGTCTGAGGATGTAACGGGTGACGGGAGGAAAGATAACCTTGCTTTTATTGATAGTAAAAGAGCGTATGAGTGGACATTTAAAAATCTAAAACTCAAGGTTGTTGCAAGCCCGTCTGATGTTGTGACTGAGGCTAAAGTAAATTTATCTAGCAAGGTTGACCACGTAAGACTTGTTCCAAAAGAAGAGGTCGCCGACCTTATCCCTATAAAAGTTGATTCGACAGGCATTTTAATCGAACCTATTAAAGAAACAATTCCCGAGAGTATCAACGCACCAATAAAAAAAGGTGATGTTATAGGTAAAGCAAAGGTTATGTATGCTGGAAAAGAGCTTAGGACAATCGAGCTTGTTGCTGGTGAAAATGTGGACAGAAACATTTTTCTTTTTATTGGATATTTAATAAAAAATGCTTTTAAATCTACAATAGGCAAAATCGTTTCGGTCGTTGCTATTTTGGCTTTGATTTTTTATATTGTTCTATCAACTTTATATTCAAAAAAGCAAAAAAAGAAGAGAATTTATATTGTTGATAATTACAGAGATTTAAAAAAATAGTTTTATAAAGGATTTTTTATGAACATTTTAGTAAGCTCCTGTTTGCTTGGAACAAAGTGCAGATATGACGGTTCTTGTGCCTTGTGTAATGAATTGCTGAAGCTAAAAGACGGCTACAATTTTATTTCGGTTTGTCCTGAAGTTTTATCGGGATTACCAACGCCTAGAGAGCCCTGTGAGATTTTTAAAAACAGGGTTGTAACAAAGAGCGGAAAAGATTTTACATCAAATTTTATAGACGGTGCAAACCAAACTTTGGAGATTGCAAAGTCATTTGACTGCAAATATGCAATTTTAAAAGAGCGTAGCCCATCTTGTGGCAATAGCAAAATCTACAACGGAAAATTTTCGGGCAAGCTAGTTTACGGCACAGGGGTTACGGCAAGTTTGCTTGCTGAAAACGGGATAATAGTTTTTAGTGAAAACGAAATAGACAAATTTGTTTCTTTTGTAAAATAAGAGAGCAACCACCTTTTGCTCTTGTGGCAATAGCAAAATCTACGACGGAAAATTTTCGGACAAGCTAGTTTACGGCACAGGGGTTACGGCAAGTTTGCTTGCTGAAAACGGGATAATAATTTTTAGTGAAAACGAAATAGATAAATTTGTTTCTTTTGTAAAATAAGA
>JAAYPE010000027.1 GCA_012519975.1 Clostridiales bacterium
AAAGAATATATTAATTGGTACAATTATGTTAGGCCACATTCATACAATAATTATTTAACACCAATGGAGGTTCGATTTAATTAGATATTTATCGAACAAAGTGTTACAAAAAAGGTTGACCAGTACATTCCTCTTCTTGCTCTTGTTCATTCATTTCTTTGCTCGCCAAAGAAATGAATCAAAGAAAGGCGACACGGGGGAAACCCTCTGTGACCCTTTCAGTCGGTTTTCCCCCGTGACCCCCATCCGCTACGACATAACGGATTGCCATTTTGAGTAAGTTTTAGAAATTAAAATAAACCTTAACTCTAACTCTAACTATAACTATAACAAACAACTGTCTATATTTCCGTTCCCCATCCGCTACGATACAACGGATTAGCCGTTTTAGCAAGTTTAGAAATTAAAACAAACCTCAACTCTAACTATAACTATAACAAACAACTGTCTATATTTCCGTTCCCCATCCGATACGACATAACGGATTAGCCGTTTTAGCAAGTTTAGAATTAAAAAAATTCAGCATTGCCCCAAACGCTCCATTTTTATATAAAAAAAGAACCTCCGATTTGGAGGTTCTGATTTTTTAACTGAATAGTCCGCCACCTTTTAAGAATCCAGGTAACTCTAATTCTTTAAGTTCTGTCATTAAATTGACTAAAGCATACTGAATAGTCCGCCACCTTTTAAGAATCCAGGTAACTCTAATTCTTTAAGTTCTGTCATTAAATTGACTAAAGCATCCTGATATAACTGAATTCTTTCGTCTGCACCGTCAGCATTATTATTAAGTGCTTCCATCATTTTTCCTAAAGCTTCTGAGCCATTTAACATCGCAGCTCCTGTGCTTTCAATGATTGTAGGGAGGCCATTAATTGATGCGGCAATTGCTCTTGCAACTTCATCTGTATCTACTTGACTAAGTGCTTTTGCAAAAAGTTCCATTGAGTCCGCTGCAACTGCTGCCATTACAGAGCCAGCTTTTGCAAAATCCTTGAGCATTGGTCCGAGTGTTCCGCCTAGGTCTTGAAACATAGTGCCTAAAACGCCCATCCCATCTGAAAGACCTGCAAGCAATGGCTTTAATCCTTCTGAGAGTCCTGCAAGCATTTTGCTTGTACCAAGGAGTAGACCGTTTGTTGTTGCTAGAAGGTTATTAAGGTTTCCGAGTAAACCACCAAGTGGTAGCGCATTCATATTCCTCATCATTATGATCATCTCATCCATTAGAAGAGCTGTCTTTTCAAGGAAAACTGGTAAATATGTAGAAGATTCAACTAGAGCTCTCCATATTATTCCGATATCGCCAAGCACCATTTCGAGGAACGGAAGAAATTTTGTAAGAATTGGATCCAAATACTTCCAGAGTACAAAAAGAAGTAGGCCTCCAACTACGAGCGACGCCACCATTACAATAGCTAGAATAATTGAAAGAACCATTCTAAATGCCGTGCGCCTTCTAAGCTTCTCTTGATATTCCAAAGATTTTGTCAGTCTTTGTGCCTCAAGAGTGTTTGAAACTCGCATTAGAGCTTCTCCGATTTGCTCCTCCGAGGATATGGTGCGCCTTCTATCGTCCATATATCCCACACTCACTTTCCGAATATTTTTACTTTTAAAATAGACCAAAAAACAATAAAAACAAAACCCGTTTTTGTGGAATTTATTCCACGTTCTTCGTCATTATACAATATATGTACGGACAAATCAAGGATTTTATGACAAAAATTATAACGAAATATTATCTATATTTTAACAAACGCAAAGTTGCACTAAAACTTAAATTGGATTTGTATGTTTTTGTGCAATATGGACAAGTCGCTCGACATTATCTGCGTTTTTTCTACACTTTATACATCTAAAAACATTATACTCGCTGCAATAGCTGTTTGTCCAGCAAAATATGTTGAAATATTTACACATTTTAGTGGATATGACTTTACTTTTCCAAAATCTAAGACGCCAATTGTCGCATCTGAAATTGTAAATAAGATTGAGCCAGAACAAAGTAGAATTGCAAAAAGTGTGTTGCCCGCATTTGCAAACAAAATTGCAACAGAAATTGAACACACCATCATTGTCGATAACATTGCAGAATAAAGGATACAAGGCGCTATTAGCCACTTTTCAAGCCTGCTACGATAAACGACAAGAACGATTGCTGTTCCAAGCGTTAAAGCTAGCACCACTGCAATTCTCCACGGCACAAAAAAGTTCCAATCGTTGTCCATTTTTAGACAAAGCATAATATATGTATATGCATAAACTAAATGCCCTGCAAAAAACGCAACCGCACCTATGCCATATGTTGCAACACCACCACGCAAGTGCAAAAACAGGTCGCCAACCCACCCGAGCGTTAGTGCTATCATAAGTAATTTTACAAAATCTGAATAATTGCCCGAAATGCGAATAGATAAAAAGCCAACGAGCCAAAAAAGCGTGGCACAAACCATTTTCACAGCAAGCGACCTGTTGGTCTTTTTTATTTTTTGTTCTCTCAGGAACACGGGTACTAACACTGTTTCTAAAATCACAGCAAACACTAATAAAATTTTATAAATCATTGTGCTATTTCCCTCGCATATTTTTGTTTTTATACATAACAAAAGCCCTTAAAATTTTCTCCAGCACTTTTATAAACCTCATAATATAGCTAAAAACGACCTTTATTTCCTAGGAAA
>JAAYPE010000028.1 GCA_012519975.1 Clostridiales bacterium
ACATAAACTTCACAGCCAATTATTGGCTTTACGCCTCTTTTTTTTGCAGCTTTATAAAAGTCAATTACACCATACATTGAGCCATGGTCTGTGATTGCTACCGCTGTTTGATTTTGTTCTTTGACAGCATCAAGAAGCTGCTCAATGCGACAAACACCATCAAGCAAGCTATACTCTGTATGTAAATGTAAGTGTGCAAAGCCCAATTCTATTCCCCTTTTTCCTGTTCACTGTTTTTTAAATCATCTGCCATTTGAATTATCTTTTTTAACCTGTGATTAACTCCTGAGCGAGATAACGGAACACTGAGCATTTGCCCGAGTTCTCGCAAACTTAGCTCTGGATTGTCAAGCCGTAATACTGCAAGCTCACGAAGCTCCTCAGGAAAATATGACATTCCCTTTTCTTTTTTTATAAGCTCTATTGCCTGCATTTGTGTGAACGCTGCATCAACAGTTTTTGTTAAATTTGCATTTTCAAAATTAGTTCTTCTATTAACTTTGTTTCTAACATCTTTGTATATCTTTATCTCCATAAGCTCTAGTGAAGAAAAAATTGCACCCATATGTGTTAAAACATCTTCTATACTCTCACTGTCTTTAAAATAAGTTATATGGTTGCCCTTTCTCATCACATACTTAGGAAGCAAGTCCATATCTTCCATTACCTTCATCAAATCTTTGCACAAATTAAAATGGGTTGCTACAAATTCTAAATGATATTCTTTTTTGGGAGATGTTATCGTACCACAAGCTAAAAAAGCACCTCGCAAAAATGCACTATAGCAACATTCGTCCAAAAGGTTTGCACGATTTATTCTAAGCGTAATCTCAGAGCCGGTGTAACCAAAATGCTCTATCACTTTTTTTCTCTTTTTTTCACCTTGAACACTCACACTATATTTGCCTGCTGCCGAGCATTTTATAGGCTGTATTTGTCCTGTTATCTGCTCTATTGTTTTTGCATACATTTTAGCTATGCTCTCATTTTCGGTTTGCATATTTATTCCTGAAACAGAAAAGCCTCTGCAAAAAAGCAAAAGCCCATATTGTTGTGCGTGAGTGCAACACTGCGTATAATTTATTTCGTCATCTATTCTACTATTTTCAAAATCTATTAACTCTTTTTTCACTGAAGATGAAAATGACATTCAGCCAAACCTCCATACTTTTGAAACATCAAATCATCTGCCTATATCTCTATGCATTACCATAACATTCATTCCCTTATCATTTGATAAGTGATTATATAAAAGCTCTGCAAATGCTACTGAGCGGTGCCTACCGCCAGTGCATCCAATAGCAATAATAAGCTGACTTTTTCCCTCTTCCCTATATAGCGGTACAAGATAATCAATTAAATCAAGCAATTTAGGAACAAGCCCCTTTGCCTGTTTTCTTTCCATCACATATTCTCTAACCGGCTCATCAAGGCCTGTTAAATTTTTAAGCTCATCAATATAAAACGGATTTGGCAAACACCTAACATCAAAAACTAAATCAGCATCTGCCGGTATGCCATATTTGAACCCAAAAGACATACATTGAATGGGCATTGCAAATTTTACATTCTCTAAAAACAAGCTTGCAACACGCTCTCTAAAAGCTGTAAGCTTTAAACTTGTTGTGTCAATAATATAGTCTGCCATTTTTCTAATGGGCTGAAGAACTTCTCTTTCTGCCTCTATTGCCTCATTAATTGAACCTTTGTATTTATAGGCTAGCGGGTGCTTTCTCCTTGTTTCTTTGTATCTATTTATAAGCGTTTCGTTAGATGCATCTATAAAAAGAATTTTAAATTCAAAACCCATTTCTTTTATAGAGTCAAGCGAATCAAACAAATCCTTAAACGCATCGCCAGCTCTAATATCAATTACAATTGCAGCCTTTGATGGTTGCTCGGTAGATTTTAGCAACAACTGAGCAAATGCCGGCACAAGCTTAGGTGGCATATTATCCACACAAAAAAAACCAATATCCTCAAGAATGTCTACTGCTTTTGACTTGCCCGCTCCTGAAAGTCCCGTTACAATTATTAGTTGCATAATACACCTCATATATTATTAAAACATCTATTCTACTACTTTTAATTCCTTTTCAAGCAAGACTCCTTTTTCTTTTTGAACAGTATCTTGCACAAACTCTATAAGATCTGTTACATCTTTTGTTGTGGCTTTTCCAATATTAATTATAAATCCTGCGTGCTTTTCACTAACCTGTGCACCACCAATTGTTTTTCCTTTAAGTCCACACTCCTCAATCAGCGCTCCTGCAAACTGACCCTGTGGCCTTTTAAAAACACTCCCACCACTTGGATATTCAAGTGGTTGTTTTGCTTTTCTTTTAGCTAGCATTGAATCCATCTTATATCTAATTGCGTCTGCGTTCCCTGTTTCGAGTTTAAAAACCACATTAGTAATTATGCAACCATTATTAGTATATGCACTTTTTCGGTATCCAAAATCTAGCAAATCACCCGACAGAGAGCTACGCTCACCATTTGGCGTTATATGAGAACTCATCATCACAACATCTTTCATCTCTCCGCCGTATGCGCCTGCGTTCATAAAAACAGCGCCACCAACTGTGCCAGGTATTCCATAAGCAAATTCAAGCCCTGTAAGGCTATATTCAAGTGCTAACATACAAAGCTGTGCCAAAGTGACTCCAGCCCCACATTTTATAATGCCACCACCGCAATACTCTAACTTTTTAAACCCATTGCTCATATGAATTACAACACCATTTAGCCCATCATCAGACACCAAAGTATTGCTACCGTTACCAAGTATATATGGTTTTACATCAAGTGATTTGCAAAACTTTATAAGCTCTTCAAGGCTTTCCAAAGAGTTTGGAACAATAAAGAGTCTTGCTTTTCCACCTGTTTTAAAGCTTGTATGCTCATTCATAGGAACATACTCTTTTACATCACAATCAAGCGTGTACGCAAAATCTTTAATTTTGTCAAACATAAATCATTCTCCATTTATATTTCATTGAGTAATGCTGCACCAATTATGCCAGCATCATTTTTAAGTTCTGCTATGCAAATCTTTGTTTGCTTACTAGAATAAAGGCTATACCGCTCTTTTTCTACTATTCTAATAACAGGAATCAACAAGGTGTCCCCCTCGTTTGACATTCCACCACCTATGCAAAGAACATCCGGTTGAAAAATGTTAATTAAATTAGTAATTCCACAAGCGAGATATTTGGTATAGCCATCTACTATTTGTTTGCCTATTTTGTCACCATTTTTCATCGCTTCAAAAGCTGTTCTTGCACCAATTTTTGAAAGGTCGTTTTCTATCATTTCCCATATTATGCTTTTTTTATACAAATCCTTTGCAAGTGCTTCTTTAGTCTGCCTTGCAAGTGCTGTTGCAGATGCATATTTTTCCCAGCACCCTTTTCTACCACAACCGCACTCAATCCCATCAAAGTCAATTACCATATGCCCAATTTCGCCGGTAGCTCCATTTACTCCTGTAATCAATTTATCATTTATAATAACACCGCCACCAATTCCCGTGCCTAGCGTTATAGCAATAAGGTTTTTTGCATTTCTACCTGCTCCAACCTTCTTTTCAGCGAGCGCTGCACAGTTTGCGTCATTAGTTATAAACACGGGCTTGTTAAATGTTTTTTCAAGTTCTGATTTAATCGACATATTATAAATTTTAAGATTGCTTGAAAAATCAATAACACCACTTTGTGAATCAACAGCACCAGGCACACCAACACCTATAGAAGATATGTCAATTATAGATATATCAGCATCCTCTATTGCAAAATAAATTGCTCTTATAATGTCTGAAAAAACTTCATCAAAATGCCGTGGGAGGTTTGTTTTAAGCTTAGACCTCCCAATGATTGTAAGATTTTCATCAATGATTCCAACTGTTATGTTTGTTCCACCTAAATCTACACCGACTCTATACATAATATATTCACCACAAAATTAAAAATTTTGCCATATATCAATTGGCGCTTTTTCTTCTACTGACTCTTCATCAACCATTCCAAGATTTGCAAGCAATTCTTTTGCGGAGTTGTATCCCATTTTTTTCTGCCTATTGTTGATTGCTGCAACTTCAACGATTACAGCAAGATTTCTACCCGGTCTTACCGGCACAACAGCCAGTGGAACACTAATTCCCAAAATGGTGGTATATTCGTCCTCAAGACCCATTCGCTCATATACCTTTTCATCATCCCATTGCTCAAGCTCAATTACCATATCAATTTTTACTGTAAGCTTTACTGCACCCATACCAAAAAGGCGACGCGCATCAATTATTCCAACTCCACGAAGCTCAATAAAATGCCTAATATTATCCGGGGCAGAGCCTACTATTGTTCTGCTAGAAACTTTGCGAAGCTCTACAGCATCATCAGCTACAAGCCTATGCCCTCTTTTAATTAGCTCAACCACTGTTTCGCTCTTGCCTACTCCACTATCGCCAACAATAAGTATTCCCTCACCAGAAACCTCAACTAAAACACCGTGCCTTGTAATTCTCTCGGCAAGCTCAACATTTAAAAACGAAACAAGTGATGATATAGCATTTGATGTTTCTTCATTTGTTCTCAAAATAGGTACTTTATATTTTTTTGCAAAGTGTAATATGTCTTGTGGACACTGTGTGCAAATTAGTGGCAAAATTACCGTTACTGGTTCTTTGTTAAAAAATCTTTCAAGGGCTGCTTGCCTTTCATCGCCACTCATATCATTTAAAAATTCCATCTCTGACCTTCCAATAAATTGTACCCTCTCAGAGTTAAAATAATCATCATGACTTGCAAGAATCAGGCTTGGTCTACCAACCTCAAAAGAAGTTATTAAAATTTCACTAGCATCTTTTGGAAGATACATTATTTCCAAAGATTCCGTTTCTATTACTTTTGAAAGTGGAACAGAATATTTTGCAGACATTTTACGCTTCCTTTCGTATTTAAAATACATCTAATAATTTGTTGTATACATTAATATTATAATACAAATAAATGTAAGTGCCAACATTTATTTTAAAAACTCCACAATTTCATATAATAAATGTCATAAATTGTAGTTGTTTGCAAGTATTAAAAGAAAAAAGCAGAGAGAGTCTCTGCTAAAACAACTATAAAAATATTTTAAAATAATTATTCTTGTAAAAATACAAACCGTTTTACAAGCTTGCCATCAAACTCTACCTCTTCTTCCCACATACTAGCAGGTCTCACCCACAAACTGTTATCTCCATAGAGTTGTTTGTAGATTACCATTTCTTCGAGTGTTTCAGAGTGCTTTGCAAATCCTATAATTTCATATTCATTACCTTTAAAATGCTTATAGCGTCCTTTTTGTATCACTCTGCGTCACCTTTTGTTTTTCTTTGCACCTTTGTTTTGTTCCCCTGCTCATCAACAATATAAGTGTTTTCAAGCTGTGCAACAAGGCTGTTTTTATAAGCTTGAACATATTCTCGACGAAGCTGTGCTTGCTCTTCTTTCTCAGATTCTGTAAGACCTTGCCCTTTAGATTTTCTTGCAAGCTCGTTAATTCTATCAAGTTTTGATTGTTCCATTTTTATCACCTAGCTCATTTTATCATTTATTGTATTGTTTGTAAATATATAGACATAACAATAAATGAATGTTATCCTTATTATGTGGAGGTGAAATAATTGAATATTATTCTTCCAAGCCAAGTTGAAACAGTAATAAACACCCTTGAAAAAAACGGGTTTGAGGCTTATATTGTTGGCGGATGTGTAAGAGATAGTATAATTAAAAAAACTCCGCCGGATTGGGATATAACAACCAATGCATTGCCAAATGAGGTTTTAGCAGTTTTTAAAGATTTTAAAACAATACAAACGGGACTAAAACACGGAACTATAACTGTTGTCGTCGATTCTATGTCTCTTGAAATTACTACCTTTAGAGTAGATGGAGATTATCTTGACAACCGTCACCCTGAAAAAGTAAAGTTTTGTACAACAATAAAAGAAGATTTGAACAGAAGAGATTTTACTATGAACTCAATGGCGTATAACAATCGTTTTGGTCTTATTGACCCTTTTGGTGGCAAAAATGATATTGAAAATAAAATTATTAGATGTGTCGGTAATGCTGATTTAAGATTTAGTGAGGACGCTCTAAGGATTTTACGGGCACTTAGATTTTCATCTGTTCTAGGCTTTGAGTTAGAAAAATCAACTTGTGACAGTATTCACAAAAACGCTCATTTATTGCAAAATATCTCAAAAGAGCGTGTTGCTTCCGAGCTGCTTAAAATTTTATGTGGTAACAATGTATATGATATACTTATAAATTATCGTGATGTGTTTGCAATAATTATTCCCCAAATCGAGCCTATGTTTTATTTTTGGCAACACAACAAGCACCATATTTTCGATGTGTGGGAACATACAGTTGTTGCCATAGATTTTGCAAAAAAAGATCCAATTATAAGACTTTCTTTGTTACTACACGATATTGGCAAACCCTCTTGCTTTACTAAAGGTGATGATGGTATTGGGCATTTTTATGGCCACGCAAATGCGAGCGTTGCAATATCTGAGGATATTTTAAACAATCTAAAGTTTAGCAACGACATAAAAAGCACCGTTTTACCCCTTGTTAAGTACCACGACTACCACATTAGTCCCGACAAAAAAACAGTCAAAAAAAGGCTTGCAAAGCTCTCTGAACCTATGTTGCGCCAACTTTTAGAAGTAAAGCTTGCAGACTCATTGGCACAAAACCCTGACTTTTCTCACTTTGAACAAAACTACTTTGAAATTCATTCAATCATTGATGACATAATTAAAAACGATGAATGTTTTAAAATTTGCGATCTTGCTATAAACGGCGATGATTTAATTGCTTTGGGAATTCCTAAGGGTAAGAAAATCGGCAAAATATTAAACCAACTTTTAAGCGATGTTATTGATGGAAGTCTTGAAAATAATAAAAAATCACTTGTTGACAGTGTAAAAAACGGAGGTTTAAACTATGAATAATATTAAAACAAAAATCTTATGGTATTGGATTTCTTGGGGTTTAATTTTTATCACTGTTTTATTAAAGACTCTGCTTGCTCAACACTCTATCAGTTTTTTGTGGATTATAATTTGCCTTTTATATTGGGCTTTTATTATCATTGTTTACATAAAAGAATATAACGGACTTAAAGATGCTGTGCTTAGGAGATTTCCAAATGTTTATGATGAATTTTTTAACAAAACCCAAAGCTATAAAGACAAATTTGTAAAGCTGGATAATTGGGATGCAAACCCAATAACACAAGAGATGTGCAACGAAGATTTGAACATTAAAAATAGAATTTTAAAACTAAGCGAACTTGATTTTTTTAAAAATATTGTTTTTGTCTGTATTATAATTATTTTTATAATAACTGCGATTAAGTTTAGATAAAATGATAAAAATTACTAAAACTTAGTCTATTTCACTTAGATTTATGGTATAATAACTGCAAACGGTTAACCGTTTCAGAAATTTCATTATAATGTTATTTTTAATAAATACACTATTTTTTATAAAGGAGTTTTAAAATGTATTGTATAAAGGAAATTAAAAAAGATACCTTTTGGATTGGCGGAAATGACAGAAGGCTTGCATTATTTGAAAACGCATATCCAATACCTAGGGGCATTTCTTATAACGCATATTTAGTTAAAGATGAGCAAAATGTTTTGTTAGATACTGTTGATAAAGCAATAAGTGAGCAGTTTTTTGAAAATCTTTCGTTTTTACTTGGCGATGAAAAGCTAGACTATCTAATTATAAACCATATGGAGCCAGACCACTGCGCAAACATTGAAAACATTGTTTTGAGATATCCAGATGTTAAAATAGTTGGAAACCAAAAAACAATGACTATGATAAAACAGTTTTTTGATTTTGATATTGATTCAAGAGCTTTGATTGTAAAAGAGGGAGACACGCTATCAACCGGCAAACATACTTTTAGTTTTGCTATGGCGCCTATGGTTCACTGGCCAGAGGCAATGGTAACCTATGATGCTACTGACAAGGTGCTTTATTCTTCTGATGCTTTTGGAACTTTTGGTGCAATAAATGGAAATATTTTTGCAGATGAAGTTGATTTTGAGCGTGACTGGCTTGATGAGGCTAGAAGATATTATACAAATATTGTAGGAAAATACGGGCCACAGGTTCAAGCACTTTTAAAGAAAATGCAAGGACTAGAGGTTAAAATGGTATGCCCTTTACACGGACCTATTTTTCGTAAAAACATTCCTTGGATTGTTGAAAAATATGAGAAATGGAGCACCTACACACCAGAAAAAGAAGGTGTTATGATTGTTTACGGCTCGATTTATGGTAACACTGAAAATGCTGCAAACATTCTAGCTTTTAAGCTTGGCGACTTGGGTGTTCGTGACATTGCTATGTATGATGTGTCGTCAACTCACCCATCCGAAATTGTTTCACAAGCCTTTAAATACAGCAATATTGTATTTGCATCTTCAACATACAACAACGGTATTTTTAGTAATATGGAAACTGTTTTGCTTGACCTTAAATCTCACAATTTGCAAAATAGAAATATAGCAATTATTCAAAATGGAACTTGGGCACCCTCGTCTGGTAAATTGATGAGAGAAATTATTGAATCAATGAAAAATATGACGATATTTGAAAATAGCATTACAATAAAATCGTCCCTCAAGAATTCTCAATCAGAAGAGCTTGACGCACTTGCAAATGCTATTGCTTATTCAATTAATTCAAAACAAATAAATTATAATGAACAAATAGAAAACAACGCTATGTTTAAGCTTTCGTATGGCTTATTTGTTTTAACTGCAAAAGATGGCGATAAGGATAATGGTTGCATAACAAATACAGTTATGCAGGTTACAAATGCACCTAAAAAGACTATTTCTATTGCAATTAATAAAAATAATTTTACTCACGATTTAGTTTTAAAAACAGGATTATTTAATGTTTCTATCCTAACCCAAGAAGCTCCTTTTGAAACATTTCAACATTTTGGATTCCAAAGCGGTAAAACTGTTGATAAGTTTGACGGTTATGACCAAATAAGCAGAAGCGAAAATGGGCTTATATATCTAAATCATTATACAAACTCATTTATTTCTGCAAAGGTTATTTCTGCTGTTGATTACGGCTCTCATACCCTGTTTACAGCCGAAGTAACTCAAGCACAGATTTTGTCCGACATACCTTCCGTGACATACGAATATTATTTTGCTAACATCAAACCATCTCAAAAGCCTAAGAAAAAAGGCTTTGTTTGCAAAATTTGCGGATATGTATATGAGGGTGACGAACTACCAGCAGACTTTATTTGCCCTATCTGCAAACACGGTGCAGAGGATTTTGAACCTATTGGTTAACTTAAAATAGAAAGGATGATTTTTGATGAAAAAGTATATTTGTGACATTTGTGGTTTCGTTTACGACGAGGAATTAGGCGACCCAGATAACAATGTTGCACCAGGAACAAAATGGGAAGATGTGCCAGATGATTATGTCTGCCCTATTTGCGGAGCTGGAAAGGATAGCTTTAGCGAACAATAAAAAACAAAAACAACCAGTCGATTTGATTGGTTGTTTTTTTATACTTTAATCTAGTTTTTTAATCAAATTTTTACTTTAAAAAGTCCACGATATACAAAGTGTTTGCTACATCGGCTTTTCTTCGATGGTTAAAGTTGGGTAAACTGCTTTTTACGCTATCTAACTCATCACTTTAAAAAAGAATATACGATATGCCCAATGTTTCCTATATCGGATTCTCTTTCAACAGCTCCAATTGAATAAGCTACTTTGGGCATTCCATATACAACGCAAGATGCCTCATTTTGGCCTATTGTTCTGGCTCCTTGTGTTCTCATTTCTAGTAGCCCTTTAGCACCATCGTTTCCCATTCCAGTCAATATAATGCCAATTGCATTTTTACCTGCCTCTTTGGCAACTGAATTAAACAAGACATCAACCGATGGGCAATGGCCATTAACCTTTTCGCCCTTTGAGCATCTTACTTTATAAATTGACCCGATTTTTTTAACAGTCATATGCTTGTCACCTGGTGCAATCAGCACACGGCCCGCCTGAACTGTATCCCCATCCTTTGCCTCTTTAACCTCAAGCGGAAGAAGTTTATTAAGCCTTTGTGCATACATATCCGTAAAAACCGGCGGCATATGTTGAGTTATAACAATGCCTGGAATGTCATTTGAAAAAACCTTGAGAACACGAATAATAGCCTCTGTACCACCCGTTGATGCACCAATTGCAATTATTTTATCCTTTGCAAAACTACTCGTGTTATGCTCTGGAGTAATTTTAAACTTTTTATCTGAATGCAATAATTTTGCAACAGATGCGGTTTTTATTTTTATAATAAGCTCGTTTATATAGCCTTTCATATTAGTGCCTGTGTCTGCTCCCGGTTTTGGAACAAAATCAACAGCACCGGCATTAAGCGCATCAAAAACCCGATAATCAGCCGAGCTTGTAACAATTACACGCATATTATACTGTGGTAAAAGTTTTTGTAAAAATTCAAGTCCATTCATACGAGGCATTTCAATATCTAAAATCATTACATCCGGATGATATTTTAGTATTTTATCCCGAGCGTCATAAGGGTCACGAGCAGTAGCAACCACTTCAATCCCTTTATCAGCGGACAGCTCCTTTGATAAAATTTCTCTAAAAACAACAGAATCATCAACAATAAGGACCTTGATTTTTTTCAAATCTTTCATACTATTTTTCCTTTCGGTAAATCGCAGGCTTTATGTATTTAAATCTTGTTTTATCCCTATTAAGTGCCTCCGAGTGCCCGATAAACAGATATCCTCCTGGCTCAAGGGCGTCATAAAACCTTTCTACCAACTCATCCTTTTTCTTATTATCAAAATATATCATAACATTTCTGCAAAAAATAACGTGGAACTTTTTTCTAAACGGAAATTGGGTATCCATCAAATTCAAATATGCAAGTTTTATCATATTTTTTGTTTGATTATTAACAGTTCCTTTCCCGTCACTTCCTATTGTAAAGTATTCTGACTTCCAATTCAAGGGAAGTGTGTCAATACTTTCTTTAGGGTATTCAGCTTTTAGTGCCGCTTCTAGCGCTTTATTAGAAATATCTGTCGCTAAAATTTTTGCATTCATATTACTATTATTATTTTTTTTATAATCTTGAAAAACCATTGAAATTGTATACGCCTCTTCACCCGACGAACAACCGGCAGACCAAATTCGCAAATCCCTATTGTTAGGATTACTTGCAAGGCCTGGTAATACAATGTCTTTAAAAAAATCAAAATGATTTGGTTCTCTCATAAAGTATGTGTAATTTGTAGTGATTCTATTAATAAGTTCTGTTAATGCATCGCCTGATTTATCCGAAATTACATAGTCATAATATTCTGAAAAACTTTTGAATTTTTTCTCAATTAATAAATTGTGTAGCCTACCTGTGACTAAACTCTTTTTTTCTTCTCCTAGCTTAATTCCATAATTTGTTCTCATGAAATCCGATATTGCACGGTATTCTTTATCCGAAATTTCAATCATAGCTTACCTCTCCTCCAAAACTAGAATTAAGCCAAAAACTCTATATCAAGTCTAAGAAAAAGAGAGTCAAAGATTATTCAACCCTCTTTTTACAAAGACATTTTTAAGAACTAAATGCTTAATTTCACCGTCAAAAATCGTCATCTGCTAAAATATTACTTTTAAAATCTAAATTTATATCAGCCTTTGCATAAGTGTTAGCGCTAGCGTTTGAACTTGCAAGCTTAGAATTGTTACTGACATTTTTAAGCTTAAATTTGCCAACCATTTGCTTTAACATCTCTGCCTG
>JAAYPE010000029.1 GCA_012519975.1 Clostridiales bacterium
CTGAGCTCCTAGCACAGTCCATAGCAACATTTCCGCCACCAATAACTACAACTTTTTTGCCTTTAAAGTCTGGCATAATATTATCGCCAATCCCTCTTAAAAGCTCAACGGCAGACACAACACCTCTGCTGTCTTCTCCATCAATGCCCACCGACTTGTCTGCCTGCGCACCAATAGATATGTATATACTGTCAAAGTTTCGGCTAAGCTCTTCTATTGTGTAATCTGTTCCTATCTCAACACTTAAATTTACCTTAACTCCTGTTGACAGAATTGCGTCAATGTCCTCTTGTAGTCGCTCACGAGGCAATCTATAACTTGGAATTCCATAGCGAAGCATTCCACCTAAATGGGCACGCTTTTCAAAAACTTCTACTTCGTGACCCATAAGCGCAAGGAAATAAGCAGCACTAAGTCCACCAGGGCCACCACCAATAACCGCGACTTTTTTGCCTGTTGACGGCGCACATTTTGGAACGGCAACTTTGCCAGCTTTGTCAACGGCATAGCGTTTTAGCGCTCTTATGTTGATTGAATCATCAACCATATTACGACGACATCTAGCCTCGCACGGATGCTCACAAACCATAGCGCAAGCAACGGGAAACGGATTATCTTTTCTAATTAATCGAACCGCATCCTCATAGCGATTTTCGCCAATTAATGCAATATATCCAGGGATATCAACCTGAGCGGGACACAAGGCAACACAAGGAACTGGTTGATTTAAGCTACACAAACACCTGTGACGCTCAATATGTTCAATATAATCATCTCTAAAGCCTATAACTCCACGAAGCACCATTTCAGCAGCTTCACGGCCTATTGCACAATCAGACGAGTTTTTAACAACTCTGGCTGTTTTTTCTATTAAATTAATAGTATCAATTGTTGCGTTTCCATCTAAAACATCTGTAATAAGTGCAGATAGCTGTGCAAGTCCAACTCTACAAGGCACACATTTTCCACAAGTTTGTGCGTGACAAAGGTTTAAAAATGAAAGTGATAAGTCGATAGGACAAAGTCCAGGAGGACTTGCGATAATGCGACGCTCAACATCGCGATAAAGTCCTTCTACGACCGTTTGCGCCCTATCTGGCGTTATGATTTCCAAGCGGCTCATAGGTATCCCTCCAAAAATTATGCTAATTGCTAAAATTTTAACAATTTAAATAAAGCGTTATAATTATAAAATAGAACTAAGTGCAAGTCAATAGTAAAAATAAATGTCGATTATTTATCTAAAAAAGAATGTTTTTCTATATTTTATATGTATACTTTCTATAAAAGAAATTGCATTAAAGAAAGACTTTGCGATGTTTATTCACTATATGCCTAGTTTTTTCACTTACAAGTTGTTAAAAATATATAAAATCACAAATTATTTACATTATTTTCAATATTTTTTCATAAACTCGAAAAAATATTAATATTCTATATAATAACTTCGCATTTAGAACTAATAATGTACGATTCTTATAAAAAAATACAAAAATTGTGATGTTGTTTCACGTTATTTATTCCATTAAAAAATAATAATACAGTTTATTTTTCTTTTTTAAATTTTTTTTAGAAAAAGTGCTGGAAATAATTACTTTGATATGCTACAATGGAAAAAACATTAGTATATGTTTATCAAATTCGTCTAATTTTTAACAATTATTTGTACATTATTTCCTAAAAAGAATATTTTCGTCTTTTTTTGCTAAACAACTGTTTATTATTGTTTTTTTGTGTTTTTAGCGGATAAAACGCTTTTTATATTAACATTTACAGGAGGTATTTCAATTGGAAAGAAAAAATAACTACCCATTTATTTTAGTATCTGGAATGTTTAGCTATGGTGAGGAGGAAGGACTATCTAAGTTGTTCCCGTATTTCGGATGGTGGAAAACAGATGTTAGAAAACTTTTTGCAGGTATGGGAGTAGAGTGTTATAATCCTTCGTCTGGACCATTCTCAAGCGCTTGGGATAAAGCCTGCGAGGTGTACGCTGCACTGCTTGGCAAAACAGTTGACTACGGAAAGGCACACTCGGAAAAACACGGCCACGCGCGCTA
>JAAYPE010000030.1 GCA_012519975.1 Clostridiales bacterium
AAAATGAAGAAATAAGAGAAAGTCTTCTTAAAAGAGCAGAAAAAGAAGGCATAGAAAACCTGCTTTTAGAGCTTGAAAGTATTGACGAAGAAACGGCGAAAAATCTTCATCCAAATAATAAAAAAAGAATAATAAGGGCGCTTGAAATATATTACACATCTGGTCAAACTATGTCCGAACAGGTTAAAAAATCACGAGATAATCCATCCCCGTACAATGCCTGTATTATAGGGTTAGATTTTAGAGACAGACAAAAATTATATGATAGAATAAATTTTAGAGTAGATGAAATGCTTGAAAATGGATTGCTTGATGAAACAAAAGAGTACCTAAATCAGAGCCACAAAACAACGGCAAATCAGGCTATTGGTTGCAAGGAAATGTCGCAATATTTAAACGGACAATCAACACTACAACAAGCAACAGAAAAGCTAAAAATGGAAACTAGAAGGTATGCAAAACGTCAGCTCACTTGGTTTAGAAAAGACGAAAGAGTGAATTGGATTTTTGCCGATGAACATCAAAGCTTACAGCAAGTAATAAAAAGGGCTTGCGAGATAATTGATGATTCACAAGTTTTTGGAGGTTGATATAATTGGATAGCACAGTCGTTTTTAAACGAATAATATCAGCCGTATGTGCAGTTTTTTTACTGGCATATATAGTTTATCAAGGGTATATGGTAGCGTATGAGCCGGTTAAGGTCGAAACAGTTTATGAATATTCAACCTATGATAAAATCGAGACAGATATTTTCGTTATTCGTGATGAGGAGTATATTCAAAACAATGCGGTAGGAACTCTAGTTCCTGTTGTTGAAGATGGCAAGCGTGTTGCAAAAAATCAAGAAGTTGCAATAGTTTTTGCAAATACACAAACAGCCTCAAATTATGTAAAAATAAAAGAGCTAGAAGAGAGTATCTTGCGATATAAAACGCTAGCAAGTCAAGCAGACAATTACTCTATTGATGTTGATGTTGTTGACGAGGAAATAAACTCAAGGCTTTTTGCTTATGTTGATGCTATTTCAACTGGAAATTTAGAAACGCTTAAAAATAGCAGTTGCGCACTTAGGGATAAAATAACTACAAGGCAAATGGCAACAGGAAAATCAATTGATTTTGATTCAAAAATCTTGTCGCTTGAATCAGAGCTTGATGCTTTAAAGCAAAAAGATTTAAACTATAGTAGCATTACGGCAACACATTCTGGTTATTATATTAATGGTGTTGATGGGTATGAAAACTTAATTTCTTATGACAAGGTAATGGAGCTAGGCTCAAATGAAATTGAAGCAATGCTAGAAATACCCCCTAACCAAATTCCGACAAACGCAATGGCAAAAATCGTTAGCAATTTTGATTGGTATATGGTTTGCAATGTAAACAGCAATATGATAGGAAATATGAAAGTAGGAAACAAAATCGAAGTTTTGCTACCTTTTGCATCTGTTAGCGAACTAAAGGCGGAGGTTGTAGCTCTTAATGATACAAATTCTAAAAAAACAGCACTAATTCTAAAGTGCAACTTAATGGATTCTGACCTTGCAAATTTAAGAAAAGAAAAAGCGCAATTAGCTTTTAATGAGTACAAAGGGCTTAAAATATCCCCCACTGCAATAAGAGTAAATGATAAGGGTGAAAAGGGAGTTTATGTAAAAACAGGCAACATAATTAGATTTAAAAAAGCTAACGTACTCTATTCAAGTTCTGATGTTATAATTGCAGAAAACAAGCGTGGGGCGCAAGGATATGTGAAGTTATATGATGATATTGTGGTTGAAGGGACTGACTTGTACGATGGAAAAATCATTAGCTAATCAGCAGTTTTTGAATATTGATGAAAATTTTAAAATAATAAAAGAGAATGTTGCAAATGCTGCACTCAAAAGTGGCAGAGATGAAAAAGATATTAGCATTATGGCTGTTACAAAAACGGTAGAGCCAGAATATATAAATTATGCGATTAATAAAGGTATAAACCTAATTGGTGAAAATAGAGTTCAAGAGTTTTTATCAAAAAAAGATGATTTGAATTTGGATAAATGCAACGCGCATTTAATAGGGCATTTGCAGACAAACAAAGCAAGGCAAATTGTACCCTATGTCTCAATGATACAATCGGTCGATAGCATAAAAATCGCAAAAGAAATTTCAAAACAGTCGAAAAAAAACGACTTAATTATGGATATTTTGCTTGAGGTAAACATTGGAAACGAGCAATCTAAGATTGGTTTTGATTCTTCACAAGTTCTTGATGCGTGTTATGAAATAGCGCAGTTAGAGTCTGTAAGGATAAAAGGATTGATGACAATACCACCAATTTGTGACAATAATGCAAAAAGTCAGACATTTTTTTCAAATATGAGCAAACTGTTTATTGACATAAGGGATAAAAAAATAGATAATGTATATATGGATATTTTGTCTATGGGTATGTCTGGTGATTATACGCAGGCAATTATGGAAGGGTCAAATTTAATAAGAATAGGTTCTGCACTTTTTGGAGCAAGAGTTTATAACTGATTTTTAGGAGGACGCAGAAAATGGCAAGCTTTTTTGATAAGGTAAAAAATATGATTGGTGTAACCGACGAAGAATACTATGACGGTTATAACGATGATGAGGAATTTGTTTCCTACAGGAATGAAGATGTTGATGATATCGCAATAGCACCGCAACCAAATAATAGGGATAACAAGGTTGTAAACATACATACCACAGCGCAACTTCAGGTAGTTTTGGCAAAGCCTGAAAGATTTGACGACGCAAGCTCGGTTGCAGACCATCTAAATGAGAGGCGCACAGTTGTTTTAAACCTCGAATCTGCTAACAGAGATGTAGCACGCAGATTGGTTGACTTTTTAAGTGGTGTTGCTTATGCAAACGGTGGACAAATAAAAAGAGTTGCAGTGAGCACATTTATAATTACCCCATACAATGTTGATGTTATGGGTGATTTGATTGACGAACTTGAAAGTAACGGGATGTTTTTTCAATAATTTTTAATTCTATATGGCACACCGAGAGGCTGTGCCAAATTTCTTAGATACAGGGATGTAGTGTAGTTTTATCGCACATAAAGAGGAGTGAAGTTAATTGTTAACGCCTAATCAATTAAAAAATTATGATTTTCAGTCAGTTGGAAGAAACGCATATAAATCAACAGACGTAGACGCATTTATGGCTGAAGTCTATGAATCATATGAGCAAATGTTTCGCGAAAATGGGGAAATTGTTAAAAAAATGAGTTTGCTTGCAGAAAAGCTTGCAGAGTATAAAAGTGATTCTGATAATATTCGCAACGCTTTGCTTACAGCTGAAAGAATGAAGGATAAAATAATTCTAGAAGCGCAGGAAAAAGCAAAAGAAACTTTGGAAGAAACTGAAGAAAAGGTTAGAACAGCCATTGAAACAGTTAACGAAAAAACCTCGTTGGTTTGGGAAAAAGCAAATAACGCTGCTGAAAAAGTGCTTGAAGATGCAAAAAGTCAAGCTGATGAAATTTTAAAAGTAGCACAGGAGAATGCAACAGAATTGCTATCTAAAGCACAAAAGATTTATGATGAGCAAATGGGAACAATTCAAGAGGAATCAGAGCGTGAAAAACTCGCACTGGAAAATCTAAAAAAAGAGTCTACAAATCTTCGTGAGTCCTTAGTCCAAATTTATACAAAGCAACTGCAAATGGTAGAGGACATTCCATCATTTGAAGAGTATGAAACAGAACATAACAAGGAAGATTTACAAGCTGATGATCAAAAACCTTTGTCAGATTTTATGAGTGAGAGTTTTATTGAAGATAGCGAAAGTCAAAGTGCCGATGATTCTCAAGTAGATGAATATTTTTCTTATGAACAGCAAGAAAATAATACCCAAGAAAAAACTGAAATAAATGAAACTATCAATGAATATATTGATGAAGAGGAAGACGAAGATAAATATATGGAGTATGCTCCCCTTGAATACATAAGTGATGAGGCAAAAGGAGTAGATAATAGTGATAGAGATTCTAGAGATGTTGAGAATGGTCAAAAACTATATCCAGAAAAAG
>JAAYPE010000031.1 GCA_012519975.1 Clostridiales bacterium
AAGAATATATTAATTGGTACAATTATGTTAGGCCACATTCATACAATAATTATTTAACACCAATGGAGGTTCGATTTAATTAGATATTTATCGAACAAAGTGTTACAAAAAAGGTTGACCAGTACAATCAAATGCTGCACTTCCCCAAAGATCAAATGCTGCACTTCCCCAAAGCGCAAACAAGATTCTAACAAGATCACCTAAAATCGAAGCGAACGGAAATGGTGCAATGATTGCAATAGTTGTCGTTTCAGCAGTTGCTGCAATTGGAGCAGGTGTATACTTCCTATACAAGCAAATAAGTAAAAAGCGAAAATCAAAAGAAGAAGCGTTTCAATCAATAGAATTAGAAAATGTTGGTACTTGTAAAAATTGCAATGAGCCGCTAAACGGCTCTGAGTATGTTGATGAAAATACATCAGACTCGCATACTGCATACATAATATGCAAGAAATGCGGTGAGAAGAATTATGCTTGGTACACTGACGGTGATGATGTTCAGGAACTTAGCGAATAATAAAATAATTAGGAGGAGAAATCTTATGAAAAAGCAACCTGCCATTTACACCGACAATAGTGACTTATACGATGCTGATAAGGCTGTGAAAGATTTCGTATAAGTTCACAAAGGCAAACTTAGCGAAGAAAATAGAGATGCACTTGGTGACTTATTAGACCGCAGAGCAGCCGCTATTTCAAATGTCCTCGGTGTTAAAGTAAGTTCGGTCGTTGACCACAAAAAGAAATAGACACCTTTCGAACGGCTCGCCAATCGGCGGGCTGTTTTTTTGCCATAACAGTATCTTTTAACGATTACAAGGTAAATCGTTAAAAATAAGCACTTGGCAGCCACAAGTTCGTGTCAAGTATCCTCCGAAAACGGCAACTCTAAAACACCAATTATTGCTACAAGGCAAAAATACAAAGCCCGAAAGCGGCTTAAATACGGCACTTTCGGGCAAAACAAACACCACCTATCCGACAAACATAGTTTATCAATAGATGGTGTTTGATTTGGCGGAGAAGGAGAGACTCGAACTCTCGCGCCGGTTGCCCGACCTACGCCCTTAGCAGGGGCGCCTCGTCACCAACTTGAGTACTTCTCCATGGTAACAATATATTAATTTATAAAAGGCAAAAACTGCCATAAATTCAAATGGCGGAGAGAGTGGGATTCGAACCCACGGTACCTTTCGGTACGACGGTTTTCAAGACCGTTCCGTTATAACCACTTCGGTATCTCTCCGTATCAAGCGAAGATTATATTATCATATATTATGCCTAATGTCAATATTTTTACACAATTTATTGTTCTTTTTTATTTTTAAAAACTCTTTTACTATAAAATTAAAAACAAAGAGCCTAAACCCTTTGTTTTTAACGACTAAAACCTATTAAATCTCTTTTCGCTCATCTAAAAAGAATTCGCCATCTAATATGCCTTTGACTATCCTCGTCATCTCTTTCGGCGAGCAATCCATTCCACGCTCAACCCATTTGCAAAGCAAATAAATTAGCGAGCCAGAATAAAAAACATAAACATACTCTTGCTGTGCCTCTGTCAGAGTTCCCTCCACATCCAAAATGCTCACAATCTTAAAATATTCCGGATACCTGTGTGTAAGAATATGCTCTACATTATTGTCAATCAAAAGCTTTATAAATTCAGAGCGTTCTTTCCAATATCTAAAATAAAATAGAATCAATTCCTCTGCCGTTTTTATATTATTTTTCCTCGCAATGTGATAAAACTCATCAAACAGTTGGTCTGACTTATACATAAGCAACATCTCTTTAGATGAAAAGTTGTGATAAAATGTTTGCCTAGTCAGCCCTGCTTTTTCGGCAATTTCTCTTATAGATATTTTTTCATAAGGCTTGTCTTTCATAAGTTCAAACAATGCATCTGTTAGCCATTTTTTTGACCTTACAGAAATCGGATTTTCTCTTTGGTTGTTCATTAGATTTTTACCCCCTGCATTTTAAAAAAAGTACAACGCACAACAAAATTAATACGCATTGTATTTTATTGCCCATATTTAATATAGCACAAAAATAAACATTTGTAAAATTTTAAACATATTTTGTCTTATGTCTTAATAAAATTTAGTGTTTTTAATTAAATTGTTGATTAATTTCCATATTTAAGCTAAAATATAGATATTAATTTTTAGGAGGTGAAATTGTGATAAAATCAAATACTAGCAAAAACAAATCACTTAAAATTTTGTTTAATGCGGGCAAGGTTATTTGTATTTTGCTTTATGTTGTCGGTCTTTATAATGGAATTAAAAAGAAAAAATGGGGTCTTTTTTCTGCTGTTGCTATAACCCACATTGCTGAAACTTTTATTATCGGCATAAAAACCGGAATAGAACATAACAAAAGCAAGCTTAAAAGTGTTATTTGCACACTGATTTTTGGATTTACTTGGTGGCTTCCCTTTAAAATTGGACTAGAGGATTAAATATAATAAAAAAGGTATTAGGAATTTTTAAAATCCTAGTACCTTTATTTTTTGCTATTCAGCTT
>JAAYPE010000032.1 GCA_012519975.1 Clostridiales bacterium
TCAGATTGATAATGTTTCCATTTGAACAAATTAATTTTCATATTCTGTTTGCACTCCTAAAATATTATGCTAAAATTATATCACTAAATGTGTAATTATGAAGCTAAAATATTTTTGCAACAGAACCGTTAAAAACACTGATTTAGAATATATATAATAAATGCGGACATTTTAATATTGATATTTGGATATTATTTTACGGTGTTTTTTCCTCAAAAGACAATATTTGTTATTTTATTACAATTTATATAACTTTGTTGAATAAAAAATGAAAAATATATTGGATTTTCCACTGGTTTGTGATATCATAATTTGGTACTGTTTTTTAAAAATGGTTTTTTATGGCACTTAATAACATAATGTATGGAGGGAATTTTTAGGATGGCTAAATATGTTTATTTATTTTCGCAAGGCAATGGCTCGATGAAGGAATTGCTTGGTGGTAAGGGAGCAAACCTTGCAGAGATGACAAATTTAGGAATGCCTGTTCCACAGGGATTTACTATTACAACTGAAGCTTGTACAAAGTATTATGAGGACGGTGCAATGGTTTCTCCGGAAATTGAGGCCGAAATTTATGACAGCCTTAAACAACTGGAAGAAATGGCAGGTAAAAAGTTTGGAGACCCAAATAACCCGTTGCTTGTTTCTGTTCGCTCTGGCGCTCGTGCGTCAATGCCCGGTATGATGGACACAATTCTAAATCTTGGACTTAACGATGAAGTCGTTGTAGGACTTGCAAATCTTACAAACAACGAGCGTTTTGCTTATGACAGCTATCGCCGTTTTATTCAGATGTATTCTGATGTTGTTATGGAACTTCCAAAAAAGCAGTTTGAAAAAATTATTGATGATATAAAAAGCAAAAAAGGTGTTGAGCTAGATACAGACCTTGATATAAACGACCTTAAAGAAATGGTTGTGGCTTTTAAAGCGTTTTATAAAGAGCAGGTTGGCTCTGATTTTCCGTCAGACCCCCGTGAGCAACTTATGGGCTC
This sequence comes from Clostridiales bacterium, assembly GCA_012519975.1. Lineage (GTDB taxonomy): Bacteria > Bacillota > Clostridia > Oscillospirales > Acutalibacteraceae > RZYX01. The sequence goes on from JAAYPE010000032.1 coordinate 999, forward strand.
TGTCAAAGCCGTTTTTAGAAGCTGGAACAATGAAAGAGCTATTTACTATCGCCGTATGAACGATATCCCATCGTCGTGGGGCACTGCTGTTAATGTTCAGTTAATGGTTTTTGGAAATATGGGTGATGATTCTGGTACAGGTGTTGCATTTACAAGAGACCCTGCAACTGGTGAAAACAGTCTTTTTGGTGAGTATCTTATAAATGCTCAGGGTGAAGATGTTGTTGCCGGTATTAGAACTCCGCAACCTATTTCCCAGCTTAAAGAGACGATGCCTGAAATTTATAATGAATTTGCAAGTATTGCAAAAAGGCTTGAAGACCATTATAAAGATATGCAGGATATGGAGTTTACGATAGAAAAGGGTAAGCTTTATATGCTGCAAACTCGTAACGGTAAAAGGACTGCAACAGCAGCTTTAAAAATTGCTTGCGACCTTGTAGACGAGGGAAAAATTACTAAAGAACAAGCGCTAATTATGGTTGACCCAAAACAGCTTGACGCACTCTTGCACCCACAGTTTGATGCAAATGCAATCAAAGAGGCAACACCGGCAGCGTCGGCATTGCCAGCATCTCCTGGTGCTGCTTGTGGCAGAGTTGTTTTCACTGCTCGTGAGGCAATTGATGTTAACCAAACAGGAGAACCTGTAATTTTAGTGCGCCTCGAAACTTCTCCGGAAGATATTGAGGGAATGCATGTTTCAAAAGGAATTCTTACCGCTCGAGGCGGAATGACATCCCACGCAGCTGTTGTTGCAAGAGGAATGGGAATCTGCTGTGTTTCGGGGTGCAGTGCGGTTAATATTAATGAAGAGGCTTGCCAGTTCACTTTGAATGGTGAAGTTGTTAGAAGTGGAGATTTTATATCTCTTGATGGTAGCACGGGAAATATTTATCTTGAAAAAATCCCAACAGTTGCAGCCACAATATCAGGCTATTTTGGTCGATTTATGGGTTGGGCAGACGAGGTTAAAAGCCTTGAAGTAAGGACAAATGCGGATACTCCATCTGATGCAAATCAGGCAATTGGATTTGGAGCGCAAGGCATTGGACTTTGCCGTACAGAGCATATGTTTTTTGAGGCAGATAGAATAGCGGCAATGCGTGAAATGATTGTTTCAAAAACACCAGAGCAAAGAATATCGGCTCTCAAAAAGCTACTTCCTTTCCAACAAAGCGACTTTGAGGGAATTTATGAGGCAATGCAAGGTAGGCCAGTAACCATAAGGCTTCTTGACCCACCGCTTCACGAGTTTCTTCCAACATCAGAAAAAGATATAAACGCATTGGCACAAGAAATGAATCTAACGGCTGAAGATATAAAAACTGTAATTACAGAGCTTCACGAGTTTAACCCAATGATGGGGCACAGGGGTTGCCGTCTTGCAGTATCATATCCAGAAATTGCACAAATGCAGGCAACAGCGATTATTCAAGCTGCAGTAGCAGTGAAAAAGCGTACAGGTATGAATGTTGTTCCAGAAATTATGATTCCACTTATTGGGGATGTAAAAGAGCTAAATTTTGTAAAAGATATTATAAAATCAACTGCGGATGAGATTATAAAAATTAGTGGAATTGAGCTTTCTTATCAAATTGGAACAATGATAGAGATTCCAAGAGCTGCACTTATGGCAGATGAAATTGCAAAAAATGCAGAGTTCTTTAGCTTTGGCACAAATGACCTTACACAGATGACTTATGGATTTTCTCGTGATGATGCCGGAAAATTCCTTGAAGATTATTATAGTAAGAATATTTTTGAGTCTGACCCGTTCACAAAGCTTGATCAAAACGGAGTTGGCAAGCTTGTTGCCACTGCGGTAGTTTTGGGAAGAAAAGCACGCCCAGATATTCATCTTGGCATTTGTGGAGAGCACGGTGGTGACCCATCGTCGGTTGAATTTTGCCATCGCACAGGGCTTGATTATGTGTCTTGCTCACCTTTCCGTGTGCCTATTGCTCGACTTGCAGCAGCTCAGGCACAAATCAAATATCCTAGATAAAAAACCACAATACAAAAAGGCATTACCTTTAATGGTAGTGCCTTTATATTTTCAAATTAGTTTAAAATAGGCAGTGCCCAGTAGCAATCTTTACTATAGACTTATAAATTAACTTATGATATACTAACCGCAAGAGATTGTTATATTAAATTTGTGTCCCACCTAACTGACGATGGGCAGATTGTATTAAAATTACCTTGTAATTACGATACAATGCTTTACACAAATTAGTTTAGTATGCCTAATAAAATAGGCTGTGTTTATATTTTAGTATTCGAGTTTCACTTCGTCGTGAATTTAAACGAGTGAGGCATCGGGTGCTTTTATTTTTTTAAAAAACAAAAAAGAGAGTTTGATTTAAAATGGATAAATCTAGAGATAGACAAATTTTCAAAGAGTTTGCAAAGTATTCGTCTCTAAATGTACTAGGTATGATGGGGCTTTCGTGCTATATTTTAGCAGACACTTTTTTTATAGCAAGGGGACTTGGAACAAAGGGGCTTGCCGCTTTAAACATTGCAATACCCGCATATAGTCTTATGCACGGGCTTGGGCTAATGGTTGGAGTGGGTGGAGCTACTCGCTACTCGATTTTAAAACAAAGTAAGGATAATGAAAAGACGGATTATGTTTTTTCGCAATCTATGATTTTTGTTTTGATGTTGTCGCTACCGTTTTTTTTAATAGGATTATTTTTTTCTGGACAGGCTGCTACGATATTGGGGGCAAATGAGCAAATTCACGCAACGACAAGTGTGTATATCAAAATCATAATGATGTTTGCACCGGTGTTTATGATGAATAGCGTGTTAATGAGCTTTGTTAGAAATGATGGAAACCCAAGGCTTGCAATGACTGCAATGCTTGTTGGGAGTTTTTCAAA
>JAAYPE010000033.1 GCA_012519975.1 Clostridiales bacterium
AATCAAGCGTTTAGCGAGGCGATTCTCCTTGCAACTTATGACACAAAGGGAACAAATCCGGTAAGTGAGGATGAAATAAAAGCGTATTTTAGCGATAATTATGTGTTTTTTAAATCCATTAATGGATACTTAAAAGTTACAGATGAAAAAGGAAAAGAAGTTAAAAAAACTCCTCAGGAAATCGAAGAGATTGTAAAAAACTTTAATTCAATGGCAAAATCAATCACAGAAGAAAACACGATTGATAATGTAAACAGTGCGTATTTGCAAGAGAGCGAAAATCCAACAACCTTGCCAATAGCAGTAACTGCAAAGGATAGCAAAGATTATCCAAAAGGTTTTTTTGAAAAAGTGCTGGAAATCAAAGTTGGTAGCGTTAGCACCTTAACATTTGATGATTATATTTTTGTAGTTCAGCGATTTAATAATTTTGATGAAACACAAGAGTTTTACGAAAATTATCGAACAATTTGTCTTAAAGAAATGGTGAAAAATGATTTTGACAAAGAGATAAAAAGTTGGTACAAAGATTCTAAATTTTCAGAAAACTCCCGAGTTCAAGACAAGTGTTACAAAACAATTGTTGAAGTAAGAAACGAAAATAAATCATAATTATAAATTATTTTTTATTAAAAATATAAGACTACAAGCCGCTGTTATTGTTGCAGTGGCTATGTTTTTCAAATAATGTAAAAGTTTTTGCACAAAAATTGTTATTAAATACTATTGACTAGGTCACCATAATAGTTGTATACTAAGTTTCACAACTATATATAGTTATTAGGCGACAAATGTAAGACTATATATTGTATTTAGTAGGAAAGGTAGGAAAGAGAAATGATTTCTAAAATAAGAAAGAGAAACGGGGATGTTGTTGATTTTCAATCTGAAAAAATCACTCGTGCCATTTTTAAAGCTGCAAACGCAGTAGGCGGAAACGATTGGGATAGAGCCAATGACCTTACACAACAGGTTGTTGTTATGGTTGATGCAAATTTTGAGGGTGATGTTGTAGATGTTGAAAAAATACAAGACTTGGTTGAAAAAGTATTAATAGAAAATGGCCACGCAAAAACTGCAAAGGCTTATATTTTATATCGAGAAAAACGCCGTGGCGCAAGAGAAGCAAATGCTTTAATTGGTGCAACGATTGATATGTTTTCAAACTATTTGGGCGATAATGACTGGCGAGTTAAAGAAAATGCCAATGCTCAAAAGTCCATAAATGGTATGAATAACTATATAAGAGAGACTTTTACAAAGCAATACTGGTTGCACGAGGTTTATCCTGACGAAATTCGCAACGCTCATCAAGCTGGCGATTTGCACCTTCACGACCTTGGCTTTTTTGGGCCTTATTGTGCAGGTTGGGATTTAAAACAACTTTTAATAGAAGGCTTTGGCGGTGTGCCAGGCAAGGTTGAATCATCTCCTGCAAAGCACCTTCGTAGCTTTTTAGGACAGGTTGTAAACTCGACATTTACAACTCAGGGTGAAACAGCGGGCGCTCAAGCTTGGAGTAGTTTTGACACTTATTGTGCGCCGTTTATTAGATATGATAATCTTGATTATAAAACCGTAAAACAAGTCCTACAAGAATTTATTTTTAACCTTAATGTGCCTACTAGGGTAGGCTTCCAATGCCCCTTCTCTAACCTTACCTTTGATATAGTTCCGCCACGCACTCTTAAAGACGAGGCAGTCATAATCGGTGGAAAACCACAAAAAGAAACTTATGGCGAATTTCAAAAAGAAATGGATATGATAAACACTGCGTTTTGTGAGGTTATGATGGAGGGTGACAGAAAAGGTCGTGTGTTCACTTTCCCAATTCCAACAATTAATGTTACAAATGATTTTGATTGGGATAGCCCTGTTGTTAATCAGTTTATGGAAATTACTTGCAAATACGGAATTCCTTATTTTTCAAACTATGTAAATTCAGACCTTTCGCCAGAGGATGCGCTCTCAATGTGCTGTCGCTTGCGTCTTGATACTAGCGAGCTTCGCAAGCGTGGAGGAGGACTTTTTGGTTCAAATCCGCTTACAGGTTCTATTGGAGTTGTAACAATAAACATTCCAAGAATTGCATACCTTTCAAAAGATGAAGATGAGTTTTATAGTAGACTTACAAAGCAAATGGAGCTTGCAAAAGCAAGTCTTGAAATAAAGAGAAAAACTATTGAAGAGCAAACAGAGCGTGGGATGTATCCTTATTCTGCATACTATCTTAAAAATGTTAAGCAAAGAACGGGTAGCTATTGGTTTAACCACTTCAACACAATAGGTTTAATTGGTATGAATGAGGCTTGCCTAAACTTTATAGGCAAGGACATCACAACCGAAGAGGGACAAGACTTTGCAAAGAAAACACTTGATTATATGAGGGATATTATAACTCAATATCAAGAGGAAACAGGCCATGTATATAACCTTGAGGCAACACCAGCAGAGGGAACAAGCTATAGCCTTGCTCGTCTTGACAAAGAAAAATATCCCGATATTATAACAGCGGGTGAGGACGAGTTTTATTATACAAATTCAACGCAACTTCCTGTTGGGTTTACTGATGATATCTTTGAAACACTTGACCTACAAGACGAACTTCAGTGTAAATACACTGGTGGCACGGTTTTGCATTTATACCTTGGCGAACAAATCAAAGATGTTGAAATTGCAAAACAACTCATAAAAAAAGCATTTACAAATTATAAATTGCCTTATATTTCGCTTACTCCTACATTTTCAATTTGTCCACAGCACGGATACCTAAATGGCGAGATTTATGCCTGTCCTGATTGTGGAAAGGATACAGAGGTTTGGAGCCGTGTTGTAGGCTATTTAAGACCTGTCCAAAACTTCCACAAAGGCAAGCAAGAGGAGTATAAGTCAAGAGTAAAATATGTCATTAGAACAGAGGAATTAAATGCATGATTTGGGGTGGAATTCAAAAAACCAGCACCCTTGACTTTCCGGGGGTTTTAAGTTGTGTGTTGTTTACTCGTGGCTGTGATTTGGATTGCTTTTATTGTCACAATCGTTTGCTAATTGAGGGAATAGGCCTTGTAGTTGATGAAAAAGAGATTTTTGAATTTTTAGAAAAACGAAAAAATCTATTAGATGGTGTAGTTGTTAGTGGCGGAGAGCCAACGCTTCATAAGGGCCTTCCTGAATTTTTGCACAAAGTAAAAGAGATGGGCTTTAAAACAAAGCTTGATTCTAACGGTCAAAATCCTGAAATTGTAAAAGAACTTTGGCAAAAAAACTTGCTTGATTATGTAGCGATTGATATCAAAGCATTGCCACAAGATTACAAAAAAATCTGTGGTGTAAATGGCTTTGAAAAGACTGCAAAAACAGTAGAATTTTTAAATGACATCGGAGCAAATTATGAGGTTAGAACAACTTTGTATCCGTCTATGACGATAGAAGAGCTTGAGGAATTGTTGGCATATTTTCCTGCTCAAAAGTTGTGGAGATTAAATTATTTTAAAATGCCAGAGCAGTATAAAAAGGACGATTTTATATTGCTAGAGCAACCATCCATAACGCAAAGTGTGGTAAATGAAAATTTGCCAAAGCTTCAAAAGTTGCAACCGAATTTGTATGTTTAGATAAAATAAAAGGATAGCACAATTATGTGCTGTCCTTTCGTTTTTGCTGTAAGTGTGTTGTTAAATTTATTTTTAGAAGTTATGGCTTGTTTTCATTACTGAAACTTATTAAACAACCAATTTGCTATATTGTACTAGAGGGGTATGGAGAAAATATAAGTTGTTGCCTTGTGGTAATAAAAATCTATAATTTGTTTTTAATCTCTAAAACTCACCTAAATATAAAACTACCTATATCGTAGCGGATGGGGGCACAGGGGGGAAAACCGACTGAAAGGGTCGCAGAGGGTTTCCCCCGTGTCGCCTTTCTTTGATTCGTTTCTTTGGCGAGCAAAGAAATGAATAGAAATAAACAAGCTAATAATAAAACTAAAGTAAACAACGCATTTGTTGCCAGTGTCTAAAAGTAAATATATTATGCCACTAACAGTTGGATATCACACCCACTATCCGTGTCTAAAAATAAACTCATAATACCGTTAGCGGTTAAAATCCTACTTAATATAAGTGCCTAAAAGTAAAACAATAATACCACTAGCCATAACCCACACACCTGCCTAAACCTGTGTACTAATCCATTGTATCGCAAATAGTAAAATATAAATAACTGGTATATGAATAATGTAAATAAGCAATGCGTTTTGACCTAGCTTTTCACAAAACTTAAAATGTGATTTGTATGCAAAAGATGGTACTCTTCCGTTCTTAATAGATATCCCAACAAAAGTTCCAAAAAAGAAAACAAAACTCCAAGGCAAAAGTGGAAAATAATCAGCGGAAAAAAATCCGTGTGGAAAAATTCCAATAGGAAAAAGCCACTCAATAGCATACCATTTGTAAGGAACTCGTAAAATTAAATCATCCCATAACCCGATTCTTCCATATGAAATATCACGGGTTATAAAAGCTATAAGAATACAAAGGGTAGCTCCTAAAATGGCGGGAATCTTGTCGAAACCTTTGCGAAAAAGTGAAAATAAAAGTATTGAACAAGCAAGTAAATGCAAAATTCCAAAATAAATTTGTGTGTTCTCAAAACCGAAAGAGGGAAGCAAAACGACACTTATAAAGGTTAGTGAAAGTGCAAGAATCAGCAGTTTTATACCCCGAGCGGTATTTTTTTGAGAAAGTCTAGAGCAAATTCCTGAGATAAATATAAAAATAGAAGCAAACAAAGGCTGGATAGGCTCAAAAAATTTGAATGCCTCATACGCCCACCCTGTGTCTAAAAGCTGATAACTTAAAAACAATGCGTGATAAATAATCATACAAAAAACAGCAAAACCGCGAACTTCGTCAAGCAGTAGAATTCGTTTTTTTGAATATGCCAATTTTAACCCATCCTTTGAAAAATTTGAATTATGGTGTATAATTATACTAAATTTGCTTTGCTATTACAAGAAAATAGTGAAAAGAAAGGGCGAAGGGTATGAATAAATTTAAAGCGGTGATTTTTGATTTTGACGGAACTTTCATAGATTCTGGAGAAGGGATTAGGAATTGTGTGGAGTACGCCTTGGAAAAACATAACATTCCCGTTGGTGATAAAGGTAAGCTCAATTATTTTATAGGCCCACCTTTAAATGTTGGATTTAGTGATATGTATGGCGCAAGCCCAAAGCAGTGTGACAGCCTAATTGCAGATTATAGGGACAGGTATGAAGAAATTGGTGTCTATGAATCACAGATATATAATGGTATGGTGGAGCTTGTAAAAAAGCTAAAGAAAAATAGCGTAAAAGTTGGGGTTGCATCGTCAAAGCCTACATATTTTATAAATAAAATTTTAAATCATATGAGCCTTACAGACCTGTTTGATACAGTGGTAGGAACACAACTTGACAATCATAACGCAGACAAAACAGTGCTTATAAACACTGCGCTTGAGAATTTGAAAATAACTAATAAAGATTCTTGCGTGATGGTGGGAGACAGGCTGTATGATGTTAATGGAGCAAAAGGTGCAGGAATTTTGTCTGTAGGAGTGCTTTATGGATATGGCTCAAAGGCAGAGCTTGAAGAGGCTGGAGCAGACTTTTTGGCACAAGATGTGACAGAGCTTAATAAAATTTTGCTTAATATTTAAAAATATTAAAAAAACTGTTGACATTGTAACATCTATATATTATAATGGACTTCGCTTGATGTGGCGGCATAGCTCAGTTGGCTAGAGCATTCGGTTCATACCCGGAGTGTCGTTGGTTCAAATCCGACTGCCGCTACCACTATGAACGAGAGGCATTGCCGCACTTGTTTATTAAAGGTGTTGCAAAACCTCTTTTTATATATAATTTAATATGGCCCGGTGGTCAAGTGGTTAAGACACCGCCCTTTCACGGCGGTAACACGGGTTCGAGTCCCGTCCGGGTCACCACAAAAAAGCATTCAGCCAATAGGTTGGGTGTTTTTTATTTGTCTAAAATGAAGACGACAACGGTTTTACCATATAAATAATATTGAACGCAATAGGTGTATGTGATATGATATATTCATAAAAAACAGGGGGAGTTTTATGTCTGCACCGCTTGCCGATAGGCTTCGTCCACAAAAAATTGAAGAGATTGTAGGTCAAGAGCATTTGTTAGGTGAAGGAAGGGCGCTTGGCAATATTGTTGCGTCAAAAAACCTTCCAAACCTAGTATTTTATGGACCGTCAGGTGTTGGAAAAACAACGCTTGCAAGTATTATCGCAAAGTCTACAAACCGAACATTGCGTAAACTTAACGGCACTAATGCATCCACGGCAGATATAAAAGAGATTGTAGCAGAGCTTGACACGCTGTCTGCTCCAAATGGCATTTTGTTGTATTTAGATGAGATACAATATTTTAATAAAAAACAGCAACAATCACTTTTAGAATATATTGAAAAAGGCGACATAACTCTGATAGCTTCGACGGCAGAAAATCCATACTTCTATGTATATAGTGCTATTCTTAGCCGTTCAACAGTGTTTGAGTTTAAGCCTGTTTTGCCAAAGGATATTGAAAAGGCCGTTTTGCGTGGTTTTGAATTTTTAAGAAATGAAACTGATGAAAAAATAGAGTTAGAAAACGGCGTATCAATGCATATTGCAACGGCGTGTGGTGGAGATGTGCGCAAGGCTATAAATGCAGTTGAGCTTTGCTTTTTATCAACTTTACCAGAGAATAATGTCCGAAAGATTACGCTTGCAACGGCAAAGGAACTCACTCAAAGCTCGTCAATGAAATATGACAGGCAGGGTGATGAACATTACGACCTTTTGTCTGCTTTTCAAAAGTCCATGAGAGGTTCAGATGCAGACGCAGCACTCCATTATTTAGCAAGGTTGTTAGAGGCGGGAGATTTGCTATCGGCTGCTCGCAGGTTACTTGTTTGTGCCTGCGAAGATGTTGGACTGGCTTACCCAATGATTATTCCAATTGTAAAATCAGCTGTTGATATCGCCTTTCAAGTAGGCTTGCCAGAGGCTAAAATTCCACTGGCAGATGCGGTCGTTTTGGTGTGCAATAGTCCAAAATCAAATTCGGCATATTTGGGTATTAAAAAGGCGACAAATGATGTTAAGAAAGGTCTGGTCGGTGCAGTGCCAAGACACTTGCAAAATATGCATTATGACGGTGCAGATAATGAAAATAAGGGGCAGTTTTATAACTACCCCCACGAATATGATAATCATTGGATAAATCAACAATACCTTCCTGATGTGTTAAAAAATGCAAAGTATTATGAGTTTGGTGACAATAAAACAGAACAAGCCGCAAAAGAATATTGGCGCAGAGTTAAGGGCAACGATTAATGCTGCATAGCAAAAATAATCAGTGATGTTATAGCAAGTCCGATGGCGACTGCTAGAGAAGATTTTGCTATAGTAGCTTTGATGTTTGTTTTTTTCTTAACTGGTGGTGGAAGACCAATATTTTTGGTAAAATCCCACGCTTGACTTTGCAGTTTTCCCTTGTCAATTGAATAATATTCCGGCTTAACAAAGAGCAAAACCCGTTCAAAATAATCGTTTTCGGTATCCTTGATTTCCAAGACTTGCATATTAACCCCTTTTATCATTTTTAATTACCTCCCGTTGTAGTTTTGGCAAGATTTGAGATAAATATACGATTATTTGTCAAGTCTTTTTTAAAAATAAAATATTTTTTCAAAACAGTAGTAATATACAGATTGTATACTGCGCGTTCGGATTTATGTGGAAAACTCGGTGGAAAATGTTTATAACTACCCTGTTTTACCCCGTATTTCAAAGGAATTTCAGACTTTTAACAATTTTGTGGATAAGTTGATATAAAAACTCTTGCTATTACGAATGGTTAAAGAAGCTTTACGATGACAAAAAAAGACAGCATAGTACACAGTTTTGTTGCCTAAACTTTATAAAAATTGTACTTGTGCAAAACTTATATAAAACCATAAAAAATACGATTTTTTTGTTGAATTGGATGTGTAGTTATGAAAGTCAAGCAATTTTGCGATTCAATTTTAATAGAAAATCCAAAAGTTTTTTCACTCCCGCTTTGCTTGGATTGTGGACAAGCTTTTAGATGGGAGCAGAATAATGGAATCTGGCACGGTGTTGTAAAAAATAAAGTGCTGAACGCAAAAGAAGTTGATGGTGGAGTACTGTTTTATACTACTTTAGAAGATTATAATAGTATATGGCATGACTATTTTGATTTAGCAAGAGATTATGAAAAAACTCTTGTAGATTTTAAAGAAGATGAAAAATTAAAGCAGGCAATAAACGAATTTTGCGGGATAAGAATTTTAAATCAAGACCCGTGGGAGGCTCTTTGTTCTTTTATTATTTCACAAAACAATAATATTCCAAGGATAAAAGGGATTATAAAAAGACTTTGTGAAACTTTTGGAGAGCCTTTAGGAGAAGAAGATTTTGCATTTCCAAGTCCGCAAACGATTGCAAAATTGTCGCTTGATGATTTAGCGCCATTGCGTGCAGGTTTTCGCAACAAATACATACTAGACGCTGCTCAAAAGGTTGCAACCGGAGAAGTTGACATTTATGGGCTGAAAAATATGTCGATAGAAACGGCAAGGAGTGAGCTTATAAAGATTAAAGGTGTTGGTGAAAAAGTTGCAGAGTGTACATTGCTCTATGGCTGTGGGCATATAAATGCGTTTCCAAAGGATGTTTGGGTCAAGCGAATAATGCAAGAAATGTATCAAGATGGCTTACCAAAATGCACAGACGGAGTGAAAGGAATAGCACAACAATATTTGTTTCATTGGCGTAGAAACTCAAAACTTTTTGAGAATGAAAAATAAAAAACACAGCGAAAAGAACAATTACTAGCGTGGTTGTTCTTTTTTGCGCTTAAAATAAAAAACATAATGAGAATAAGAACAAACTAAAATGTAAACTGCACGCTTGCCATTCGTGCCGAGAAGTAAAAGACCGATGTATTTAATCATTGAATAGCGTACTTCTTATTGCGTTTTAAAATATAAATAAACGGGTGGAAGTGGGAAAATATAAGTTGTTAGCTTTGCGATAATTAGAATTTGTAAATTGTTTTTTATTCCTAAAACTTGCTATAACTATAAAGTTTATTCCATCGTAGTGGATAGAGGTCACGGAGAGAATACGAGATTATAATTTTTGCGATAATTAGAATTTGTAAATTGTTTTTTATTTCTAAAACTTGCTATAACTATAAAGTTTATTACACCGCACCGGATGGGGGTCACGGGGGAAAACCGACTGAAAGGATAACAGAGGGTTTCCCCCGTGTCGCCTTTCTTTGATTCGTTTCTTTGGCGAGCAAAGAAATGAATGAACAAGAGCAGGAACGAGAGCGAGAGTAAAAAGATAAACAAGAAAAAGAATGAATGAGACAAGGAGTTCGACGAGTGGAGAAATAAACGAATTAAAGCAATCAACTTGCAAAAGCGATAAATGAGTTAAAGCAATCAACTTGCAAATGCAGTCAACAAATAAAATAAAACAGCGAAAAACAATAACTAAGATAGAAAAATAAAATAAAAAACTGGCAACACCAAAATTTGATGTCGCCAGTAAAAATATATTTTGAAAAATTATCACGAACCAAATAAAAGTAAGAAAAATCCAGCTGCAACAGCAGAACCAATAACCCCCGCAACATTTGGTCCCATAGCGTGCATAAGAAGAAAGTTTGAAGGATTTGCTTTTTGCCCCTCTACTTGAGAAACACGAGCAGCCATAGGAACAGCGGAAACTCCAGCAGAACCAATTAGTGGGTTTACTTTTCCTTTTGTCACATAATACATTAGCTTGCCAAGAAGAACGCCACCGGCAGTTGCAAATGCAAAAGCTAAAAGTCCCAGTCCTACGATTGCAAGAGTCTGAACCTTTAAGAAAATTGCTCCCTCTGCGGTTGCACCAACGGTCACACCAAGCATAATGGTAACAATGTTGATAAGCGCATTTTGAGCCGTGTCTGATAGCCTTTCAACAACACCACTCTCTTTAAATAGATTACCAAGCATTAGCATACCTATAAGTGCTGCAACATCAGGGATCATTAGCGTACATAAAACTGTAACAACAATTGGGAAGATTATTTTTTCTGCCTTGCTAACTTCACGAAGTTGCTCCATTTTTACTTCACGCTCTTTTTCGGTAGTGAGCGCACGCATTATAGGTGGTTGAATTAAAGGAATAAGTGCCATATATGAATATGCGGCAACTGCAATTGGCCCTAAAAGCTCTGGTGCGAGTTTAGACGCCGTAAAAATTGCGGTAGGTCCGTCGGCACCACCAATAATTCCAATGGCAGCGGCTTGTTCTGGTGTAAAAATTCCTAGAGCAAGAGAAGCCATAAACGCCATAAAAATTCCAAATTGTGCGGCGGCACCAAGCAATAAACTTGAAGGACGAGCAATAAGTGGCCCGAAATCTGTCATCGCACCAACGCCTAAGAAAATAAGGCAAGGGAAAATACTGCTTTTAACTCCGGCATAAATTAGCCGTAAAACGCCATCATCATACCACCTTGCACCAGGAATTGCCTGAGATGCGTCCATAATTCCGGCAGGGTCTGCCATAATGCCGGTGCCTGGTAAGTTTGCAAGTAGCATACCAAAAGCTATTGGCAAGAGCAAAAGTGGCTCGAATTTTTTTACGATAGCTAAATATAATAAAATAAAAGATACAATCATCATAACACCTTGTTGCCAAGTCAGAATTGCAAAGCCTGAATTTGCAATGGTGTCCCTTAAAACATCAACAAAATTCATTTATATCCTCCTTATAAAACAACGAGGATATCATTGGTATCAACAGTATTTCCCTTTGAAACCAAAACCTGTTTGATTACTCCATCGCTAGGGGCTAAAATTTCGTTTTCCATTTTCATAGCCTCAAGAATTACAACAACATCACCCTGTTTGACGCTTTGACCGTTTGTAACATTAACGGAAAGAATACTGCCAGGCATAGGAGCTTTTACGCTTGTGCCTTCGGCAACATTCGCAGAGCTTTGAGTGGGTGCACTTTGTGCTAAAGGCGTAGTAGTGGATACGGGAGCTGGCGTTGCAACAACCTCATCGCTAACGCCTACAAGAACTGCGCTACTTTCGTCAACATCAACCTCATATCTTTTGTTGTTTAGTGATACAACATATCTCATAATTATTCTTCCTCCAAAAGCTTAATAGAATTAAATACCAGTCTGTTTAGTGGAATACCACTCTTGTTGCTTACAATAGCCATAATTACGGCTGCATCTTCTTGTGATACATCTATGAGGTCAATTTCTCCTCTGCTTTGAGTTTCGGGCAGTGGTACTGCATCGCTTTTTGAATTTGTAGTATTGTCAGTAGTCTTTGATGAATTTTTACCTTTTGAAAAAGCACCAACAACCTTTGATATTATTACTACGGCAAAAGCGAGTAAAACAAGCTCGGTAAATACCATAAGAATACCAGTTAAAGATATTGTAAGTGCATCAATCATAGATAAATCTTTGCCTGCGAGCATTTAACGCACCTCCATTATCCTATTTGCTCGATAGTATATTTAAATGTGTTTTTCTCTATTTCATCACGCTTTTTGAAAAAATCCTCTGCCTGTGCAGGAAAAGCGATGTAGGACAGCACATCTTCGTCGTTTTTTGCAACATCTCCAAGCTGTTTTTTTGTTTTTTCGAATGATGGCTCAAGAGTGTCTGCAAAGCGTGTTGTTATTGGTTTTTCGTCACCTAAAACAGTTTTTTGAAGCTCCTTATCAATTTTGCCTGGAGCTTTTCCGTACTCACCCCTGATATAAGATTTTACTTCCTTGGAAATATTTTTATATCGCTTGCCAGTTAAAACATTGGTGGCAGCTTGAACACCAACCATTTGACTCATTGGAGTTACAAGCGGAGGAAATCCCATATCTTCTCTTACTCTTGGTGTTTCTTCTAACACTTCTTGCAACTTGTCAAGCTTGTTTTGAGCTGTTAGTTGTGCTACAAGATTTGATAGCATACCACCAGGTATTTGATAGTTTAGTGCATCTGTGTCTGTTGCAAGAACAACAGGGTTTAAAAGTCCGGACTTTATAGCCTCGTCTTTATACTCTTTAAAAAACTGATTAACTTCGTTCACGGCATCCATATTAAGCTCGTTTTCATAGCCTAATTGCTCTAGGGCATAGGCTAGTGTTTCTGTTGGTGGTTGTGATGTTCCACCAGAAAAACTAGAAATTGCAGTGTCGACAACATCAGCACCCGCCTCAACTGCTTTGACTAAGGTTACAAGTCCAAGTCCCGTTGTTGAGTGAGTGTGGCAAACAATAGGAACCTTTACATTTTCTTTAAGTGCTTTTACCAAGTCAAAAGCCTCTTGCGGACCCATTATTCCTGCCATATCTTTTATAGCGATAGAGCCTACACCCATATCTTCCATTTGTTTTGCAAGTTTTACATAGGACTCAAGATTATGGATAGGGCTGATTGTAAAACAAATAGCACCAGAGGCAATAGCACCGTTTTTAATTGTTTCATCAACGGCTACCTCGATGTTTCTAATGTCATTTAAAGCGTCAAAAATTCTAATAATGTCAATTCCATTTTCAACTGATTTTTTTACAAACATTCTAACAACATCATCGGGATAATGCTTGTATCCAAGCAGGTTTTGACCTCTTAGTAGCATTTGGAGTTTTGTGTTTGGGCAGGCGCTACGAATTTTGCGAAGTCGCTCCCAAGGGTCTTCGTTAAGATATCGAAGACAGGAGTCAAAAACGGCTCCACCCCAACATTCAAGAGAGTAATAACCAGCTTTGTCAAGCGTCTCCAGAATGGGTGCAAACTCGTCATAAGTCATACGAGTTGCAATAAGAGATTGGTTTGCATCTCTTAAAATTGTTTCAGTAAATTGAACTTTCATATACTAGATACCTCCAAATTTTCGTATTTTCTAATTTATCTATAAAAATTAACAAAATTAAACTAAATAACTGTTATTTTTTACAACATAGTTACTATGATAATATAAAAACGAAGATAATGCAAGGAAATACAGTTATTAAAATTGATTA
>JAAYPE010000034.1 GCA_012519975.1 Clostridiales bacterium
GATGACGAGGCTCGAACTCGCTACCTCCACCTTGGCAAGGTGGCGCTCTACCAGATGAGCTACATCCGCATATGGTGCCTTCGGCCGGAATCGAACCAGCGACACGTGGATTTTCAGTCCACTGCTCTACCGACTGAGCTACAAAGGCAAAATGGCGACCCGGAACGGGCTCGAACCGTCGACCTCTAGCGTGACAGGCTAGCATTCTAACCAGCTGAACTACCGGGCCAAATTCCCTTGCCATTTTAAAAGGGTGGTGGGAACAACAGGGCTCGAACCTGTGACCCTCTGCTTGTAAGGCAGATGCTCTCCCAGCTGAGCTATGCTCCCACGATGTCGCAAAACAGTGTTTGTGTATCAGCGACGAAGACTACTATACTACAATTTTATTAATATGTCAATACTTGTTTTAAACTTTTTATTATTTTTTTGCATTTTTTAGTATCTCTTTTATTTCACTAGATGAAAAACTATATTTTTGTGTACAAAAGTGACAGCAAACCTCTGTATGCTCATCCTTTGATATTTCCGTAAGTTCTTCCTGACCCATACTTATCAAAGCACTTTGTACCCTTTGCCTTGAGCAATTGCATCTATATTCGGGCGAAGATTCGTCAAGCACTTCTAAATCAAATTCTGGCAAAACAGCCTTGCAAATATCCTTTGGTTCAAAACCTTGAAGTAGCATTGTTGTGACCGGCAAAACATCTTTAATGCATCTCTCAACAGCGTCTATTGTGTCGTCATATGCCGTTGGCAATAGCTGAATTAAAAATCCTCCAGCATTGATTATTGAATTATCTCTTGAATCAACAAGCACACCGAGTGCGCAAACAGTTGGTGTCTGCTCACTTGTTGCATAATAGCTTGTTATATCCTCTGCAATTTCACCTGTTACAATGGGAGTTTGACCTATGTAAGGCTCTTTTAACCCTAAGTCCTTCATCACTGTCAAAAAGCCGTCTGTGCCTACTGCGCCGGCAACATCAAGCTTACCCTTAGAGTTTAAAGGCAATTCAACATTTGGGTTTGAAACATAACCTCTAACATTTCCAACACTATCAGAAACGGCAATAATAGAGCCTGCATCGCCACCACCGTTTAGCCGAAGTGTTATGCTGTCATTATCACCCTTGAGCATTGAACCCATAAGGCTTGCACCTGTAAGCAATCTGCCAAGTGCCGCCGATGCCACAGGGGTTGTACCGTGAATTTGCGTTGCACTTGCAACAATATCTGTTGTATTCGCTGCCATAATGCTAAGCGTTCCATCACTTGAAATACATCTAACTAAATTTGCCATTTATTTTACCTTCCTTGCAACAAAAACTGCCCTTTGTGTTTTTTCTTTTATTGAATTTTTGCTCATATCATCGTATATTTTCAAAACTTCAAATCCAGTTTGTAAAAGAATTGAGCTAATCTCACTTATATCATATGCCCGCTCACTAATCTGTTGACTCGTTCTTATGTATTTACCATCAGTTTTATAAAAAAAATCCAAAGATATGTCAACCGAGTAATCTTCCTCATAAAAATCGTTTTGCCAAACGCAGTACAAATTCTCGTCCTCAATCACAAAAGTATTATCTCCCAAAATTTCTTTATGCTTATACTTTGTGTTTATATCAAAGATAAAAATCCCATTTATATTCATAAAAAGCGAAACCCTTGAAATCACCTGTTTTACTTGCTCGATATTTTCAAGATGGTTCAAACTATCAAGCATACACACCGCAGCATCAATAGTGCCATAAAGGTCAAGCTCTTGCATACTTTGGTTTAGTAACATAATGTTTTTTGCTCCACTTTGCTCGATATTGTCCCTAGCACGACTTAGCATTTCCTGACTCTCATCAACTGCAATCACATCAAAACCTGCATCTGAGAGAGGAATCGAAAGCCTTGCAGTACCACAAGCTAAATCAAGCAGAATACCAGAATCCATCCCATTTTCAGCCAAAAGGATTGTTAGGTATTTTGCTTGCAAATTATAATCCACATCTTCAGTTAAAATATCATAAAACTCTGCAAAATCGCAGTAAGTCATCTTTTACCTTCCTTTTTGTCAATTCTAGCAAAGACCTTATCATACCCGCCACAACCATAGCTAAGCGAACGATTAACACGGCTAATTGTTGCAGTTGAGGCACCGGTTTGCGTCACAATGTCGCTATATACTCTTTTTTGAGTAAGCATTTTTGCAACTACTATACGCTGTGAAATTGATTTAAGCTCATTGACTGTGCACAAATCCTCAAAAAACTCATAGCACTCTTCTATATCTTCAAGCTCTAAAATAGCTTTAAACAAAAAATCCATATTATCGTCTTTTATTTTACTACTCAAAGCAAACGCCCCCTCCACTACTTTATTAAATTTTAGCACATTAAACTCTGAAAGTAAAGCAAGCTAAGGCAAATTTTAATATTTAAAAATCTGATTCAAAACAGCAATACCACTCGCCTTAAAAAAGCAAATGGTATTATTTGAACACAATTCTATCCTTGTTTAAACATCATTTGTTATGATATCGTCATAAGTTTCACGATTTATTATAACTCTTGCTTTCCCGTTGTTTACCATAACTGCGGCTGGACGAGGAATTCTGTTATAATTTGACGCCATTGAGTAGTTGTATGCACCTGTCGACAAAACTGCTACTATGTCGCCCGATTCAACTTCTTGTAGCTTTGCATCCTCTTGAATTAGGTCGCCACTCTCGCAACACTTGCCTGCAACAGTTACCACCTTTGTTTTTGGCTCATTCGCCTTATTTGCACACATAATCTCATACTTTGATTGATACATTATGTAGCGTGGATTATCTGTCATTCCACCGTCTACTGCAACATAGGTGCGTATGTCTGGTATTTCTTTAACATTTCCAACTGTATAAAGGGTTATGCCCTCTGAACCAACGATAGACCTGCCAGGTTCAATTAAAATCTTTGGTATCGCTACACTGAGTTTTTTACAAGTGTCATTCACAACCTTTGCAACTCTGCCCATATAATCACCGTATGCTACCGGCTCATCGCTTGACAAATACTTAATGCCAAAGCCACCACCAAGGTTTAGCTCTTTTATTTCTATGCCCGTTTCCTGCTTTATTTTTGCAATAAATTCGACCATAACCTTTGCAGCAAGCTCGAACGGCTCTACTTCAAAAATATTAGAGCCAATGTGACAATGCACTCCACAAAGCTCAACATTTTTCATTATTTTTGCAAGCTTTATAGCCTCCATAGCCTCCCCCGTTTCAAGTGCAAATCCAAACTTTGAATCTATCTGCCCTGTTCTTATAAAGCTGTGTGTGTGTGCGTCAATGCCAGGCTTGATTCTAAACATTATTTTTGCAGTTTTGCCCTGTTCATTTGCAAGATTGTTTAGCATCTCAAGTTCTGTTAAATTATCAACAATTATTCTGCCAACACCATTTGCCAGTGCAAATTCTAGCTCTTGTTTTGTTTTGTTGTTTCCATGAAAAAATATTTTTTCCGCTGGAAAATCCGCCTTTAATGCCGTATAAAGTTCTCCACCTGACACCACATCAAGCCCCATATTTTCTGATGCACAAATTCTGCACATTTCAAGGCACGAAAAAGCCTTGCTCGCATAAATTACAAGACCATTTCCGTTATAATTATCCTCAATTGATTTTATATAATCACGGCAATTTTTCCTTATTTGATTTTCATCAAAAACATAAAGAGGTGTTCCATACTCTTTTGCAAGCTCTACCGTATCGCAACCGCCTATTGCGAGGTTGCCTTTTTCATTTATTGATAAACAATCTGAAACAAACATCTTAAAATCCCCTTTTTACAAATCCTAATTAAGCGATTTTTCAATTGCTTTTTTTATTTCGTTTGCGCCCTCTCCACTTTTAGCAGAAAAAGGAATAATCTGTTGCGCATTAAACGGTAAAAGCTCTTGCGTTAATTTTTCAAGCTGGTTTTTATACTGTGTTTTGTTTAACTTATCACTTTTCGTAAGCGCTACTATAAACGGAAAACCAAGCTGTGTTAAATAATCAAGCATTTGAAAATCATCTTTTGTCGGGCTATGTCGAATATCAAGTAGCTGAACAACAAGCCTTATATCCCTGTTTGAATTAAAATATGACTCCATCATTTTTCCCCAACGGATTTTTTCACTGTGCGACACTTTTGCATAACCATATCCTGGCAAATCAACAAGCCTTGCATTCTCAAGTTTAAAAAAGTTTATTGTTATAGTTTTTCCTGGTGAAGAACTAACCCGTGCAAGTGCCTTGCGATTTAATATTTTATTAAGCAATGATGATTTTCCAACATTTGACTTGCCTGCAAAAACTATCTCAGGCAAATTTGATTTTGACATCTGCTCAAAAGTGCCAAAAGATGCCTCAAACTGTGCATTATCAAATCTCATAACCTACACCTACATCACTTTTATACTGTGTTTCAAGCGCTATTGTTGACCTTTGGTGTGACTTTGTAAGCGCCTTGTCAAAAACTTGCTCTAACGTATCTACAGGTATAAATTCAACTGCATTTTTCACCGCACTACCTATCTGTGCAATGTCTGCAACATTGTCGCTCGGGATTATTATTATTTTTATACCAGCCCTATATGCCGCCATTGATTTTTCTTTAAGCCCACCTATTGCAAGAACTTTTCCTCTAAGTGTTATTTCACCTGTCATTGCAATTTCGCCACTCACAGCAGTTTTTGACAATGCTGAAACTAGAGCCGTTGCAATTGTAACGCCCGCAGACGGTCCATCTTTTGGAACTGCCCCCTCTGGAACATGGATATGAATATCTTTTTCCTTATAAAAATTCTCGTCAATGCCAAGCTTATCCGCTCTGCTTCTAATATAGCTAATTGCCGCTTTTGCGGATTCTTTCATCACGTCTCCAAGTGAGCCTGTAAGCTCTAAGTTGCCTTTTCCATTTAAAACTGCAACTTCTATTTTCAGCATTTCGCCACCAACAGATGTCCAAGCAAGGCCATTTACAGCTCCTACTTCATCGCCTGTTACATCGTCGATTTTATATTTAACAGGACCCAATATCTCCTCTAAGTCCTTTGGTTTTACTTGCATTTTTTTAAAATCTTCTTTTGCAATGCCGACGGCAGCCTTTCTACAAACCTTTGCTATTTGACGCTCCAGCTTTCTAACACCCGCTTCTCTCGTATAACCATCAATAATTACACGAAGTGCATCGTCATTAATTTTAAGATTTGTGGCTTTAAGTCCGTGCGCTTTAATAGCCTTTGGAACAAGGTGTTTTTTTGCTATGTTAAACTTTTCCTCATGAGTGTAGCTATAAAGCTCTATAACTTCCATTCTGTCAAGTAATGGTGCAGGGATTGTAGATTTATCATTAGCCGTTGTAATAAAAAGCACCTTACTAAAATCAAATGGAATTTCTATGTAGTGATCAACGAATGCAAAATTTTGCTCGCCATCGAGCGCCTCTAAAAGTGCTGATGAAGGGTCACCTTTGTAGTCTGCACCTAGCTTGTCAATCTCATCTAATAAAATAAGTGGATTGCTACTTTTTGCCGTTGTCATAGCTTTAATTAATCTGCCCGGCATTGAGCCGATATAGGTTTTCCTGTGTCCTCTAATTTCTGCCTCATCGCGAACTCCGCCAAGAGATATTCTTGCATATTTTCTGCCCATTGCACTTGCAAGACTTTTTACTATTGATGTTTTTCCAACTCCTGGAGGTCCTACAAGGCAAATTATTTGACCTGTTATATCTGGAGAAAGTTTGCGCACAGCAATAAGCTCTATAATTCTTTCTTTAACTTCTTCAAGGCCATAATGATCTTTTTCTAATATTTTTTGGGCCTTTGCGATATCTAAATTATCTTTAGTGTATACACCCCAAGGAAGCTCAATGCAAGTTGTTATATAATTTCTAACAACTGCAGCCTCTGCCGAAGATGAGTTGCCAATCTTCTCTAATCTGTCGCACTCTTTTAGAAGTTTTTCCTTGCTCTCTTCATCGCAACCTTTAAGGTTTTTTATTTTCGCGCGATACTCCTCAATTTCATTTGACGCATCGTCACCATCGCTTAGTTCCATATTAATTGCCTTCATTTGCTCACGCAGATAATAATCCTTTTGATTTTTATCCACCTGCTCGGCAACTCGCCTTGCAATATCATTCTCAATTTCTAAAAGCTCTATCTCTCTTGCAAGAATCGCACAGAGGTTTTCAAGTCTTTTTATTGGGTTTAATGTATCTAGAATTTTTTGTTTTTCTTCATATTCAATAGTTAGCACTGATGCGATGTAGTCAGACAAAGTGTCTGAACTTTCATCTAAAATCACACTAAGCATTATATCCGGCGACATTTTTGGCACAACTTCTGCATACTCATCAAAAATATCCTTGGCTTTTCTTACAAGCGCCATTTCATAATCAGCGTTTTTGCTAGATACTTTCGAGCTTCTTCTCTCTTTAACAATACCGCAAATGTATGGTTTATCATCAAAAAGCTCTTCTATTCTTGCACGCGCCACACCCTCAACAACAACTCTTATCGCCTCGCTATTTGGCAGGCGAATTATTTGCTTTATTTGAACTATAACGCCCGTTTTGTATAAATCAGAAAGCTGGGGATCTTCAACCCTCAGGTCTTTTTGCGCAACCAAAAAAAGCTCCTGGTCTTTATCCATAGCGGCACGCACAGCTTCTATTGATTTTTTTCTTGCTACATCAAAATGCAAAACCATATTAGGAAAAATAACTAGCCCTCGTAATGCAACTATCGGCATTTTTTGTTCTATCAGTTCTGTTTTACTCATAAAATATCTCCACTGAAAATCTATTTAAACATTATTATTCGACCTTTAAATATAAAATTAATTATACAATATTTTCGTACTATAATCAACAATTAACAGCCACAATGCTAATGTAGTGGCTAATGGTGCTAAAATAAAAATAAAGCGGAGAAAATCTCCGCTTAAAATTTTATACTGCTGTGCCTCTCGATTTTTTCGGAGGAGGCGATGTTGAAAAAAGCTTTGTCGGCTTTTTGTTTGGGTTTTTTTCAAGTAATGGTGGAAGGTCGTCAACAACACATTGGCTAGTTATTGTTACTTTTTCTATTGTATGGTCAGAAGGTATATCATACATAATCGGTTGAAGAACCTTCTCCAAAATAGAGCGAAGTCCCCTAGCTCCTGTCTTTTTTTCTAAAGTTTGGTCTGCAATTGCCTCAAGTGCAGGCTTTTCAAACTCAAGCTCAACTTCATCCATTTTAAACAGCTCTTTATATTGTTTTACAAGAGCATTTTTTGGCTCTAACAATATGCGCACAAGTGATTCCTTGTCAAGCGATTTCAAAGCTGTGATTACTGGGATTCTTCCCACTATTTCAGGAATTAATCCATATTTTACTAAATCTTGAGGTATCACACTGCTCATTGCTTCTGAAAGGTCCATTTCAGCCTTCGCTTTAATTTCTGCTTCAAAGCCAAGTCCAGAATTTCCTTTTCGTTTTTCAACTAGCTTTTCAATTCCGTCAAAAGCTCCACCACAAATAAACAAAATATTTGTTGTATCAACTTGTATAAACTCTTGTTGCGGATGCTTTCTTCCACCTTGCGGAGGAACATTGGAAACAGTACCCTCTAGGATTTTTAAAAGTGCTTGCTGAACACCCTCACCGCTTACATCACGGGTAATTGACGGATTCTCAGATTTTCTTGCAATCTTGTCAATCTCGTCAACATAAATGATGCCCATTTGTGCACGCTCAACATCATAATCTGCAGCCTGAATAAGCCTTAACAAAATATTCTCAACATCCTCACCAACATAGCCCGCCTCTGTGAGAGTCGTAGCATCTGCAATGGCAAATGGCACATCAAGAATTTTTGCAAGTGTTTGCGCAAGCATAGTTTTGCCCACACCCGTAGGACCCAAAAGTAACACATTGCTCTTTTGAATGTCTACATCAGAGCTGTCGCCATAAAATATTCTTTTATAGTGATTGTATACTGAAACGCTCAAGCAAACTTTAGCATCGTCTTGCCCGATAACATACTCGTCAAGCATTTTTTTAATTTCTTGTGGCTTTGGCAAGACTTTTTTGGTGTTTAATGTTGGTTGCTTCTTACGCTGTGGTGCGTCTTCCTCAATGATATCTTGACAAAGAGCAACACACTCGTCGCAAATAAACACACCTGGACCTGCGATAAGTTTTTCAACTTGGTCCTGTGTTTTGTTGCAAAACGAACAGCGAATTATAGAATTATCTCTTTCGTCATCTCTCGGCATCAAAATACCCCCATAGAATTTATCTCTTTAAAAGAACTTTGTCGATAAGCCCGTACTCAAGAGCCTCTTGAGCACTCATAAAATTATCGCGTTCTGTATCTTGAGCTATTATTTCGATTGGCTTACCTGTATTCTCTGCAAGAATTCTATTTAAGTTTTCTTTTGTTTTAAGAATATGGTCTGCAACAATTTTTATGTCTGTTGCTTGCCCCTTTGCACCACCTGAAGGTTGGTGAATCATTATTTCACTATTAGGAAGAGCAAATCTCTTGCCCTTAGCGCCTGATGAAAGAAGGAATGCGCCCATACTTGCAGCAAGACCCATACAAATTGTAGAAACATCACATTTTATATATTGCATTGTATCATAAATTGCAAGCCCTGCAGTAACAGAACCACCAGGACTATTAATGTAAAGGCTTATATCCTTCTCCGCATCTTGACCCTCAAGATATAAAAGTTGTGCAACAACAAGACTTGCGGTTGTATCGTTAACTTCCTCAGAAAGAACGATTATTCGATCGTTGAGCAATCGGGAAAAAATATCATATGAACGCTCTCCCCTGTTTGTTTGCTCTATAACATATGGAACTAAACTCATAAAACATTAACCTCCTTATATTGATTATTGACAAGTATGTTAAATTATAAACTTTTTAACTATTTTTCTTCAGCCTCTGCTTTTTTGGCTGTTGTTTTTTTAGTTGCTGGTTTTTTCTCTGCTTTTTCATCGTCAGCTTTTTTTGTTGTAGTCTTCTTTACAGCAGGCTTTTTTTCTGCTTTTTCGTCGTCAGCTTTTTTTGTTGTAGTTTTCTTTGCAGCAGGCTTTTTTTCTGCTTTTTCGTCGTCAGCTTTTTTTGTTGTAGTTTTCTTTGCAGCAGGCTTTTTTTCTGCTTTTTCGTCGTCAGCCTTTTTTGTTGTAGCTTTCTTTGCAGCAGGTTTCTTCTCTGCTTTTTCTTCTTTTTTATCGTCTGCCTTTTCTGGCTTTTTTTCAATTATCTTTGCATTTTCCTTGAGCAAATCAAGAACCTGAGTTGTTCTAAGTCCTGAGCTTGCCTCCTCTTCCGGAATAGCATTTTTAACAACATCAATTTCAACGCCATACATTTGTGCAAACTTTTGATATTCGCCCTCAAGAGCTTCTGGAGTTACCTCAATTTTTTCAAGCTCTATAATCTTTTCAAGAGCTAAATCAATTTTTACTTGAGTTTCTGATTTTTCACGAAGGCTCTCACGAAAATCTTCTTTTGTCATACCTGTAAATTGGAGGTATGTATCAAGGTCCATTCCTTGAGATTGCATACGATAAGCAAATTCATTTACGCTATCGTCCATTGTTTTTTCAATCATAACTTGAGGAATTTCAGCCTTTACAAGTCCTGCTAGTTGCTCTAGAAGTTGCTCTTCAACGCTTGCCTCTATCTCGTTTATTTTTCTTTCTTCGAGTTGTTTGTGAAGGTCTGATTTTAGCTCGTCAATTGTATCAAACTCGCTAACATCCTTTGCAAAATCATCGTCAAGCTCTGGGAGTTCCTTTTGTTTGATTTCATTAATTTTTATTTTAAATACTGCATCTTTACCTGCAAGATTTTCTGCATATTCTGCTGGAAACTTAATATCTATATCAAATTCCTCGCCTGATTTGTGTCCAATAAGTTGGTCTTCAAATCCTGGGATAAAAGCCCCGGAGCCAATTGTTAGGTCATAATTTTCTGCCTTGCCACCTTCAAAAGCTACTCCATCTACAAAGCCTTCAAAGTTGATTGAAACCATATCGCCATCAATAATATCTCTATCCTCGATGCTGATGTAGCGTGCGTTTCTCTCAAGCATTTGATTTATTTGTTCGTCAATTTCAAAATCCTCTACAATAACTGGGATTTTTGTTGCCTCAAGTGACTTGTAATCTCCAAGCTCAACTTCAGGGCTTACTGTGACTTTAAGTCTTATGAGTGCGCCATCTTTGCCAATTTCAGGAACTTCAACATCATATGGCATATCTACAATTTTTAGGTCTGCCTCTTTGATTGCGCTCTCAACAGCTTCTGGATAAACAATCTCAATAGCATCTTCATAGAGCAATTCTACACCATACATTTTTTCAATCATTGCCCTTGGTGCTTTGCCCTTACGAAAGCCAGGAACACTTATCTTATTTTTAAGCTTGTTGTATGCCTTTTGAACTGCTTGTTCAAAGGTAACAGCATCTATTGATATTTCAAGCTCATATACGTTTGTCTCAATCTTTTTTGAAGTTTTTAAACTCATTTAAAAATCCTCTCGCTTTCCTACTTCTATTTAACTTATGTTTAAACTAATTCATTATATCAGAAATTTTATGAAATTTCTAGTATTTTTTTATGTTAAAATTATGAATTAAACCTTTTCTATAATTTTTGGGCAAAACTCTAAAAAGTCTGCCGATACAACATCAAATTTTATGCCATCATACTCATTTCTGTATGCTCTTTTTAATGATTCGCTATGCAAATGACCATAATAGCACCGCCTGATTTGATTTTCTTTTAGAACCTTCATAATAGGTTCACAAACTGCAAGCTCTGTTATTGGTGGATAATGCAAAAAGGCAATTGGCTCCTTACCTGTTTTTTTTGCACAATCTATTGATGTTTTAAGCCTACCAATCTCTCTTAGTAAAACCTTTTGTGCGTCGCTTGATTCGTCGTCAAAAAACCAACCACGAGTACCACAAATCACAAAATCTCCAACCTCTATTGCATTATTAAACAAAAATTGAATTGAGTTAAATTTGTTTTGCTCTAAGAACTCGTTCATTTTTTTCATTGTTGACCACCAATAGTCGTGATTACCTTTTAAAAGTATTTTATTTCCCGCCAAATTATTTAAAAATTCAAAATCTTCTTTAGCATTTTTAAGGTCCATCGCCCACGATATATCACCCGGAATAACAACAGTATCCTCATTAGACACTACTGCTTGCCAATTTTTTTCAAGTCTTTTTATGTAATCGCTCCAACCTTTGAATATATCCATTGACTTATCGGTGGACAACGAAAGGTGTGTATCTCCAATTGCGAAAATTGACATTTTATAAACCTCATTTATTTGTGTTAATTGGTTAAAATAATGTTGAAGGGAGGGAATTTAAAATGGATTGTAATGAAAAAATTAAATGCTCTGTTGATGAATGTCATTATCATCACGGCAAATACACTTGCACAGCAAGAACTATTGAGGTTGGCAACTGCAAACCTACTACAACTCGTTGTGATGATACGCTATGTGGAACTTTTAGAGTCAGAGAAGAATCTTATCAAGATTTTCAATAAATAATTTAAATGGCGGAGGGCTTAAAATCCACCGCCATTTTTTTATTTGTCCATCACCGAATAGACGAGACGCAAGTTAGATATAATGACCGCTTGCGGTTACTCTATCATAGCAAAGACTTGTTTTATCATATTTTCTTTTTCACACACATCGCTAAACCTTACCTTTTTGCTTTTAAGCTCTGCAAGCTGTTGTGGAATTTCTACACCAGTTTTTTTAGATAAAATTTCTGAAATTTCAAATTCATCAAGCTCTTGTGGCACTGGTTGCAACGCCTCTAAAACGCTTTTTGAGAATTTGTATGGGCTTGCTGTGGATGCAATTATTGTAGGCACATCTTCGCTATTTACTTTTACATATTGATTATAAACATCCACTGCTACTGCTGTGTGTGTATCACAAAGATATTTTTGATTGTCAAAAGTTTCTTTTATTGCTTTTTTCGCTCCATTATCATCACAAAAACCTGCATCAAAAAGCTCTTTTATTTTTGCAAACATATCCTCGCCAACATCATAAACACCGTTTTTGTCAAGACCATTCATCCATTCCTTGACACGCTCATCATCATTGCCACTAAGGTCAAAAAGTAGCCTTTCAAGGTTGCTTGAAATTAAGATATCCATAGATGGAGATGTTGTTGTATAAAAGCTCCTGTTACGGTCATATTTACCTGTTTTTAAAAAGTCTGTTAAAACATTATTAGCATTTGATGCGCAAACAAGCTTGCCAATTGGAACACCCATTTTTTTTGCATAATATGCTGCAAGTATGTTTCCAAAATTGCCTGTTGGAACTACAACATTCATAGGTTCGCCATTTTTTAGCGTTCCGTTTGAAATCATATCACAATACGCACTTACATAGTATACAATTTGTGGTACTAGCCTGCCCCAGTTAATAGAGTTTGCTGAAGACAAAACAACACCGGCCTTGCCTAACTTTTCTGCCACTTCTTTGTTTGTAAAAATAGATTTTACACCATTTTGTGCGTCGTCAAAGTTACCATAAATAGCACAAACGCTAACATTATCACCCTGTTGTGTTGTCATTTGTAACTTTTGCATTTCACTAACACCGTCTTCGGGATAAAAGACTAAGATTTTTGTTAAGTCAACATCTTTAAACCCTTCAAGCGCTGCCTTACCCGTATCGCCCGAAGTTGCAACTAGAATTAAAACCTGTTTATCTGGAATTACCTTTGCACTAGCTGTTGTAAGCAAGTATGGAAGAAGTTGTAGCGCCATATCTTTAAATGCGCAGGTAGGCCCTCTCCACAGTTCTAATATATTTGTGTTGCCACCTAAGTTTACAATTGGAGCTACCGCCTTTGAGCTAAACTTACCTTTTGCATACGCACCGTTTACGCACTTGTCCAGCTCTTCTTGCGAAAAGTCCGTAAGATATAATGATAATATTGCCTTTGCTCGACCAATATAATCAAGCTTTGCAATTTGTTCTATATCACTTTTTGAAAGTTGTGGAAATTCCTGCGGGACAAACAGCCCACCCTCTTTTGAAATTCCCATAGTAATTGCCTGTGCCGATGTCACTTTAACGCTTTTGTCCCTTGTGCTTGTATAAAACATAATTTTCCCCTCATTTATTAGCTTAGATTGTTTATAAAAAAATTATATGCATTATCAAAAAATATTGCATCAACAACTTTTTGTTCAATATTACGACTTAAAAGATAATCATAAAGTATGTGCATTTTATCAATACCTGACAGCTGTGTGACAGTTGTGCAACCATCAAAATCGCTACCCATTGCTATTGTGTTTTGAGCACCTAAGGAAAGCATATGATAAATGTGACGATAAACAAAATCACAGCTATCCGCACCAACAAACTGCCAAAATAAATTTATTCCAATAAGTCCGCCGTTTTCTATTATTATATTTATCTGTTCATTTGTCAAATTCCTTTTATGAGCGCATATAAAATCACTGTTTGAATGGGTTGCTACAAATGGCTTGCCACTATCCTGTGAAAGCTTTGCAACATCATAAAAACCCGCATCATTTAGGTGTGACACATCAACTATAATGCCTAAATCGTGCATTTTGCGAACGGCATCTTTGCCAAAACTTGTAAGCCCGCTCTCATCCCTTGACATACAGCCATTTGCGATTTCATTAGAGCCGTTCCAAGTAAGCGTTACAAGCCTTACGCCAATTTCATGAAGATATCCAATCCTATCTAAATCTCCTGCTATTGCACTGCCACCCTCAACAGTCAAAATACTTGCAAACTTGCCACTTTGTATAGCTTGCTCAATCTCTTTGCTTGTTGTGCATTTTGAAATAAGCTTTTTATTTTTATTCATTTGCTCATTATATGTATGATAAATATTTTCAAAATACTGGCAAGCCTGCTCGCCTCTATAATCATCTGGCATCCATATTGCAAAAAGTTGAACCCACTCGCTTAGATATTGTGCATCTTTGATTGAAATATGTAAATCATTTTTTAGGAGCTTTTTATTTTCAATGCTACATTCAGTTATAGTATCACAGTGCAAGTCAAAAAGTTTCATCAAAATCTCCTTTTAAAAAATAAAATTAAAAGCAAAAATATTAAAATGCATTTTCGATATAATTTATATTCAAAATTTTTTCCTTTGAATCCATTATAACTTCAGCAACATCAAACCTTGGTTGCAGGTCTGTTTTATTTTTTGAAAGATAAAGCAATGCTGTTTTTTGAAGCTTTTGTTGCTTTACTGCATCGACTGCCTGTGCAGGAGAAAAAAGACTGTTTTCTCCCCTTGTTTTAACTTCTACAAATGCTATGTATTTTCCTTTTGTTGCTATTATATCTATTTCTCCAAATCTTGTATGAAAATTTGCGCCGATTATTTCATATTTTTTATCACGAAGATATCTTGCAACACAACGCTCTCCAATTTTGCCTCTAACACTTGCACTTTGCAATCTATTCACGCTCCAAAAGCTTTTTTAAAAAAGTTCTTCTATGCACCTGTGATATCCCGTGTTGCTCTAGCATTTCGTAGTGCAACTTTGTGCCATATCCCTTATGTTTTTCAAAAAAATACTGCGGATAAATTTTTGATAGCTCTATCATATACCTATCTCTACTCACTTTTGCAAGAATAGATGCCGCCGCAATTGAAACCGACTTTGCATCGCCTTTTATCATTGTTCTCTCTTCTATTTTAAGCCCTGGTTTTTGGTTGCCATCAATTAACGCTATATCAGGGCTAACCTCAAGCCCATCTACCGCCCTATTCATTGCAAGAAATGTAGCCTTTAGGATATTTATCTCATCTATTTCCATTTCTGTTGCTGTTGCAATGCTATAAGAAACTGCATTTTCCACAATTATATCAAACAACTGTTCACGCTTTTTCTGCGTAAGCTTTTTTGAATCATTTAGACCCTCTATCTCAAAATCCATAGGCAATATAACAGCTGCTGCAAACACAGGGCCTGCAAGTGGACCTCTGCCCGCCTCGTCTATACCACAGACTGTTTTAAATCCATCATTTAACGCTAATTTTTCATACTCATATGTCAATATAATCTTCCCTTTGTTTTTAAAAATCGCACTGTTTTGGAGGGCGCTCAAGGGTAATTCTGCCAAGCTTTCCACCCCTGTATTCATCCAAAAGCATATTTGCTGCACGCTCTGTGTCAATTTCGCCACCACGCACTAGCATCCCTCTTTTTCTCCCTATTTCGTCTAAAATCTCGTAAGATTCTAATTTTACACTATAAGGCTGTAGCTTGTACCTGTCGCACAACCTATCTGCATAGTCGGTTTTTAAAACATCAATTAACCTAACTGCAATTGTTTCCACATCCATTATTTCATCCTTAACAGAGCCTATAAATGCAATTTTATCGCCAACCTCTTTGTCCTCAAACTTTGGCCAAAGAACACCGGGTGTATCTAAAAGCTCAATTCCATTGCCAGCAACTACCCATTGATTTTGCCTTGTTACACCTGGCCTGTCTGCAACTTTTAGACGGTTTTTTCCCGACATGCGATTTATAAATGATGATTTTCCCGTGTTTGGAATACCAACAACCATAATTCTAAGTGGCCTACCTGACATTCCTTTAGCATTATTAGACTCGATTTTATCTTTAAGCACTTTTCTCACAAGGGACTCATACGACGCAAGCCCTTTGCCTGTCCTGCAATCAACAGCGATTGCAAACACGCCCTGACTTTCATAATAATCAATCCACTGCTTTGTTGCTCTATCATCTGCAATATCTGATTTATTAAGCAAAATTATACGCGGTTTGTTTGAAGCCAGCTCATCAAGCTCTGGATTGCGACTGCTTTGGGGAATACGAGCGTCAACAATCTCTGTTACAGCGTCAACAAGCGGAAGACACTCTTTGATTTGCCTTCGTGTTTTTGCCATATGTCCCGGAAACCACTGCACAACTTGCTTTTGTGAATTACTCATTTTATCACCCAATTTTTACAAATCCACCTCTTGTGGACACATTGTAAACTGCCTTTCCGAGAATATATTCTTCTCTAATTAGTCCAATATAAGACGAACGGCTATCCGTTGAATCCTGCCTATTGTCTCCCATTACAAAGACATAACCCTTAGGGATTTCTATAGGAAATTCTATATCTGCCTTATCTGTTGTTGCATTATTTATATAATCCTCATTTAATATTTCGCCATTTACAAAAACATAGCCATAGTTAAAGTCAATATCTATAATTTGGCCACCCGTTGCAATTACTCGCTTTACGATATTTTCATCAGCGTCATTAGGCTGGGTAATAACAACTATATCCCCATTTTTAACCGTGGGGTCATATTGTGAAATCATAAGCCAATCACCACTGTGCAAATTTGGAAGCATTGAGTTACCCACAACGCCTACAAATCTCCAACCAAAAGTGAACAGCACAAGTATTATCGTTACTGCGGATATAAAAACACTAACTGCCTCATAAAGAGTTTCAACACCTTTGCCTACCGGCTTTTGAGTTTCATCGACTTGTGTTTCATCGACTTGTGTTTCATTTGCCTGCATATTATTTTCAACTTCGCCTATCAAGCTTTCATCATTTGTTTGCTCATCATCAAAGCTTTTATTTTCCAAGTTTTCCACTAATAAACCCTCCATTCATCAAATGGTAATAATCTAAAATACACTTTTCCAAAAACATACCTTTCATCAATAACTCCAATGCTTTGCGAGCGACTATCAAGCGATTTATTTCGATTATCTCCCATCACAAAAAAACAACCATCTGGAATAACAATCGGAAAATCATAGGAGTCAAAGGGCTGATAATTTGTTTTAGAATTTATGTAAGGCTCGTCTATGCTCTTACCATTTATATATACTATGCCCTGATTATAATCAATATCAACCGTATCTCCACCAACGGCTACTATGCGTTTAATCAAATTTTCGTTTGTAAAATTCGGTTGAGATATAACAACAATATCACCACTTTTATACTGTGAGTTTAAGTTGCTTACAACCAGCCTATCTAAATCCCTAAGAGTGGGAACCATAGAAGTGCCAGAAACAGAAACAATGCGAAATACAAAAGCTATTAGAATAAAAATAATAATAAATGATGTTAGCAATGCACTTATCCACTCATAAATTTTAAAAATAAAAACCTTGTGCTTGAAATCAGCTTGCTTTGTGTCATCTTTGAATGTGAATTTAAACCTTTGTGTGTTTCGCAAGCTTTTCACCCCTAAAATATGATTATCACTCATAATTGTTTTATTTAAAATCAAACAAAAACAACCACAAGCGATAAAAATAAAACAATACTATTATACTACATACACACATAAAATTCCATTATAAAAGCAAAAAAGGAACAAATAAATGTCCCTTTAAAATGTTTTGCACTATTAAATGTTTTGCACTATTAAATCTTTTGCACTATTAAATCTTTTGCTTAACTTTTGCAGCCTTACCAACTCTACCACGAAGATAGTATAGTTTGCTCCTACGAACACGGCCATGACGAACAATTTCAACTTTATCAACATTTGGTGAGTTGATTGGGAATACTCTTTCAACTCCAACGCCGTAAGCTAAACGACGAACTGTGAAAGTCTCAGAAACTCCACTGCCACCACGAGCAATTACAGTTCCCTCAAAAATCTGTATTCTTTCTCTTTCACCCTCACGAATTCTAACGTGAACCTTTACAGTGTCACCAACATTAAAAACTGGTTTGTTTTCTTTAATTTGACCCTCTGTTATAATTTTGAGTGCGTCCATTAATACTCCTCCTTAAAAAATCAGAACGTTCATAACACAAAAAGTGCAGAGGACCGTCCGCTTCAACACTAAGCTAATGCTTGGCATTAAACCCCAAAACCAAAACGGCTTGGAAACAAATGCTTTGATATCATATCACATTTTTATCTAGATTGCAAGTTATTTATAAAAACTCCTCGCCACTTTCTGTATACAGGCTTTTTCTTATAATTTTTACAGATTCAGGCTCTACACCTATCTTTTCTATCAAAACATCAACAAGTAAGTTTGGGTTTATATTGGCACTACTACCTGCTGAGAGTTGCACCATTATTTTAACCTGTTTTTCACTGCTTGTTATTTTTTGTGACTTTATGTGTTCAATTAAGTTTACTTGCTTTACAACTTTTTTTCTGCCCTTTTTGCCCAGCTTTTCAACAATTAATTCATCGCAGTCAAGTAGTGCCTTTGCACTATAAACAAAATTATCAACATCGCCACTTGAAAGCTCTAACAATATATCATACTGTGCAAAAGCAATTTTTCTAGCATCCATTTTTGCATCATAAACACTATAAACACTAATTCCCTCGGGCATAACCTTTGACAAACTCTCTTCGATTTGGTCGTTTTGCATTTCACCTTCAATTTTTATATCCATAGATTCACAAAGGCTCTCTATCCCAAGAGAAAGGGGCAGTGCAAAAGTCATATACGGATGCGGATTGAACCCCTGAGTGTACCAAATAGGGATTTGTGCACGCTTTAATGCTCTTGACATACAGCGTGTTAAATCAAGGTGAGAGATATATTTTGACCTCCCTGTTTTTTCAAATCTTATTCTAACCAATCGCATCGCACTTGCCCCCATTCAATCCATTTGAGCCACAACCTGCACATTTTTGCCTACAATGGGGAGTTGTTGTTGCACTGTGAGCCTTTTGATTTTCTTTTATTAAAAAGTTTTTATCTATTCCATAATCTAAATGGTCCCACGGTAAGATTTCTTCAAACTCTCTTTTTCTATTTGCATAAAATTCTGGCGATACCAAACATTCTTCAAAAGATTGTTGCCACAAATCAAACTTAAAATGCTCGTCCCATCCATCAAACTTACAGCCCTTTTTCCACGCTGTATATAGCACGCTACAAAGCTTTCTATCCCCTCTTGCAAACACGCCCTCAAGAACACTAGTGCTTACATCGTGCCAGCTTAGCTTTATTTTTCTCGTTGTTATCGACTGTTGCAAGTGACTTTGTTTATCAATAAGCATTTGGGCTGTGTCCTGTGGTTCCCACTGAAATGGTGTAAACGGCTTTGGCACAAACGATGATGCACTAACGCTAACATTGACGCCTTTTCCCTTTGGCTTGTTTGGATTCTTATAAAACTCGTCAACAACCATTTGAGCTAAGCTTGCAATGCCAGACACATCGTCCATTGTTTCTGTAGGAAGACCTAGCATAAAATAAAGCTTTACGCTAGTCCAGCCACCCTCAAATGCTTTATTACAAGTTTTTAAAACTTCTTCTTGTGTTATATTTTTATTAATAGCATCACGAAGCCTTTGCGTTCCCGCCTCTGGTGCAAAGGTAAGACCGCTACGCCTTATTAGTTTTAACTTTTCAATTAGCTCGTCCGAAAAATTATCAATACGCAAAGATGGTAATGATACATTTATCATTTCATCCTTTGTCCAGTCTAGCATATCATTTAAAAGCTCACTTATTTGAGTGTAGTCACTCGTGCTAAGCGAGCAAAGCGACGCCTCATCATATCCACTCGTATCGCACAGGGTTTTGCATTGCTCGTTTGCAACCTTTGCGCTCTTTTCCCTTATTGGTCTGTATATAAATCCTGCTTGACAAAAACGGCAGCCTCTAATACAACCCCTAAAAATTTCTTCAACAGCTCTGTCGTGAACAGTTTCAATAAACGGCACAACAAAATGCGAAGGATAGTGTGCGTTATCTAAGTTTCGTATTATTCTTTTTTTAACCTTTTTGGGTGCGCCCTGTTTTGCCACTACATCTTTAATTGTTCCATCTTTATTATACAAAACATCATAAAATGCAGGAATATAAACGCCCTGTATTTTGCACGCATCTTTTAAAAACTCTTGCTTTGTACTGTTATTTTCTTTATGCTCTATCAACAAGTCTATTAGCTCGTTTGTTATTTCCTCGCCCTCGCCAAGCAAAAATATATCTATAAAATCAGCAAGTGGCTCGGGGTTGCAAACACAAGGACCGCCCGCAATCACAATCTGTGACAGGCCTGCCCTATCTTTTGAAAAAACAGGAATTTTAGCCAAATCAAGCATATTCAAAACATTGGTATAACTTAGCTCATATTGCATTGTAAAACCAATTATATCAAACTCAGAAATTGGGTCGCCACTTTCTAGTGCATATAACGGTATATCATTTTTACGCATTTGCTCTTCCATATCAATCCACGGTGCAAAAACACGCTCGCACCACGCATCTTTACGATCATTGATTAGGGAGTATAATATTTTCATCCCTAAGTGAGACATCCCTATTTCATATGTATCCGGAAAACAAAAAGCAAACCGGAGCTTTATATCATCTTTATTTTTTACAACACAATTAAGCTCTCCACCTGTATACCTTGCTGGTTTTTGAACAAGTGGCAATATTTTTTCTACTTGTTTATTAAGCATAAATCTCTCCCGTTTTCATCTTAAAATCGACCTTTAGAATATCATATTTTACGTCCAAAGTCAAAACATCAAACGCACAATCCAAGATGACATTATAAAGCTTGTAAGGTCTGCACTCAAAGCGCTTGGCACTGTATGTCTTGTCTTTTTTACATCAACTGCGCCATAATATAATGTAATTGCATAAAATGTAGTTTCTGATGAACCCATTATAATTGACGCAACCCGCTCAATGTTGTTATCAACACCATATTTGTTAAGCATTGACTCATACATACTTAAAGCGCCACTGCCCGATATAGGGCTTAAAACAGCGAGTGGAACTACCTCATCAGGAATTCCCGTAAGCTTTGATATCGGACTCATAAGCCATGACAATATGTCAAGCGCACCCGATGACCTAAGCATTGTTACAGCAAGTATCAGACCTATTAGCGACGGCATAATGCCTACCAGAGTCTTCATACCGCCCTTTGCGCCATCTACAAAACATTCAAACACATTTACACCTTTAAAAAGTCCAAAGACGATTATAGAAAAAATCATAGACGGCAAAACCCACGCTCCAACTACAGCCATTATCTACCCCTCTTTCCCAAAATCCAAACCATTGTCATTCCAACCAAAAGCGAAGCCGCCGAGCTTATCCAAGATGCTGTCATAATATCCATCGGAACTTTTGCACCGTGCTGTTGTCGCAACATTGCAACTGTAGTTGGTATAATTCTTAAAGATGCTGAGTTTAGCACTACTAGCTTTACCATATCATTTGTTGCAACGCCTTTTTGCGGATTTTGGGCATCCATTCTTTTCATTGCCTCGATTCCAAACGGTGTTGCAGCATTTCCAAGTCCTAGCAAGTTTGCCGTTATGTTCATAGAGATTGCTTGTGCTTCTTTAGAATCTAAATCCATTTTAGGAAATATGATTTTTAAAAAAGGCTTGAGCAATTTGCACAAAGCATTTGTAAGCCCTGAGCGCTCAGCTATTTTCATAAGCCCGCCCCACAGGCACATTATTCCCAAAAGCCTTAGACACAAATTTATTGCATCTGTTCCGCCAACCATAACCGAATCTGATAACGCTTGCATATTACCTTGAGCTATTGCAGAGAAGAAGGCAAGAACTATCATTCCTGCCCATATATAGTTCATCATAACCTCACCTATAATAATATATTGTGGATTTGTTAAAAATATGTTCGACTTTTTATTTCAAAATTCATTGACTTTTTTGGGATTTTTTGGTATATTGTGGGTGTAGGTTGAAAAACCTAATAAAACATCGAAACGAAGAATGGGGAGTGGGCGTATGAAATCCGCAGGTATTGTTAGGCCAATAGATGAAGCTGGGCGATTGGTTTTACCAAAAGAGCTTAGAAAAGCTTTTAATATTATCGACAGCGAGAGTTCTGTCGAAATTTTCACAGACGGGGATAAAATTATTCTTCGCAAATATGCACCTGCATGCATATTTTGTGATTCCCTCGTTGATGATATGGTAGAGTTTAAGGGGCACAAGGTGTGTAAATCTTGTATTGAAAAACTCAACATAATATCTGAATAATGTTTCGCCTAAAAAGAACCGTGCAGATACGGTTCTTTTTGCATTTATACCTTAATATAAAAAACCTTTTGGAAATTTAAAAATCCAAAAGGTTTTATTTTTTTATTTATTTTAATTTTTCAGGTGGATCAGTTGCCTGAATAGCACTTACATAATTAGAGTTACCCTTTGTACGAAGTGTGATTTTTACATACTTGCTAGGGTCTGGTTCAACCATTTTTCCGTGTTCATCTTGAGTCCATTCAGAGCCTGAAATGTACCCAACCGTAAGAACTATTGAGCTACTTTTTTTATCAATCTTTAGCACCTTTGGAGTGTAAGTATTTTCCATTCCAAAAACAGGAATTTTGTAAGCCTGCTTTGACTCATCATATTCAAACTGATATTCACTGCCATTTACTGTTTGGTGTTTTGGTTTTACATCTTTTCCAAACATTTTTGCAAACTGCTTTTCAACATCTTTTTGCGGAACAAGCAATTTGTCCTCAAAATAATCGTATTTATCTGTTTCAACATTTTTCTTGATAAGTGACCATATTGTTGAATCTAGCAACTGCTCCATATCTGCTTGAGTTATGTCATCAAAGGTATTAGGGTCATTCATCACGATAGGTAGCAAAAAAGCCTCATATGATTTTTTCTGTTTCCCGTTATCCGTAATCTTTTGTATTCCATCCACACTAAGTAAAACAAGAAAAACTAAGCCCACTACAGCCAAAAGAACTATAACAAGACCAAGCGGAAACGCCCATTTGCTTTTTTCCCCAGACTTTGTCATTTTTTGCTCCCCCTTATCTTATCTGGCCATTGCCATAAATCGTATATTTTACAGTTGTAAGCTCTGGAAGACCTATCGGTCCTCTTGTGTGAAGTTTTTGGG
The DNA here is from genome assembly GCA_012519975.1 of Clostridiales bacterium. Taxonomy (GTDB): domain Bacteria; phylum Bacillota; class Clostridia; order Oscillospirales; family Acutalibacteraceae; genus RZYX01. The sequence continues at coordinate 22,970 of JAAYPE010000034.1, forward strand.
TAGAAATTCCAATCTCTGCACCAAAACCAAACTCGCCACCATCTGTAAATCTTGTGGACGCATTAACATAAACAGCTGCCGCGTCAACCTCGTTTAAAAATCTTTGTGAAGAATGATAACTATCCGTCACAATGCATTCGCTATGCCCTGTTCCGTGTTTTGTTATATGGTCAATCGCTTCGTCAATATCAGACACAACTTTGCAAGCAATTTCATAATCCAAATACTCTTTATCCCAGTCCTCTACGCTCGCAGGGACTGCATTTGGCAAAATTGCACAGGTTACTTCGTCGCCTCTTATTATGACTGATTTTTCTTTTAATTTTTCACTAATTGCAATCAATGCAAACTGTGCAACATCTTTGTGTATTAAAAGAGTTTCGCAAGCGTTACAAACTGACGGACGAGATGTTTTTGCGTTATAAACTATATCAACAGCCATACCAATATCAGCATCCGAATCAACATAGGTGTGACAGTTTCCTACACCTGTTTCAATTACTGGCACGGTGGAATTTTCAACAACAGATTTTATAAGACCCGCTCCACCTCTAGGAATTAACACATCAACATATTCGCTAAGTTTCATAAGCTCTTTTGCCGTTTGCCTGCTTGTATCCTCAACTAACTGAATACAGTCCTGTGGCAAGTCAGTTTTTAAAAGAGCCTCTCGCATTACACTTGCAATTATTTTGTTAGAGTTAATCGCCTCTTTGCCACCACGCAAAATAACAGCGTTACCTGACTTTAAGCAAAGCGCTGCAGCGTCTGCCGTAACATTAGGCCGAGCCTCATATATAACTGCAATTACTCCAAGCGGTGCGCTTACCTTCACAATTTTCATACCGCTACTATTCACTGTTCCACCTATGGTTTTACCTACTGGGTCTTGCAATGAAATTATATCCTCAACACTGCTCGCTATTGCGCCTATCCTGTCTTTATCAAGAGAAAGTCTGTCTAAAAGTGCTTTTGTAAAACCTGCGTTTATGCCGTTATCCAAATCTTTTTTATTCTCTTTGATTATAATATCTGCATTATTTCTTAATGCATCTGCAATCGCTTGAAGTGCATTGTTTTTTTGACTAGTTGTTGCCGTTGCTAAAGTTCTTTTTGCAACCACTGCTTGTTGCCCCATATTTTTTAAGGTCATTTTAATTTACCTCCTTGATTTAAAAAATGTTCCAACCTGTCGTCCTTCCAATACTTTGTATATGTCTTGAGGTGTTTCACCATTCATTACAATCGTGTCAACCCCTGCTTTTGTTGCAATTTGTGCCGCGTGGAGTTTTGTAACCATTCCACCTGTTCCACGGTTTGAACCACTTCCACCTGCCACTTTTAGCAGTTCGTCATCAATAACATCAACAACAGGTATGAGCCGTGCATTTTCATCAACACTTGGGTCTGCATCATACAACCCGTCTGCATCTGTTAAAATTATAAGTGCGTCTGCTTTTATAAGTCGTGCAACAATTGCCGACAGCGTATCATTATCACCATAAACGATTTCGTCAACTGCAACGCTGTCATTCTCATTCACAATTGGAATTGCACCATACTCAAAAAGCTTTTCAAAAGTATTTGTAAGATTTTTGCACCTAACAGGGTCATCAACATCACCCTTTGTTATAAGCAGTTGACCAATTGTTTGACCGTGCTCTCCAAAAAATTTATCATACATAAACATAAGCTCACACTGACCAACAGTTGCGGCGGCTTGCCTTCCTTGTGTGTCTGTAGGTCGTGCGCAAAGCCCTAGTTTGCCTACACCAACGCCAATAGCTCCAGAAGTCACGAGAGTAACCTCTATTCCTGAATTTGCAAGATCAGACAACACGCTTGAAAGCTTTGCTACTCTACGGATATTCATTTTTCCCGTTTCATAGGTAAGAGTAGATGTTCCAACCTTAACAACAAGCCTTTTAACATCCTTTAAAACCGCCATTAAAAATACCCCTTTAATGTTTCACTTAAATTTAAAATAATAATGTCAAAATTAAATATAAAATCTCTTTTTTAACATAGATATTATACCACATCATAAATATCCATACAACAATAAAAATGCAGGGAATGCAAAAGCACCCCTGCAAAAAAATATTATTTCTATCTTCTTCTGTCATTTCTATTAAAATCTCTGCCACCAGAACGACGAGGAGGTGCATCAGAAATTGTATTTTCAGGAACAAGACCTTCAACCTCAATCAAAGCATCTCTTCTTGAAAGATTAAGCCTACCTTGCTCATCAACCTCAAGAACCTTAACAATAACTTCATCGCCAACGCTTACACAATCCTCTACCTTTTCGGTGCGTTTAACATCAAGTCTGCTAATATGAACAAGACCTTCTTTGCCTGGTGCAATTTCAACAAACGCACCAAAGCTCATAATTCTTGTTACAATACCCTTATAAATAGAGCCTGGCTCTGGGTCATTTGCAATAGTTTCAATCATCATAATTGCACGCTTTGCATCATCAAGGTCAATTGCCGAAACAAAAATTGTTCCATCTTCTTCAACATCAACCTTACAGTTGCACTCCGCACAAATCTTTTGAATAACCTTGCCTTGCTTACCAATAACATCGCTAATTTTTTCTACCGCAACTTTAGTTGTAAGCATTTTTGGTGCATACTTTGAAAGCTCCTCACGAGGTGCCGGTATTGCAGGAATCATAACCTCATCAAGAATATAATTTCTAGCGGTATGCGTTTTTTCAAGAGCTTCTTTTATAATTTCAGGAGTAAGTCCATCTATTTTAAGGTCCATTTGAATTGCAGTAATTCCGTTTTTAGTTCCTGCAACCTTAAAGTCCATATCGCCAAAAAAGTCTTCAAGACCTTGAATGTCAACCATTGTTATAAAGCGGTCGCCCTCAGTCACAAGTCCACAAGAGATGCCTGCAACAGGTGCTTTTATTGGAACACCGGCAGCCATAAGCGACAATGTTGATGCACATATTGAGCCTTGTGATGTTGAGCCGTTTGAAGATAAAACCTCAGACACAAGACGCATAGCATATGGGAACTCTTCAACAGATGGAAGAACTGGAACAAGCGCTTTTTCTGCAAGTGCGCCGTGCCCTACTTCTCTTCTTCCCGGACCTCTGCTAGGTCTTGTCTCACCAACTGAGTATGATGGGAAGTTGTAGTGGTGCATATATCTTTTATTTTCTTCTTCGTCAATTCCATCAAGCATTTGTGCATTGCTAACAGGGCCTAGAGTTGTGATTGTAAGAACCTGTGTTTGACCTCTTGAAAACATACCAGAACCGTGAACTCTGCTAAGCAAATCAACCTCTGCCTCAAGCGGACGAATTTCATCTATTCCTCTTCCGTCAACACGCTTGCCATCATCAAGAAGCCAGCGACGAACAACATATTTTTGAAGCATATATAGACATTCATCAATCTTGTTTCCTTGCTCTGGGAACTGCTCGTCAAACTTCTCGTGTACTGCTGTATATATTGGTTTGAGTCTTTGGTCACGCACTCTTTTATCGTCTGTGTCGAGTGCAAGTTTTACATCTTCAATAGCAAACTCTTTGATAGCATCATACATTGCAGGGTCTGGGTCGTTTGATGGGAAGTCAACTTTTTCACGACCAATTTGTGCCTTAATATCGTTAATAAAAGCAACAACTTTTTTGTTCTCTTCGTGGGCAAACATAATTCCGTTATACATATCCTCGTCAGATACTTCGTTTGCTCCTGCTTCAATCATAGCCACCAAATTTTCTGTTGATGCTACAGTAACTGCCATTTGTGATTCTGCTCTTTGCTGTGCTGTTGGGTTAATAATAAACTCGCCATCAATAAGTCCAACAGAAAGCCCACTAATTGGACCGTTCCAAGGAATTTCTGAAATTGAAAGTGCTATTGACACACCAATCATTGCAGTAATTTCTGGAGAGCAATCAGGGTCAACAGACATAACAGTTGCTACAATTCCCACATCATTTCTCATATCTTTTGGAAAAAGCGGGCGAATAGGACGGTCAATTACTCTTGATGCAAGCACTGCCTTATCACTTGGTTTTCCCTCTCTTCTTTGGAACGAGCCTGGGATTTTACCTACTGAATAAAGCTTCTCCTCAAAATCAACTGAAAGTGGGAAAAAGTCAATACCCTCTCTTGGATTTGCCGACATTGTTGCGTTACAAAGAACCTCAGTCTCGCCATATCTAACAAGACACGAGCCACCTGCAAGCTGTGACATTTTGCCAGTTTCAACAACAAGCGGACGCCCTGCTAAAACGGTTTCAAATTTTCTAAAATTTTCAAACATTCTTTTACCTCTTTGTGAAATATATTTCCATAGGAGTAGCAGGTTTAGCAATAAATAAAAGGTTAGAAAGTTCATTCAAGCCCTTTATTCACTGCTAAATACCATAGCTCCCCCAATTGGATTTAAATAAAAAAGCGTCTAAACGCGAATGTAGGCAGACGCTTTAAAAATCGCGCCTGCCCATTAATTTTACTTACGAATTCCAAGCCTTGCGATAATCGCACGATATCTCTCAATATCCTTATCGTGAAGGTAGTTGAGAAGGTTTCGTCTATGTCCAACCATTTTAAGAAGACCTCTTCTTGAGTGGTGGTCATTTTTGTGAGTTTTAAGGTGCTCTGTAAGGTCATTAATTCTCTTTGTAAGAATTGCGATTTGAACCTCTGGCGAACCAGTGTCACCCTCGTGCATAGCGTATTCAGCTATAACTGCATTTTTTTCTGCATTTGTCATTTATTTCACCTCATTAAAATAGTTTGTGCTTATACCAAAATCACAGATAAGGGTAGGTGAACACCTATAAGGTTTACTCCCTTGTCCGAGATGAAGGTCACACAGTTTCTGTATTATACCACACTAAACACCCTATGTAAAGTATATTTAGTTGTTTTGTTTCAGTTTATTATTGCCCGTTTTTTTGCATTTTCTTTCGTATAAAAGAAACTTTTTGCATTAATTGCATCTTTTCTAATCTGCTCACGAAGAGCGTCTAGATTTTCAAATTTTTGTTCTCCACGCAAATAGCTTAGCAAGCAAACCTCTATAGACTGCCCATAAAGATCACCAGAAAAGTCAATTATATAGGTCTCACTGCCTAGCACACCTGTTCCAATCGTTGGTCTAACTCCAATGTTCGTAACTGATGCATAGGACTTGTCTCCTATTTTTGTTCTGCTTGCATAAACGCCGTGTTTTGGTATTGCCATTTTTTCACTTAGAACCTGGTTAATTGTTGGCGTGCCTAGAATTCTGCCTCTTTTATCACCATCAATTACTATCTCTTTATATGAAAACTCACGCGCGAGCATATCATTAACCTGTTCGATTTGCCCATCTTCAAGTGCTTTTCTAATACGAGTAGAGCTAACCGGCTCACCCATATATTCTGTAGGCTCTGATACGCTAAGCATCAGCCCATAAGCCTTGCAAAACTGTTGCATTTTTATTGTGTCACCACTCGCATTTTTTCCAAAATGATAGTTGTACCCACAGCAAATTCCTTTTACATTAAACTGCTTTATCAGCACTTCATTTAAAAAAGTTTCGGCACTCATATCTTTAATATCGTTAAAATCAATTGTTTTTACTTTTGCTTTTGTCTGCGCAAGCAATCTTTCCTTTATCTCTCCGCTAAAAAGCTCTAAAGGTGCTTTGCCATACAACGCTTTGAGCGAATGCTCAGAAAACATTAAAATACAAGGAACTGTACCGAGTTGCCTTGCCATTTCTAACGCAGAATTTATCACTGACATATGACCTATATGTAGTCCGTCAAAATTCCCAAGGGCAACAACGCAACCATTTTTAAAATTATCGTTAAAAGTCATTTACATCCCTCAGCTTTAATTTATACATCCAATAAAAATCAAATTTACTTTAAATTAATAATCGGCATATATATCAATATCTTTTAAAATCTAAAATCAAAATGCCTGTATACAATTATAATGTGAATTATTTGTTTATAAAAACTCTTTTCACCAAAAGTTGTGACGAACCTTCTTTTATTTCCCCTACACCTAAAAACTGATTTTCTGGTGAGTAAACTCGATAAAAGCCAATTGATTTAGGAGAGCCTATTCTATCTAGTGCAAGCTCGCCACCGTTAGAAAATCTTTTAGACTGAGCTGTTGTTACTACAACCTTTGGATATTCTAAAAGCGTGCCATCAACAGTTTTTAAAATCGTTTCAACTTCTGAGTTTTTTGATAAAAGCTCTAATTGCTCTAAGGTTATACATTCATCAAGCAAAAAACCGTTTGCACTTGTTCTGCAAAGCTCTGTCATAACTGCGCCACAACCAAGTTCTTCGCCAACATCCGATATAAGTGTGCGAATGTATGTGCCTGCCGAACACTCGACAGCTATCTCATACTCGTGATTTTTTTCAATTGCATTTGTAAGTTCAAGACTGTGTATTGTAACCGGACGCTGTTCCCGCTCGATTTCTATACCCTTGCGTGCAAGCTCATAAAGCCTTACTCCATCTTTTAAGACGGCTGAATACATTGGAGGTGTTTGCATTATATCACCTTTAAACTTCAACAAAACCGCCTGCACATCCTGCTTTGTAGACAAAACCTGTCTGGTATCTTTTACTTCTCCGGTTATATCTAAAGTGTCCGTCGTTATTCCTAGCTTAAACTTTGCACTATAAGCTTTTTTTGAAGTTGGTAACAGCTCTATAAACCGTGTTGCACCACCAAGCATTATTGGTAAAACTCCCGTTGCCATTGGGTCTAAAGTCCCTGTATGGCCTGCCTTTTTTTCACCAGCAAGTCGCCTAACCTTTGCAACTGCTAAAAACGAAGTAATTCCTTGCGGTTTATTTAGACAGATAATTCCTGTCATTTGCGTTCCCTCTATTCTTCATACGCTTCTTTAATTCCTGATTCGATATGATTAAGTAAAACTTGAGTTGCCTGCTCTAGAGGAAGATTAATTTCACATCCTGCCGCCCTTTTATGCCCGCCACCATTCATTTTTGAGCAAATTTTTGCAGCATCCACTGGTGCGTGTGTGCGAACCGAAACTTTATATGTTCCGTCTGGTCTTTCTCTTAGAGTTGCTCCAACTAAAACACCCTCAACCTGCCTTGCAAGTGATGAAATAGTCTCGCTCTCGTTTTCGTGCGCTCCACTATCCTCAAACATTTTTTGTGTAAGCGTTACAATTGCACATTTGTTATCAAAATAGAGCTTCATACCCTCAATGCTTAGTTTAAGCAGTCTTAGTTGACTTAGTGATTTAGACTCAAACATAAGGCTGTTTATGGCTCCGTTATTTACACCTAGCTCTATCATTTCTGAGGCTATCCTATATGTTTTTGATGATGCATTTGAATACCTAAAACAGCCCGTATCTGTTGATAACCCTGTGTAGATACAGCTTGCCATTCCCTCATCTATCTCCACACCAAGATTGCAAATTATACTATAAATTGTTTCTGCTGTTGCAGCATCCTCTTCATAAAGGCAAGTTTTTTTTGCATACATAATGTTAGAGCTGTGATGGTCTATGCACAAGTCAATATTGTTGCCATAAAGCTTTTCAAATCCCTCTCCTAAAAGCTTAGTATCTGCAACATCCACTGCTACTATGTATGAAGGCTCGAACTCAATAACATCAAGCCCCTCAAACATATAATCATATTTTTTTGGAATCGGGTCAAAACATTCAACCCTTGCTTTTTTCCCAAGCTTTAGCAACGCTCTACAAAGAGCGTATCCACTACCTAATGTGTCCCCGTCAGGATTTTTGTGGGTAAGTATAAGAACATCGTCCTCTTTAAGTAGCAAAGCTGCGGCCTCGCTTTTATTAATGCGCATCAGAGTTTCCCCCTGTAATATCTTTTAACTTTTCAATAATTTCCATTCCGTGCTCTATCGAGTCATCTGCAATAAATGTAAGCTCGGGAACTTTTCTAATATGCAAATTTTTGCCAAGCTCTCGACGTATATAACCCGCTGCCGATGCAAGCCCTTTAACTGCAACTTTTGCCCCTTCAATCCCTTGCATATCACTTATATAAACCTTTGCATAGGAAAGGTCGTTTGTAACCTCAACTCTAACAGCGGTAAGCAAACGCCCTTGCACTCTCGGGTCTTTTACCTCGTTCATAATAGATATAATCTCGCGTTTTATATCTTCTGCAATCCTGTCAATACGATATCCTGCCATAATATCCCTTCCGTTTCATTGTAATTTAAATTTTATAAAAATTAAAAGCTCACTTGTCTTAAACTTATAGTAATTTCAAAAAAGCTGTAACTATTAAAGATTATATGACAACCGTCAAACAACGATACGCAGGAATTTTTGGAAAGAAATCATTTTGACAATTAGTCAGGTCTATATTCTTCCATAATAAACGCTTCAAAAATATCGCCCTCTTTAATGTCGTTGAACTTTTCAAGCCCTATACCACATTCATATCCTGTTGCAACCTCTTTTACATCATCTTTAAAACGACGAAGAGATGAAATCTCGTCCTCTGTTATAACAATTCCATCACGCACAACTCTGATTTGTGCATTTCTTGTAACTTTACCATCAAGAATATATGAACCTGCAATTGTGCCTGAACTAGAGATTTTGAACACATCTCTAACCTGCGCACGACCAAGCTGAACCTCTCTGTATTTTGGCTCAAGCATTCCCTTAATAGCAGACTCAATCTCCTCAATGCAATCATATATAATGCGATACATACGAAGCTCTACGCCATCACGCTCTGCGTGTGTTGCTGCAACGGGGTCTGGACGAACATTAAACCCTACAATAATTGCATTCGATGCGTTAGCAAGCATAACATCAGACTCGCTAATTGCTCCAACTCCGCCGTGTATAACTTTTACTCTAACCTCTTCGTTAGAAAGCTTTTCAAGGTTTTGCTGAACTGCTTCAACAGAGCCTTGAACATCAGCCTTAACTATTATGTTAAGCTCTTTTAGCGCGCCTTCTTGAAGTGATGAAAACAAATTGTCAAGTGTAACTTTTTGATAAGCTTTGAACTGTTCTTCTTTTTGATATTGCTTACGTTGTTCTACTAGCTCACGCGCAAGTCTTTCGTCTGAAACGACGTCAAAAACATCTCCCGCCTGTGGTGCTTCTGCAAGTCCCATAACCTCAACTGGTACTGACGGACCTGCCTCATCAACCTTTTGACCCTTATCATTTATCATTACACGAACACGGCCAACAGATGTTCCCGCAACGATTATATCTCCAGAGCGAAGAGTACCATTTTGAACAAGTAGGCTTGACACTGGACCTCTGCCCTTATCTAGTCTTGCCTCAATTACGATACCTTTAGCTGCCCTGTTTGGATTTGCTTTTAGCTCTTTCATTTCTGCTACAAGCAAGATTGATTCAAGCAATTTGTCTATATTCATACGCTTCTTAGCAGACACTGGAACGCAAATTATATCTCCGCCCCACTCTTCTGGAATAAGCTCGTGCTCTGTGAGCTGTTGCATTATTTTGTCTGCGGTAGCGCCTGGTTTATCCATCTTGTTAATCGCTACAATAATACTAACACCTGCAGCTTTTGCGTGGTTAATTGCCTCGATTGTTTGTGGCATTATTCCATCATCACAAGCAACAACTAAAACTGCAATGTCTGTTGCTTGGGCACCACGGGCACGCATTGAGGTAAATGCTGAGTGACCTGGTGTGTCAAGAAAAGTTATGTCTTGACCATCTAGATTTACTTTATAAGCACCAATATGCTGTGTTATACCGCCTGCCTCAGTGTCTGTAACTGATGTGTTTCTAATCGCGTCAAGTAGCGATGTTTTACCGTGGTCAACGTGTCCCATAACAACAACAACAGGACTACGAGAAACAAGGTCTTTTTCGTCATCTTCTGTGTCGTCTATTATTCTATCTTCAATTGTAACTACAACTTCTCTTTCAACTCTTGCACCAAGTTCTGTTGCAACAATTTCTGCAGTATCATAGTCAATCACTTCGTTAACTGTTGCCATAACACCAAAAGTGAAAAGTTTTTTAATAACTTCAGCAGATGTCATTTTAAGCATTGCTGCAAGCTCTCCTACTGTAATTTCTTCAGGCACAGAGATAACCATTTGAGGTTTTTTAGCTCTCTCAGCTGCAATTCTCTTTAGACGCTCTGCTTCACTCTCACGCCTTGGTGAACGCATACCTTGTCTTCTATATTGTTGTGATTTTTGCTTTAACTTTTGCTTGCTAACCATTTGGTCGCTTTTGTTTCTTGAAACATTAGCGGTTGCAATTTTTTCATATTTTTCATTATATTTATCAAGCTCAACATGGCCAGAGCGAGTATCAACCGTCCTTGCCACACCTTTTGTTCTTGATTGAGTTGGTTTGTCTTGTGCTTTTTCTTCTGATTTTTTTGCTGGCTGTGGAGCAGATTGTTTTTTAACCTGTTGTGGTTTTGCGGTGCTTTCTTTTTTATTATCAGCCTGCTTTTTGTCTGCAACCTTTACTTTTTGCTCTTTTGGTGTTTGTATTTTTTTCTGAGTATCTGCTTTTTTCACTTCTTTTACCTCTGGTTCTTTTTGTTTTGCAGTCTCAAAATATTCATCAAAACTTTTCACTTGCTCATTTTGTGTGAAATATTCAAAAACTATGTTTAGCTCATCATTTTCAAGTACTGTCATATGACTTTTTGGCTCATCAAAATATTTTTCAAGCAAATCAATAACATCTTTACTTTGCTTGTTAAAATCCTTTGCTACTTCGTGTACTCTATACTTTATCATCATTAATTGATATCCTCCCCGTGTTGTAAATTATTAAGCTCTATAAGCTTTTTTGCAAAGCCTTTATCGTTTATCGACATAACGGCCGCTCTTGAACCCGTCGCCATTTGTATTTCTTGCATTGTATAGGTTAGGTGTATTAAGGGAATATTTCTATTATCATACACAACAGTTTCTTCAAACTCTTTTTTAAGTCTAGGCGATGCGTCGAAACTCAAAAGACATAACTTTGCTTTATTTTTTGATATTGAGTCAAACGAGGCATCATGACCGGCACTTAACTTCCCTGCTCTTTTACAAAGTCCGAGCAGATTTAAAAACTTGTCATTCATCCTGCGCTAATTCCTCCTCTATTATATCAAAAACTTCTTCGGGAATTTTACACGCAAATTCTTTTTCAATCCTTCTTGCCTTTCGTGCTTTTTTAAGGCAATCGAGATTTTTGCAAATATAGGCTCCCCGTCCTGCTTTTTTACCTGTCAGGTCAAGTGATATTTCGCCTTCTTTATTTTTTACAACTCTTACAAGCTCTTTTTTAGGCTTCATTTCCATACAGCCGTTACATCTTCTAAGAGGTATTTTCTTTTGCATATATAAGCTCCCATCCCTTTGCTATTTAGGCTTTATTCTTCCTCTGGAGAGGGTTCAAAAAATCCGCTTTCTGGATTAATATCTATTTTCCATCCTGTAAGCTTTGCTGCAAGTCTTGCGTTTTGCCCCTTGTTACCAATTGCAAGTGACAGCTGAGTGTCTGGAACGACTACACGGCAAGAATTCTCTGCGTCTTCCTGAATATCCACACGAACAACATCTGCCGGAGCAAGCGCTGCCGCAATAAACAATGCAGGGTCTTCAGAAAACGGAACAATGTCAATTTTCTCCCCACCGAGCAGGTCTACAACCTTGCCAACTCTAGCCCCTCTAGGACCTATACAAGCACCAACAGCGTCAACATTTTCGTCAGAGCTGTAAACCGCAACCTTTGTGCGTGAGCCTGCCTCTCTTGAAACTGCTTTAATCTCAACAGTGCCATCATAAATCTCCGGCACTTCTGTTTCAAAAAGTCTTTTTACAAGTCCTGGATGTGTACGAGAAATCATAGCCTTTGGACCTTTTTCTGTTTCACGAACATCAACAACATAAACCTTAATCAAATCGCCGTCGTTTAACACTTCATCAGGAATTTGCTCACTCTTTGGAAGTAGTGTTTCTGCTTTTCCTATTTCTAGTGTTGCATTGCCAGTTCTAAGGTCAATGCTTTGAACCTTTGCTGTTACTATTTCTTGATTATGGCTTTGGAACTCCTGCATCATTTGACCACGCTCAGCATCACGAATACCTTGACGGATAACGTGCTTTGCTGTTTGCGCTGCAATTCTGCCAAACTCTTTTGTCTCTAGCGGAATTTCAATAATATCCCCTGGCTTTGCAGTAGTTTTATATTTTTTCGCCTCGTCTACTAGCACATCTGTGTCCTCGTCCGAAATTTCTTCAACAACATTTTTGCGAAGAACAACGCTCATTTCAAGCTTTTCTGGGTCTATATCACAAAACACAACATCCTTACCATTGTACATACGCCTAACAGCCACAACAATAGCATTTTGTATTTTTTCATAAAGATATTCAGCGGGTATGCCTTTTTCTTTTTCCATCATTTTAACCGCTTCAAAAAACTCTTCGTTCATCCTTTTATATCTCCCTTTCGTGCAAATGCAAAATTATAAAAATCAAGTACTAAAACTATCAAAATCATCTAGTTTAACCCAAGATGTATCTTTTTTGTCAAAACTTGCCTCTTCTGAATTATCCATAACAATTGTTATGCGTCCATCTAAAAAGCTTTTTAGTTTGCCACAAAACTCACGCTGATTATCAACTGCTCTAATAAGCTTTATTTTAATAGGCTCGCCAATTCTGCTCTCAAAATGCTCTGGTCTTGTAAGCTCTCTTTCAATTCCTGTTGAAGAAACCTCAAGGCAGTAGCTACAATCAATTGGGTCTGCATCATCGAGTGGTTTATCAATTGCGTGGCTTAAATCTACACAATCATCAATACCCACTCCACCCTCCTTGTCAATAAAAATACGCAGATAGTGGTTTGCACCCTCTTTTACAAAGCGAATGTCCCAAATCTCAAGACCTAGTTGCTTTGCCAGTGGCTCAACAATCTCCCAAACTTTTGAAATTGTGTTGCTACCCTTTGACTTCTTCGCCAAATGAATTCCTCCTCATTAAAGCTAGTTTTTATGTAAAAACTTGTGCTTACAAACTAAGAAGAGCGGGTTGCCCCACTCTTCTACCGCCAAATATAACTTACAAACGGTAGTTTACCACATAACCTATGAAATATCAAGCATTTTTTAACAATATCAAATATGCGTCATTTTGCTTTGGAATAATACATTTTTTTCAATCTAATATAATGATACACTTTACAAACAAAAAAGTGCGTGATATTATATTGTGTATCTATTTTTTAATTGCTATATAATATGTTTTAGGGAGTTGCGGTCTATGCAGTTTACAAATGGTAAGAGTCAAAACAATATTTGCACTATGCAAAATCTTCTAACTGCCTCTGAAAATGGTGGCGAAGTTTCGTTTCACGGCTCTGTTCATAAAATAAGAGATATGGGCGATTTTGCCTTTATTATTGTTAGAATAATTGATGGCATTTTTCAGTGCGTTTGGTCACAAGAAAAAACCGACTTTGACATTAAAGATTTAAAAGAAGAATGTTGCGCTAAATTTAAAGGTAATATTCGTGCAGACAAAAGAGCCCCCGGTGGATTTGAAGTAGAGCTTACGGGTATCGAGATTTTATCCACACCAAACGCTGTTATGCCTGTTTCTATAAACAAAGGCAAGCTCAACGCAACGCTTGACACAGAGCTTAACTATCGCCCTGCCACACTTCGTTCTGGCATTCTGCGTGCAAAATTCAGAATTCAAGAAGGTATTGTTAGAGGTTTTAGGGATTATTTGCATTCTCAAAACTTTACAGAAATTCATACCCCAAAGCTTATTGCTAATGCGTCTGAGGGTGGAGCCAATGTTTTTAAAATGGACTATTTTGGCAAAAAAGCGTACCTTGCACAAAGCCCGCAATTTTATAAGCAAACTATGGTTGGCGTTTATGAGCGTGTTTTTGAGGTTGGCCCTGTTTTTCGTGCAGAAAAGCATAGCACAGCTCGCCACTTGAATGAATATACAAGCCTTGATTTTGAGATGGGATATATTGATAGTTTTGAAGATATTATGGAAATGGAAACGGGCTTTCTTCAATACACAATAAATCTACTCAAAACTGACTACAAATCTGAACTCGATTTTCTCAAGGTAGAGCTTCCAAATGTTGAGCAAATCCCTTGTGTTAGATTTTCTGATGTAAAAGAAATGATTTCAAAAGAATATAATCGAAAGGTAAAAGACCCAAATGATTTAGAGCCTGAGGAAGAGCTTTTGATCGGCAAATATTTTAAAGAAAAGCACAACAGTGACTTTGTTTTTGTGACTCACTATCCAGCTAAAAAGCGTCCTTTCTATGCAATGGAGGACCCTGAAAATACAAAATACACACTAAGCTTCGACCTTTTGTTCCGTGGAACTGAAATCACAACCGGTGGTCAGCGTATACACGACTACAACGAGCAGGTTGAGAAAATTAAAGCAAAAGGACTTAACCCTGATGAGTTTGAATCTTACCTTATGATTCATAAAATTGGTATGCCCCCACACGGCGGTATTGGAATTGGTCTTGAAAGGCTCTGTATGAGATTGTTTAATGACGAAAATGTTCGCCACAACTCATTGTTCCCAAGAGATATGAATAGACTTGAGCCATAAACACGGCTTGATTTTTAAAATTTTTAGGAGGAAAATTTATGCAAATAGAAAATGATATAATTCGCTATCTTGAAGCTCAAAGTAAAATTGAACTTTCTGATTCACAAAGAGATGAATGCAAAAATAATTTGCAAAACATTGTTTCGTTTATAGATACTTTAAGTGAACTAGACACAAACGGTGTCCAGCCACTTATCCAATCTTTTCCTATTGTAAACGCTTTTCGTGAGGATGAGGTAACCCCCTCTGTCGACCGTGAGCTTTTGCTTAGCAATGCTCCAAACAAAAAAGATGGATACTTTAAAGTTCCAAAAACGGTTGATTAAGGAGGAGTTATAAAATGAATATTGATTTTACAAAAATGACTGCTCTAGAGCTTGCAAAAAAGATTCAGAGCGGTGAGATAAAAGTCAGACAAGCAGTTGACGCTGTTTATGAAAGCATTGACAAATTCGATAGCACCTATAATTGCTATATTTCTACTTGCAAAGAAAAGGCATACAAAAAGGCAGACGAAGTTCAGGCAAGAATTGACTCTGGCAACATTGTATCAGCCCTTGCGGGTGTTCCCGTTTCCGTTAAAGACAATATCTGTACTAAGGGAATTAAAACTACTGCCGCATCAAAAATGTTAGAAAATTTCAACCCAATATATAATGCAACCGTTGTTGACCGAATGGAAAACGCCGATATGATTATTGTCGGCAAGCTAAATCTTGACGAGTTTGCAATGGGCAACACAACAGAAACATCTATTTTTGGTGCAACAAACAATCCTTGGGATACTAGCCGTGTTCCTGGCGGTTCTTCTGGTGGCTCTGCTGTTAGCGTTGCTGTTGGAGAGGCCGTAATTTCTCTAGGGTCAGACACTGGCGGTTCGATAAGCCAACCTTGCTCCTTTTGTGGTGTAACAGGTCTTAAACCAACCTATGGCTCTGTTTCTCGACACGGTCTAATTGCTTGTGCATCTTCGCTCGACCAAATTGGTCCTATCGCAAAAGATGTTGTCGATTGTGCAGCCCTATTTGAAATTATAAGTGGCAAAGATGTTAAAGATGGTACTTCTATGGAAACGCCAAAATTTGATTATTCCAAAATTTTAGACGGCGATGCAAAGGGCAAAAAAATCGGAATTCCAAGCGAGCTTCTTGGCGAAAATATAGACCCTCAAATAAAAGAGGCAATCCAAAACACTGCAAAAGAGTTTGAAAAGCTTGGCGCTACTGTTGAAGAGTTTTCATTGCCAATTGTTAAATACTCTGTTCCTGCTTACTATGTTATTGCAAGTGCTGAAGCCTCCTCTAATCTTTCAAGATACGACGGAGTAAAGTTTGGTTATTCAACACCAAATGCTACAGACCTTCAAGACCTTTATATAAAAAGCCGAAGCGAAGGTTTTGGTATGGAAGTTAAGCGTCGTTTGCTTCTTGGCAACTTAGTTCTTAGCAAAGATTATTATGAAAGCTATTATGAAAAAGCGTTGCAAACCAAAAGACTTGTTCAACAAGATTTGCTAAAAGCTTTAGAAAAATATGATATGCTACTCGCCCCTGTTGCCCCAACAACAGCTTACAAAAAAGACGAGGCGCTCTCAAGCCCTCTTGATATGTATATGGGTAGCTTTTGCACCGTTATGGTAAACCTTGCGGGCCTTCCTGCTGTTAGCGTTCCTTGCGGATTTGACAATAACAATTTGCCAATCGGAATGCAACTAATCGGCAAACCATTTGATGAGACTTCAATAATGCAAGTAGCTCACATTTTTCAAAAGACTACAGATTTTATAAAAACTCCAGAACTTATTCAGGGGGTCGCAAAATAATGAACTATGAATTAACTTTAGGACTTGAGGTTCACACTGAACTATCTACAAAAACAAAGATTTTTTGCAACTGCACAACAGAGTTTGGCGGAGAGCAAAACACCCACGTTTGCGAGGGTTGCCTTGGTATGCCCGGCACTCTTCCCGTGCTTAATAAAAGTGTTGTTGACTATGCAATAAAAACCGGTCTTGCTACAAACTGCTCAATTACACAGTTTAATAAATTTGACCGTAAAAATTATTTTTACCCTGATTTGCCTAAAGCTTATCAAATTTCACAACTTTATTTTCCAATTTGTCAAAATGGATTTGTTGAAGTAAATACAGATGATGGCAACACAAAAAGAGTAAGAATAAAAGAAATCCATATGGAAGAAGATGCCGGAAAGCTAATTCACGACCCTTGGGAAGATTGCACACTCATTGACTATAACCGTGGTGCTGTTCCCCTTCTTGAAATTGTTAGTGAGCCAGACCTTTCGTCTGCTCAGGAGGCAATCGAATACCTGGAAAAGCTAAGGGCAATTTTACAATATGTTGGTGTTTCTGATTGCAAAATGCAAGAGGGTTCTTTTCGTGCTGATATTAACTTGTCTGTTCGTCCAGTCGGTCAAAAAGAGCTTGGAGTTCGTACAGAAATGAAAAATATGAACTCGTTTAAAGCTATTGCAAGAGCAATCGAGAGTGAAAGCAAACGCCAAATTGAGCTTATTGAAGAGGGCAAAACAGTGCTTCAAGAAACACGCCGTTGGGACGACAACAAGGGAAAGAGTTTTGCTATGCGTTCTAAGGAAAACGCTCAGGACTACAAATATTTTCCTGACCCCGACCTGCCACCTATTGAAATTAGCGACAAACAAATTGAAGATATAAGAAAGTCACTACCAGAGCTACCAGAGCAAAAAAAGTTAAGATATGTAACTCAACTGGGTCTTCCAGAGTACGATACGGGAATTATCACTAACTCTGTTCACCTTGTTGCCCTATTTGAAAAGACCGCTGAACTTTGTGGCAATCCAAAAGAGGCTGCCAACTGGATTATGGTAGAGCTTATGAAGCTACTTAACGACAGTGCTACATTACCAGAGGATATGAGCTTTGATGACACTTCTCTTGCTAAAATTATAAATCTTCTTGCTGAAAATAAAATCACAAGAGATACTGCAAAAAAAGTTTTTGCAAAAGTTTTTGAAGATGATGTTGATCCAGAGCAATACATCAAGGATAACAACCTTGCCGTTATGACTGACAACACTCTTATTAAGTCCACAATTGAAAAAGTCGTAGCCGACAATCAAAAGTCGGTTGACGAATACAAAGGTGGCAAAACTCAAGCCCTGCAGTATTTAATTGGCCAGTCTATGCGTGCTTTGCGTGGACAAGCACCAGCACAAGAGGTAACAAAAATTCTAAAAGAGCTTTTAGATTAATTTAAATTAGAACAAAAATCACCCTATACTATTAAAGTGTAGGGTGATTTTGTATTTATTGTTCTTCTATGCTTTTTATAGTTCTTCCAGACTCTGTCTTCCATTCCGTTCTGCCATTTGCATTTCTTCCCATAACGATAGCCGCAGCTAAGGATGGACTAGTAAATATATAGTCTTTTACAAATTTAAAGTTTTCATCCACTATTTTTTCTTCTATTAATCTCTCACGATTTTTTCTAAGACTTTGGGCAAAACTATTGACAGTTTCATTCGCTATTGTAGAACCTTTTAGCACAACAAATCCATCTGATACTAACTTTCCAGCTGCATTAGCATTTCGGCTAGCTTTTATATAAAAAACGTCTTCAATATTTTCTTTTGTAGTTTTTTCTGCACTTTTAGCATTTTCGTTTTCAACAACTGGCTCGAATACTTTAAACCCTAGAGTATTTATAAGTAATCTTGAGTAACTCATAAATTCCTCTAGCATTGATTCGTCATATGTATTAATGTCTGGGCAAGTAGGCACTGTGGCATTAACAACTTTATACCTATCTACTTCCTTTGCAATGTTGTAAAATTTGTTTTCTAAATATTTTACATGAGCTTTATTTAAATAATTATCTTTTGTAAGCACTACAACACACTCGCTCCAATAATTCTCATCATCAATATGTTGTTTTAGTCTTCTTTTTACCTCTTCTGCTTCGCCTATATAAATGGTGTTTTTAAATTCATCATCTTTTCCTAGCAAAAAATATACACCCGTATTGCTAGAATCCTCACGAGCATAAAAATCATTTAATTTTTTCTTGAAATTTTATAAATTCTACCATTCCAATTTGAAAGTTCACACATTATCATCCCGTTGGGATCTCCATCGAATATAAGCAAGTTCAAGGTTTTATTAAAAGCCATCTATACCACCACATCCGTTTATTTTTATATGACCATTCCGCCATTTACACCTATTACCTGTCCCGTTATAAAACCTGCGTGTTTTCCACTTAAAAATAGTGCAAGTTCTGCAATATCATTTGGCGTTCCAATTGTTCCAAGCGGTGTTTCATCCTTTAAAATTCCAATTGTGCCATCGTCAAGGTCTGCATTCATTTGCGTGTCTATAACTCCAGGGCAAATGCAATTAACCCTGATATTTGAAAGTCCAACTTCCTTTGCCAATGCCTGTGTAAGGCCAATCACCGCCGCTTTTGACGCCGAATAATGAACCTCGCAAGACGCTCCAACTTGTCCCCACATTGATGAGATATTTATTATGCTACCATTTTTTTCTCTTATCATTGAGGGCAAAACCGCTTTACAGCAATTAAAAACACCTTTTACATTAACGTCAAACATTCTATCAAAATCATTTTCTGTTATATCGCAAAACAGCTTTTGCTGTGCTATACCCGCATTGTTTATCAAAACATCAATATCGCCCATTGTTTGCTCAATTTCACGCACCATCTGGTCTGCCTCAGCCATACTGCTAACATCAGCATAAAAAGCCTTTGCAATATAACCTTGTCCTAACAACTCTCTTTCAAGTTTTAAAGCCTGCTCCTTTGAGTTGTTATAATTTATCGCAACGCTATACCCATTTTCTGCTAATAAGGTCGCAATTTGTGCCCCTATTCCTCTTGACGCACCTGTTATTAACGCTGTCATATAAAACCCCTCTTTAAAAATACCCTATGCAAAAAGCACAGGGTATTTGTTTTGCTAATTTTTCATTCCCGCATCAATTTCTGATGCAAGCTGTCTAATCTCTGTTGGAGCATTATTAAACTCCTTCGGAATAATAAACATATCATCACTTACATTTCCAGAAATCGCAAATTTAAGATAATTTGCTCCACCCTCTTCGGTAACATTACCTTTCATAACTAGCTTGCCATCTTTAAACAAAAACCTTGCAACTTGCTGATTTGAAGGGTCTACATAATCTTCATAGCTATATTTTGTGCCCTCAATATCTTCTGTTCCGTCCCTTACAAACGAGAGCGCACCATATTGTAAATAAGCCCCTT
This sequence comes from Clostridiales bacterium, assembly GCA_012519975.1. Taxonomy (GTDB): domain Bacteria; phylum Bacillota; class Clostridia; order Oscillospirales; family Acutalibacteraceae; genus RZYX01. The sequence continues at coordinate 42,864 of JAAYPE010000034.1, forward strand.
GCAAAAACTCTGTAAGGTCGGTTAGCTGGTCTTTGCCAATATCTCCGTATGTTTTAAAGCTAGAGAACATCAAAACTTTTCTTTCTCCATCAATCATAAGTGTCATTGGAAGTTGCTTTCCATCTTCCCACGGCATATTAAGTGTCATCATCTTTTTAGTCGAGCCTGAAACAATAATAGTTATAGGAACAATTACATCGTCTGGTAGGGAAATCTCTGTTGTTATCATATATTTGCCCGTTTTGTTAATATCGATGTATGGTTTCAAAAGCCTGCCCTGATTTATATCTTTAGTGTTGCCTTCAGTATCGGGCGTAGGTTTGTCATCGCTTTTGTTACAACCGCAAGCAAGCATAAAAAACATCGTAATAACAAGTAAAATCGATATGACTTTTTTCATAAAAATTTGCTCCATTCTACTTTATTTTATATAATAAGCTATCCATAATGGTATCATTTACAGGCGATAATGTCAATTATTTTATCAAAAATAACTATCTATTTTAATCTTTTTTTAAAAACAAAAAATTACATCATTTTACTTTTAATTGTTTTTGATATAAGATAATAATTATAAACCATTTAAAATAAACAAGGAGCGATTATAATGATTGACCTTTTAAAATCAAGAAAAAGTATAAGGGTGTATGATACAAGAGAAGTTGAGCAAAATAAAATCGACAGCATTCTCAAAGCAGGTATGCTTGCACCGTCTTCACGGGGGCTTAATCCTTGGGAATTCATCGTTATTAAAGACAAAAAAATGCTACACAAATTGTCTATATCTAAACAAAGTGGCAGTGCTTTTCTTGCAAATGTGCCAACTGCAATTGTTGTAATTGCCGACACACAGCTTAGCGATGTATGGGTTGAAGACTGTTCTATCGCTGCTATTTTAATGCAACTACAAGCACAAAAATTGGGGCTTGGCTCGTGCTGGGTTCAAGCGAGAAACAGGTTAAAAAACGAGAGTGAGTGGACAGAAGAGTATATAAAAGAACAGCTAAAAATACCGGATAAATATGGAGTTTGCTGTATTCTCTCCTTTGGATATCCAAATCAAGACAATCAAAGCCACAAGGATTTCAATGCAAATGCAAAAAAGATACACAATGAGTACTTTTAGTCTTTCTTGTGTTTTTACAGAAATTGAATAAGATTTGTGCTGAAACTTACCGCCATATTAAAAACCACTCATACCTTGTATTTTGTGCTGAGTATCAACAATTTAGACATCAGTCATTTTTTAAAAATAGGTTATAATTTTTATCTTGTTCATATTTTAAAAAGTAATTTTTGCACGATAAACTTATCTTTGCTTAGACTAAGCTTAAATTCAGTGAATACCCATCATTATTATCTTAAAAAAAGTTAAGACAACTGAGGCTTGCAGATAAAATCTTTATTACTTTCTTTTTACTATAGAAATACAGATTTACTTTGCTAGCGTATTTCGATAAAAATTATAAACGCTATGCTTATATTTTGCTTTAAAACAAAAACACGCTATAAAAGCACAAAAATTCCTATCCAACTGGACAGGAATTTTTTATGTGTTAAATTATTTAAGCTCAACTTTTGCGCCAACAGCTTCAAGTTTTTCTTTTGCTGCGTCTGCGTCTTCTTTAGATGCGCCTTCTTTAAGAGCTTTAGGTGCGCTATCAACAAGAGCTTTTGCTTCTCCAAGGCCAAGACCTGTGATTTCACGAACAGCCTTAATAACCTTGATTTTTTCTGCTCCAACTTCAGCAAGGATGATGTCAAACTCTGTCTTCTCCTCTGCTGCTGCAGCGCCACCCTCTGCTGGTGCTGCAACTGCAACTGCTGCCGCTGCAGAAACGCCGAACTCCTCTTCAACAGCTTTAACAAGCTCAGAAAGCTCAAGAACTGTAAGAACTTTTATCTCTTCAATGAGAGCTGTAATCTTTTCAGATGCCATTTTAAATTACCTCCATAAATGTTTGTATAACTAAATTATTCTGCTGGGGTTTCCTCTTGAGAAGCCTCAACTGGTGTTTCCTCACTCTTTTGGTCAACAACTGCTTGAATTGCACGAGCAAAAGCTGCAATCGGTGCGTTAAACACATTACATACAGTTGCAAGAAGAATTTCACGAGATGGAAGTTTTGCAAGACTATTAATCATATCAGTGCCAATAACTTCACCATCAAGGAATCCGCTCTTAATGTTATAATTCTTATGTGTGTCAGCAAACTTGCCAATTACACGAGCTGCCGCTACATGATCATCAGCACAAAGTGCAATCGCTGTTGTTCCCTCAAGAACTGAGTCAATCTCTGAGAGTCCAGCTTCTTTTGCTGCAAGGTGAAGTAATGTGTTTTTAACAACCTTATACTCTACACCTGCTTCACGAAGCTCTTTACGAAGCTTAGTATCTTCGTCAACAGTAATACCCTTATAGTCAACTATAACACCAGCGCATGAGCCTTTAAGTTTTTCTGTAAGCTCAGCTACCGCCTGTTTTTTCTTTTCAAGTATCTTTTCGCTTGGCAAACGAATTCACCTCCTATAAATTGAACCATTATGGCAAAACCGTGCCATAACTTACTCTATAAACGAAACAAACCCTTCCTACAATCAAACCGTAGGAAGGGCTAACATACATAAATAACAGCTTTCGCTATTGTATGTTCCATCCTCGGCAGGTAGGCATTTGCCGTTACGCTTAAAAGCACCTGCTGTCTTTGGTTAAGAACAGCATTAATATACTAACACACACATAAATATGTGTCAAGCATTTATTTTTGTGCAACAAATTTGCCAGGGTTAATTTTAATTCCAGGCCCCATTGTTGATGCTACAACACATGAGCGGATGTATTGACCCTTAGTTGCTGCTGGCTTAGCTTTGATAATTGCGTCAAGCAATGTGTCAAAGTTTTCTGCAAGTTTTTCAGCACCAAAAGATGCTTTACCAATAGGACAGTGGATAATGTTTGTTTTGTCAAGACGGTATTCAATCTTACCTGCTTTTGCTTCTTCAACAGCCTTAGCAACATCAGGTGTAACTGTTCCAGCCTTTGGGCTTGGCATAAGGCCACGAGGACCTAAAACCTTACCTAAACGACCAACAAGTCCCATCATATCTGGTGATGCGATACAAACATCAAAGTCCATAAAGCCTTCACCTTGAATTTTTGCTACTAAATCTTCTGCTCCTACAATCTCAGCACCTGCAGCTTGTGCAGCCTTTGCAGCGTCGCCCTTAGCAAATACTGCAACACGAACAGTTTTACCTGTTCCGTTTGGCAATACTACAGCTCCGCGAACCTGTTGGTCTGCGTGGCGTGAGTCAACACCGAGTCTTACGTGGACTTCAACAGTCTCGTCAAACTTAGCTGTTGCTGTTTTAACTGCTATTTCAAGAGCCTCGGCCGAGTCATAAAGTTTTTCTTTGTCAATGAGCTTTACACTCTCAACATATTTTTTACCATGTTTCATTTGTTTGTTACCTCCCAGTAGAGTGGTTAATCGGATTTTTCCTCCCACCCGGGAGCATTTTAATCAACTACAGTAACGCCCATGCTACGAGCTGTTCCAGCTATCATTTTTATAGCTGTTTCAACACTTGAGGCATTTAAGTCAGGCATTTTCTGCTCAGCGATTTTTTTAATCTGCTCACCGGTAATTGTTGCGACCTTTGTCTTGTTCGGTACACCTGAACCAGCTTCAATTCCACAAGCTTTCTTGATAAGAATTGCTGCAGGCGGTGTTTTAGTTACGAACGAGAAGGAGTGGTCTGCGTAAACTGTGATAACAACCGGAATCACAAGTCCCATATCGTTCTTTGTACGCTCGTTGAACTCTTTTGTAAACGCCATAATGTTTACTCCGTGTTGTCCAAGAGCTGGACCGACAGGTGGTGCCGGTGTTGCTTTTCCCGCAGGGATTTGCAGTTTAATAAAACCTATAACCTTTTGAGCCATTTTATTGCACCTCCAAAATAATGTGGTAGATGGCGGAATACATTTTAAAGTACCCCTCCCACAGGGACAAACGCCCCGTAATTTAAGCGAAAAATTCGCAAATTACCAAAATAAAATTAATCAACAACAAGCTCTACTTGATCAAGTTCAAGCTTTACTTGTACTTCTCTGCTCAACATTGTAATCTTAACAGTTACAACATTTTCATTTTTGTCAATTTCCTCGACTACACCAAGGGAACCTTCCATAGTTCCATAAGCTATTCTAACAAAATCGCCAACATCATAGTTTACCTCAACCGACCTTATCTCAACTCCGAGCGCTATCGCCTCAGAATCTGTAAGAGGTATTGGCTTGCTTTCAGGCCCTACAAACCCAGTGACTCCGCGCGTGTTTCTAATAACATACCAAGCCTCATCGCTCATTGTAAGCTCGTTTTTAATTTCTTTAACAGCAAGCTTTACAAGAACATAGCCTGGGTATATTTTTCTTTCAACCTCACGCTTTTTATCGTCCTTAATTTCTGTAACCGTCTCAGTAGGGACAGCTACCTCAAGGATTTGGTCTTGCATTTTACGGTTTTCAACTATTTTCTCTATGTTGGTTGCAACCTTATTTTCATAACCTGAATAGGTATGAATAACATACCATTTGGAGCTTTCAGACATTGCTTTACCTCCGTTTTACTTACATCAAACCAGAAAGCATCATTGAAATAAACATTCTAGCTTCCTGGGGATTCGACTTTGAAAGCGTATACAAAGACTCTCTAAGACTTGTAAGTCCAAAGTCGACAATCCAAATACCAATTCCAACAATCAAAACAACAAGTAAAACAACAGCAGTGCTTTTTATGGTATCTTCTTTACTGTTCCAAGTAACTTTTTTGACTTCGCCTCTAAAGTCCTTGAAAAAGTTCCTTACCTTTTTGCCAGCTGTTTTTTCGCCCTTGTCCTTTTCTGATTTGCTTTTATCAGATTTTTTGGATGAAGCCTTGGATGCTTTAGCAACATCTTTAGTTTGTTTAGACTTTTCAGCCTTGTCAACTTTTGGAGTTGCTAAATCTTGCGCCTTAACATCATCAATTTTATCAGAATCAGTTACGACATTTTTCGCATTTACAGGTTTCTTTGATGAAGCTTTAGGAGATTTTTTCTTACCAGCCATTCCGACTACCTCCCGCTTATTTTGTTTCTCTATGGAGAGTGTGTTTCTTGCAGAATCTGCAGTACTTGTTCATCTCCAACCTGTCAGGCGTGTTCTTCTTATTCTTCATAGTATTGTAATTACGCTGTTTACATTCTGTGCAGGCTAAAGTAACTCTTGCTCTCATGACGGCACCTCCATGTTTTCCGGATATAATATAAGCCCAAGTGGGCTATTGCCTCCCTCTTTTCTGTGCATATAAGACACTGTAAGGGCACAAAAAAAGAACCCTCCAATAAGAGGTAAAAAAACTATATCATATATGCGCTAAACCGTCAAGGGTTTTTTATTAACTTGCATTCTTTTTCCCTATAATCATCTGTATATAAATACTATATATGTTGATTTTAGTAAGTTTTAGCGTTATAATAATTGTAATTAATAAAAAGGGGAAAACAATGCAGGATTTTAAAAAACAATATATATTTGAGGATATGCCCATTCCAAAAGCGGTTGCAACACTAGCCGTTCCAACAATACTCGGTATGCTAGTTTCGATTATTTATAATATTGCTGACACATTTTTTGTTGGCCGTATTGGCGACCCAAATCAAGTTGCAGCCGTTACAATTACGATGCCAATCTTTATGTTTTTAATGGCGTTTGGTAATTTATTTGGAATAGGAAGTATGAGTTATATTTCTAGATTGCTTGGCAGTAAAAGCTATAGTGATATCAAAAAAACATCAGCTTTTTCTTTTTTTAGTTGTCTTGCAATTGGTATCATTATCGCTGTTGTTGGCATTTTACAACTAGATAATATCGTTCATCTGCTAGGGTCTAGTGACAACACTTTTGAGTTTGCTCGTCAATATTTGCGTACTGTTTTTTTAGGTGCGCCATTTATTATTCTGGGCTTTGCTTTTGGTCAACTTTTGCGCGCAGAGGGTGCTGCAAAAGAGGCAATGATTGGAATGATGATTGGAACTGTTATTAACATCGTTCTTGACCCTATTCTTATTCTTACTTTTAAAATGGGTGTTTATGGGGCAGCCGTTGCAACAGTTTTTGCAAATTTTATTAGTGTTGCATACTATTTAATATACCTAATTTTTAACAGTGATATTTTATCTATATCACCAAAAGATTTTAGCCTTGATTTTAATATCATAAAAAATATTTTAAAAATTGGTGTACCCGCCTCGCTTACTAACCTGTTGCTTAGCATCTCATCCGTAATTCTTAACAATTTCGCTGTGAATTATGGTGATGCAGTAGTTGCAGCACTTGGGATTATAAGTCGAGTCTTGATGTTCCCTGTTTTGCTTTCAATCGGATTGTGTCAAGGGGTTCAGCCACTTATTGGATATTCATACGCTGCCGATAATCGCGCACGTTTAAAAGCGACAATGAAATTTACTGGATTTACCGCCGTTATATCATCCACTTTAATTTCTACTTTGCTTTTTGTTGCAAGTTTTCAAGTTGTTCGTGTTTTTATTGATGATATAAAAACGATTGAACTAGGCTCGCTTTTTTTACGAATAAACCTAATTTCAATCCCATTTTTGAGTATGCTTTTTCTGTTTTCTTTTACATTTCAGGCCGTTGGAAAGGGTATTCCATCCTTAATTCTTGCAATATCAAGGCAAGGTTTTATATTTATACCAACAATTATAATCGGAAACGCTTTTTTTGGATTAAACGGCATTGTATTTGCACAGCCAATTGCTGATATTGTTAGTTCTTTTTTATCCGTTATTATGGCTTTGTTTGTATTTAAAAGAGATTCAAAATTATCAAATCTTGAACAGTCTGAGAACAATTAGGAGGCTTATAATGAATAAAATTATTTCTATTTCACGAGAATTTGGTAGCGGTGGCCACGAAGTTGGAGAAAAAATCGCTAAAAAACTCTATATACCTTTTTATGACCGTACCCTGTCTGAAGTTGCCGCATCTAATATTGGTATTGATGTTTCAAAAATTAAAGAGATTGATGAAAGAGCTGCTAACAGCTTTATGTATTCTCTTGTAATGGGAACAAGTTTTGTTGGAAATGTTACAAATATGACGGCTCAAGATAGAATGTTTGCAGAGCAATCAAGACTTATTGAAGAGTATGCGCAAAAAGGACCTTGTGTTATTGTTGGTCGTTGTTCTGATTATGTTTTAAGAAACAACCCTAACTGCATTCATTTTTTTATCTGCGCAGACATTAAAGAGCGAACAAAAAGAGTTATGGAAACAATGTCTTTAAACGAGTCAAACGCTTTAACTTTAATTAAAAAAACTGATAAAGCACGAGCCACTTATTACCAACACTACACTGGAAAAAAATGGGGTGACCCTACGAGCTATGATATATGTATAAATACTTATTCTACCAAGCTTGATCAAACCGCAGAGATGATTATGAACATTTTAAAATAGCATCGACTAATTAAAAATCCCCATCCAAA
>JAAYPE010000035.1 GCA_012519975.1 Clostridiales bacterium
CTTACAAGGAGTTAGTTCCTGACGAATACATAAGAAAGCAAACTCTCACAAACTGTGAGCGATTTATAACCCAAGAGCTAAAAGAGCTTGAATCAAAAGTGCTAGGAGCGCAAGAGAGGATAGCAAGCCTTGAGTATGAAATTTTTTCTCAGGTTCGTGTGGCTGTTGCAGATGAGCTAGCAAGAATTCAGCGAACAGCGCACGCAATAGCACAACTTGATGTTTATTGTTCGCTTGCAAAGGTTGCAGCGTCAAATAATTATGTTTGCCCACAGGTTGATAATTCAGATAAAATTATAATAAAAGATGGACGACATCCAGTGGTCGAGCTAATGCTTGATGGAGCACCTTTTGTTCCTAATGATACAGTGCTTGACTGTAGTGATAATATAACATCAATAATTACAGGTCCGAATATGGCAGGAAAATCCACGTATATGCGTCAAGTAGCTCTTATAGTTGTAATGGCGCAGATAGGTAGCTTTGTGCCGGCATCATCGGCGATTATTGGTATTGTTGACAGTGTTTTTACAAGGGTTGGAGCATCGGACGATTTAGCTTCTGGCAAGTCTACTTTTATGGTTGAGATGAGCGAAGTGGCAGAAATACTATCAAATGCAACTAAAAACAGCTTGATAATACTTGATGAAATAGGCAGAGGCACATCCACTTTTGATGGAATGAGTATAGCAAAGGCTGTGCTAGAGTTTGTATCAGACAGTAAAAAACTTGGGGCAAAAACATTATTTGCAACTCACTATCACGAGCTTACAGAAATGGAAGGTCAGCTAAGTGGAGTTAAAAATTATAATATATCTTGTAAAAAGCGTGGAGATGACATAATCTTTTTAAGGCGGATTGTGCGTGGTGGAGCAGATGGTAGTTATGGTATCGAGGTTGCAAAGCTTGCAGGTGTTCCGAATACCGTTGTAAAAAGAGCAAGGGTAATTTTAAATGATTTGGAGAGCCAAGGTATAACACCGGTGTTACAAACAAGCACAGCAGAACCGCAACAGGATTTTCAAATTTCTATGCAGTCTACTAAAAATGATGAAATAATAGAGCAACTAAAAAACTTAGATGCAAATACTTTAACGCCAATAGAAGCACTCACATTTCTTCACGACTTAACAAATCAACTTAACTAAATTTTAAAAAAGAGGTGACCTTTCGTGCCAAAAATAAATGTATTGCCAAGACATATGGCGGAACTTATAGCGGCGGGGGAGGTTGTTGAGCGCCCTGCGTCAGTAATAAAAGAACTAATGGAAAACTCTGTAGATGCGGGTGCAACTTCAATCACAGTTGAGATAAAGCGTGGCGGTATAACTTATATTAGAATCACGGATAACGGCTGTGGCATTGGGCGTGCAGATGTGTCAAATGCTTTTTTGAGTCACGCAACAAGTAAGGTGGCAACACCAGACGATTTATCATCAATTGGCACATTGGGTTTTCGTGGCGAAGCATTGGCATCTATTTGTGCTGTATCAAAAGTTGAAATGATGACAAAAACTATAGATGAGCAGATAGGAACAAGGTGCGTTGTAGCAGGCTCACAACAACTAGAGCTTGATGATGCTGGTTGCCCACAGGGCACAACTATAGTTGTGCGTGACATTTTTTATAATACACCGGCTAGGATGAAGTTTTTAAAAAAAGATGTAACAGAGGGTAATGCTGTTGCAGGTGTGGTGGACAGAATTGCACTCTCGCATCCAGAAATTAGCGTAAGGTTTATCAGAGATGGAAAAGAAACGCTTCTAACTCCAGGCAATGGCAAGCTTGAATCTGCCATTTATGCAGTCTTTGGCAAGGAGTTTTCATCAGGGCTTATTCCTACAAACTATGAGTTAAATGGCATAGGAGTTTCTGGTTTTGTGTCAAAGCCACTTGCAAGCAGAGCAAACCGTAGTATGCAGTTTTTCTTTTTAAATGGCAGGCTTGTAAAAAGCCAAACGGCAATGGCAGCACTTGAGCAAGCTTACAAAAACTCTATAATGCACGGCAAATTCCCATCGTGTGTTTTAAATATTTTAGCATCATACGAGAGTATAGATGTCAATGTTCATCCTGCAAAAATTCAGGTAAGATTTGAGAACGAAAAAAAGATTTTTGACGCAGTTTATTATGCAGTAAAAAGTGCGATAGATAAAAATGATAAGCCTGCACAAATTGACTTATCAAAGCTTGGAAACAATGTGTTGTTAAAAAAAGAAAAAGA
>JAAYPE010000036.1 GCA_012519975.1 Clostridiales bacterium
GTCACAGCTTAAAGCTTTGGACTCCACTATACCTTTAATAATTGCGGTCGCCATATTACCGCAACCGATAAAGCCAACTTTCATATTTACCTCCAAACTGAGCATTTATAATTTTATTTAAATAAAAATTTCGTCCTGCTCAATAACTGTAATGTTTGCATCCTTTAAAGCTTTTTTTGCAGCGTCATTATCCTCTACTCTTATGATAACATAAGCTTTTCCCGCATCTGGAGTGATGAAAGCATATGCATACTCAACACTAATACCTGCATCTGCAAGCGTTTTAATTGCAACTGAAAATCCACCGGGAACATCTGGAATACCAATTCCAAGAACATGAGTTATCGAAACAGTCATTTTAGCTTCTTTTAGCACTTTTTCGGCTTTTTCTGGGTCACTTACAATAAGCCTGAGTATTCCATAGTCTGTTGTGTCTGCTATCGAAAGGGCTCTAATGTCTACCGAATTTTCAGCGAGTAGCGATGTTATTTTTGCAAGTCTTCCGGGTTTGTTTTCTACAAAAATTGATATTTGTTTAATTGCCATTTTTGTATGCCTCCCTTTATATTTCTCGTTTATCGATTACCCTTACTGCTTTTCCCTCTGAGCGAGGAAGAGATTGTGGTTCTACCAAATGAATTTTTGCTGACACACTAAGAGTTGATTGAACTGCCATTTCAATTTTTCTTTCTGTTTCCTCAATTTTGCGAACAGAGTCAGAAAACATTTCGCTTGACATTTCTATGCAAACAGTCATCATATCCATATTGTTTTTACGCTCAACAATAATTTGATAATTTGGTTGCATTCCAAGTTCTATTATAACATGCTCTACTTGCGATGGGAATACATTAACTCCCCTAATAACTAGCATATCGTCTGAACGGCCACGAGGTTTGCTCATTTTTATAAGAGTTCTGCCACAAGAGCATTTTTCGCGAGTAAGCTTTGCAATATCCCTTGTTCTATAGCGAACCAAAGGCAACGCCTCTTTTCCAATACAGGTAAATACAAGCTCGCCATAGCTACCGTCTGGCAATGGTTGCAATGTTTCTGGGTCAATAATTTCAGGATAAAAATAATCTTCACATATATGCATACCACTTTGCTCTGAACATTCATAAGCCACACCAGGGCCTGCAATTTCAGAAAGACCGTAGATATCATATGCTTTTATGTTAAGAGATTTTTCAATCTCTTTTCTCATATTTTCGCTCCAAGCCTCTGCCCCAAAAATTCCAGCACGAAGAGGCAATGTTTTTGGGTCTATTCCCATCTCTTTTATTGTTTCGCCTATAAACATTGCATAAGATGGTGTACAAGCAAGAATATTTATTCCAAAATCTTGCAATATTTGAATTTGTCTTTTTGTGTTTCCGGATGATGCCGGAATAACTGTTGCTCCAAGTGTTTCAACACCATAATGAAGCCCTAAACCACCTGTAAAAAGTCCGTATCCATAGGACACTTGAACATAATCTGATTTTGTGCAAGAGGCAGCACTAAGCGACCTTGACGCACACTCAGACCATATATCAATATCCTTTTGAGTGTATCCAACAACTGTTTGTTTACCTGTTGTTCCTGATGATGCGTGAACCCTTACTAGTTCCTCTTTTGGAACTGCAAACATACCAAATGGATATGTATCCCTAAGGTCTTGCTTGACTGTAAAAGGTAGTTTTGAAATATCATCAATCGACTTAATGTCTGAAGGTGAAAGACCAATTTCATCAAACTTGTTTTTATAAAACTCTACATTATTATAGGCATTATGTACCATTTTTATAAGCCTTGCGGACTGCTTTGCCTTTATATATTCTCTTGGCGCTGTTTCAATCTCTTTATTGAAATAGTTCTCCATTAGTACACTCCCCTATTATTAAATAGTTTTATAATCGTAGCCCAAATCAAATGCTTTAAGGTTCATATCCAAAAACTTTTGTGGAACGGTTTCTTTTACCGCATCTATCCAAACACTTTTATCAAAATCCATTATGTTTGCCAAAACGCCTATTAAAACAACATTTACAGCTTTTGGCGAACCTGCCTCAATCGCTAGGGATAATGCATCGAGCGCTGTTGTGCTAATATTTTTTTGCTTAATTGAATTTATTAAATCTTTGGGGTATTCCGCTGCGCCAATAACCACTGGCATAGGGTCGATTTCTTGTGTGTTTATAATCACCTTGCCATCTTTTTTAAGATGATTTATCCATCTAACAGACTCAAGCTGTTCAAATGCAATGATTAAATCCGCCTCACAGTCACGAACAACAGGAGAATACACTTTTTCACCATATTTTACATAAGTAACAACAGAACCGCCTCTTTGGCTCATTCCGTGAACTTCTGAAACCTTAATGTCAAACCCTTGATTTAAAAGTGCTTGACCTAATATTCTGCTTGCAAGTAGCGTACCTTGCCCGCCCACACCTACTATCATTATACTTTTTGCTGACATAAATTACGCCTCCTTGCTTTCTATTGCTGAAAATTTGCACATTTGCGTGCATACATCGCAACCTACACATTGTGTATAGTCTATAACTGCTTTTTTATCTTTCATACTAATTGCAGGGCAACCAATTTTCATACACATTTCGCAACCAATGCACTTATCATTATTAACCGTTAGTGGCGGATTGTGCTTTACATATTTTAGCAACGCACACGGTCTGCGTGCAATGATTACTGACGGCTCATCCACTGCAAGCTCTTCTTTTATTGCTTGCTTAGTTTCTTCAATATTATATGGGTCAATAACTCTTACACGATTTATTCCAACCGCTTTTACAAGTTGCTCTAAGTTTACTGCTGATGTTGGGTCACCTTTTATTGTATATCCTGTTGACGGATTTTGCTGATGCCCTGTCATTCCTGTAATGCTATTGTCAAGTATCATTACAGTTGAATTGCTTTTGTTATATGCAATATCCATAAGCCCCGTTACTCCCGAGTGTAGGAAAGTTGAGTCGCCAATAACTGCTACAGAATTCTTTTCAAAATCCTTGTTTGCTTTATTTCTACCGTGAAGCGCAGAAATTGATGCTCCCATACAAATGCAAGTATCCATAGCTCCTAGTGGTGCTAACGCTCCTAATGTGTAGCAACCAATATCTCCACTAACTGCTACTCCGAGTGTTTTTAAAGCATAGAAAACGCCCCTGTGCGGACAGCCCGCACAAAGAACCGGTGGTCTGTTTGGAATTTCTTTTTCAATTTTTATACTTTCAACTTTTTCTCCAAGAATTTTTTCTCTAACCAAAGTTTGAGAATATTCCCCAAGAAATGTAAACAGCTCTTTGCCAATAACATTTACACCTATTTTTTTGCAATGTGTTTCAATAAAATCATCAAGCTCTTCAATTACATACACGGTTTCACACTTTGATGCAAAGTCTAAAATAAGGTCTACTGGCAACGGATAAACGCAACCAAGCTTCAGATAAGACGCATTTTCTCCAAGGGCTTCTTTTGCGTACTCATAGCAAATTCCAGCAGTAATAATTCCAATTTTTGAATCATTTATTTCTACAGTATTAATAGATGTTGACTCTGCCCATTTGACTTGATTTTGAATTCTTTGCTCTACAATTTCGTGCCTTACTTTTGCCATTGCGGGCATCATAACATTTTTTGCAATATTTTTCTCATACGGTTTTAGCGAAAAATCTGTTCTATCTGAAACCTGTGCAAGACTCCTTGAGTGAGCAACTCTTGTTGTAAGTCTTAAAAGCACAGGTGTGTCAAACTGCTCTGACAATTCATAAGCAAGCTTTGTATATTCAAGACATTCTTTTGAATCAGCAGGCTCTAACATCATTGTTTTTGATGCCCTTGCGTGATGTCTTGAATCTTGTTCATTTTGCGAGGAGTGCATTCCTGGGTCATCTGCAACAGCAATAACTAGACCTGCATTAACACCCATATAAGACGCTGTATAGAGTGGGTCTGCGGCAACATTAAGCCCTACGTGCTTCATAGCACAAAAAGACCTCGCCCCTGCAATTGATGCTCCAATAGCAACCTCCATTGACACCTTTTCGTTTGGTGCCCATTCTGCATATATTTCATCATACTTTGCTGCGTATTCGGTAATCTCTGTGCTGGGTGTGCCTGGGTAGCTTGAAACTACTGTGCAACCCGCCTCATAAATCCCTCTTGCAACCGCCTCGTTTCCTAATAAAAGCTTTTTCATCTTACATCCTCATTTCTTAAGTCAAGCACTCTTTTTGCTTTGCCGACAAATCTTTCAATCGTATTTTGTTCTACTATACTTACTTTGCATTGTAGCCCCAGTACAACTTGCAAATTATCTTTAATCTTCTTTTGTAGCTTTTCAATATATGAATAACTATCAACTATTGCAGTGTCAACAAGCTCTACCTTAACCTCAAGTGTGTCGACTAGCCCCTGTGTGCGAACAACAAGCTGATAGTGTGGACCTACTCCATCAATACCCACTAAAACGCTTTCAATTTGTGATGGAAATACATTAACTCCCCTAATTTTAAGCATATCATCTGAACGACCTTTGACCTTGTCCATTCTTACACCCGTTCTGCCACACTGACAAGGTTCATAATTTAGCCTTGTAATATCTCTTGTGCGATAACGAAGTAGAGGTATGCCCTCTTTTGTAAGAGTTGTGACTAATAGCTCTCCCGTTTGCCCTTCTGGCAACACTTCAAGGGTTTGAGAGTCAATAATTTCTGGCAAAAAATAATCCTCACAAAAATGCAACCCGTCACGATATACACATTCACCTGAAACGCCAGGGCCCATAAGCTCACTCATGCCATAGTTATCAGTTGCAAACAAATCCCAACCATTCTCAATAAGGGAGCGCATTTCTGGGGTACATCCTTCAGACCCAAAAATCCCTAATCTCAAGTTATAATCGTCCATTGAATAATCAAGCGACTTTGCAACCTCGCACATATAAAGAGCATATGACGGTGTTGCGACAAGGGCTGTTGTTTTAAAGTCACGCATATACATAAGAGCTTTTTCAGTGTTTCCGCTAGAATTTGGAATTACTGTTGCCCCTAATTTTTCAAGCCCATAATGCAAACCAAGTGCGCCTGTAAACATCCCGTATCCAAATGAAATTTGAACAATGTCATCGCTCGTAGCACCAGCTGCAGCACAAAGCCTTGCAACGCAGTTTGACCACATATCCAAGTCATTTTTTGTATAACCTACAACTGTCGGCTTGCCGGTTGTTCCTGATGATGCGTGAATTCTTACAATGTTTTTCATCGGTTGTGCAAACAGACCAAAGGGATAATTATCTCTTAGATCATCCTTTGTGGTTGGTGGTATGTATTTTATGTCGTCTAGTGATTTTATTTTGTCGGCAGTCACTCCTGCCTTGTCAAGGCGATTTTTATAAAAAGGTACATTTTTATAACAATAATCGACTGTCCATTTTAATCTTTCAAGTTGCAAAGTCTCAATTTCTTTGCGATTCATTGTTTCTATTTCTTTTTGGAAAAACATCGTCATTCTCCTTCAAACGACCTTAAATCACAGCAAAAGAGGTTTCTTGCTGTGATTTAGCTTTTATTCTAACATAACTATTCAGTTTTAACAATGCCAGTATAGAAAAATTCATCATTATTTTTTATGTATATTTTGTTAGTGATTGCGCTTACCGATAAACAAAGAATAATTGACGCAACCATTGCCGATACTGCAAAAATAGGCCCCTTAGCTGCAATGTTAATTAGAGATGCGTTTGTAGAGCCACCAACTATGATTATCATTTTGCAAAGTGCTGGTATTATTGCAATTGTAAACCCGCCTATCATTCCACTCCAAGCACCCGCACGGTTAAGCCATTTAACATATAACGCTAACACATATGGTGCAAGGAAAGAGCCAGAAATTATGCCCCAAGAATAACTCATCATATCGAGTATTGGTGTGTCTGTGTTTGCTACAACATATGACAGAGCAACAAAGAAAACGCACAATATTTTTATTATTTTTGATGTGTTTTTTTCGTTCAGCTTATCTTTTAGCATAACTTTTAACAGGTCAATGGTAAAAGTAGAGCTTGCAGTAAGCGTAATAGAACATAAAGTTGATACGGATGCTGCAATGAGCAATACAATTACAATTCCTAATAAAACATTAGAAATATTTGCAACCTTGAGCATTGTTGGGACTATGTAATCTTGTGCTGGCATGTCCACCCCTACGGTAAAAATTCTGTGGCACAAAGAGCCTATAAAATAGCCACCACCTGCAACAAGAAATCCAAAAAAAGTAGAAATTACTATTCCTTTTTTTGCTTGCTCATCATCCTTAATACCAAAGAATTTTTGAATCATTTGTGGCAAGCCCCATGTGCCAAAGCTTGTCATAAGAACTACCGAGCTTAATGATATTATTTGCATTTTGTCAAGTTTGGGAAGCCCTTGTGGTGAATGAGCGTATTCAAAAAGCCCTGCAATTCCACCAACAGCATCACTTCTAACAATTGCAAAAATCAATGCAGCTACACCAAACATCATAATAATACCTTGAACAAAGTCTGCTCTTGATTGAACAAAATATCCACCAAAAAGCAACATAGCCATCGACAGAGCTGCAATAATTATCATACAAATTGTGTCGTCAATACCAAGCAAAACCTCTGCAACACTTGCAAGCCCTTTATATACTGATGCCGAATATGGGATAAGAAAAAAGAAAATAACTATTGACGAAAACAGCTTCATCGCACCACTATTATAGCGAACAGCAAAAAACTGTGGCATAGTTTTTATTTTTAGCCTTGCAGAAACATCCCGAGTCCTGCGTGCCAAAACTTTCCAAGCAAGCCACGAGCCAAACACGGCATTTCCTATTCCGGAAAATATTCCCCAAAGACCATATTGCAGACCCGTGCCACCCGCATATCCAACGAACATAACCGCCGAAAAATAAGCAGCACCATAAGACATTGCAGATATCCAAGCACCTGCATTTCTTCCACCAACAGTTAAGTCGGCAACGCTTTTTGAACCTTTGCCAGCAATAATACCTATAACCATCATAACTATTATGTATATTGCAATAGTAATCCACACCGTGATATTTTCCACAAATCCCACTCCTGTATTATACTTCTTTCACTCTAGCACTTTAAAGCTTTTATGTGTTAAAGCGACTGAATTATAATACATCAATAACCGACAAAAGTCAATAATAAATGGCAAAATTGTTATTATTTAAAAAACGCTTCTACTCCACCTTTTTTCTTGTTTCTACTATACACTTGTGGAGGGCTATAGGACACCAAAATCGTGTCGTCACCAATTATTTCAATATCGTGCCACAAAACACGAATGTCCTCAGAGGCTGCCCCAAAAAGCTTACTACGACCAAAAATTATAAGTGCCACCATTTGACCGGTTATTGTATCAAATTCGATGTCGCACACACAGCCAAGCCTTCCACCATCTTGCTTATTTATTACTTCCTTATTTCGCAAGTCGCTAAAACAACAGTTCATAATTATCATCCTCCCTTTTTAATACTATTCAGAAGAAGGATAAAATTGAACTAAAATTAAAAACTATTTTATTCTCGTTTAATCAAATTCATATGTCAACGCCTTTTACTTTATCTTATATTGCAAAACATATAAAATGAATTGATTGATTTTGTTTTGCTTTTTATTTTTTAAAAAAGTTTAATGAAAAGATAAAAAAAGCTTGCAACTACAACTAAAAAAGTTATAATTACAAGCGTTTTGGTGATCCATCGGAGATTCGAACTCCGGACACCTTGATTAAAAGTCAAGTGCTCTACCGACTGAGCTAATGGATCATATTGCCTAAGGCACTTGACTATAATATACGATTTGTTTCATAATGTCAAGCATTTTTTTAAGTTTTTTTAAAAATATTTTACCCCGCAATTTTTAGCGGGGATAAATCGTGTAACTACAATGTTTTTATCTAAAAATTATAACCGCAGTAGTCCCAATTGCAACTATAAAAAATAGTATCGCTAAAATTCTTGTTCCCTTTTCTAACAATGCTTCCTTGTGCTTTCCTTTTGTTTTGTCAAAAAATCCACCCGAAGAATCTCCGCCAACAAAAGCACCTGAAAGATTTGACTGCCTGTCCTTTTGCATAAGAACTATTATTATAATAGCAATTGACAATAATATCATAATTATTGCACCTGCAACCTGTAAACTTGTCATAAAACAACCTCCGAAAACTCTTTATGTTGGAATATTTTATCACACTTTTTTACGAATTGCAAGGTTTTAAAAATTCTAAAACAAATTACAAGTTTTTCTTTTTAATTTTTAAAAATGAAATCTTAATAAACTTTTAATAATGTTGTTACAAATAATATCGCCAAAGAGAGTATAATAAATAGTTATTGTGTTTTTTAAAGTAAAGGAAGGCAAAACCATGAGTAATAAGAACTTTTTTGACCAATTCGATGATTATGATGAAAATATTGATATAGTCAGCGATAGTAGCAAAATACCGCAAAAAAATAGGGATATTGTTGCAAACAATAAAAAGAAAGATTTTTTTGCAACACAAGAGTTACCCACAATTCAGGTGCAAAGAAAAAATATCAATCCAAATAAAAACAGGCAAGCAAACCAAAATTATACTAATGTATATAGCAACAGAAATTCTGCTAATAAAAATCATCCACAAAAGATAAAGAAAAAGCCTACAACACCTTTTAAAAAGGCGTTTTTCACGGTTTTTTTAGTGGCTTTACTTATTTTTGCAATAGCTATTGGTGTTATCTCAAACATATTTGGTGGAATAAATTTTGATAAAAACATCAAGGACAATGCGTTTGTTGATAGCTCTAGCTTAATCGGAAAAAGAGGCGTAAAAAACATATTGCTAATAGGTAGTGACGCTCGTGAGGGTGACACTGTTTATCGCTCCGACACTATGATGCTCGTTTCAATTGATACAAACAACAAAAAAATAAAGCTTACATCTTTTCTTCGTGACTCTTGGGTTGAAATTCCAGAAAAAGGCTATAAAAGGCTAAATTCTGCAACCGCTATTGGAGGAATCCAGCTGTTAATCGACACACTTGAATATAACTTTAAAGTTGATATTGATAACTACGCAATGGTGGATTTTGCAGCTTTTGAAGGCATTGTAGATGCATTAGACGGAGTTAATGTTTCTATAACTCAAAAAGAATCTGCGTATCTTAACAAATTTTTTATCAATGAAGGAATTTCAGTATCGGCAGGCGAAAATGTTCACTTAAATGGTCCGCAGGCTCTTGCATATTGTAGAATACGAAAACTTGATTCTGATTTTTATAGAACTGAAAGACAAAGAAAAGTTATGTTTGCTATAAAAGATAAAGCTTCACAAGCAAGTTTGCCAACTCTTCTTAAAGTTGCTAAAGAGATAACACCCTTTGTTCAAACCGACCTTTCAAAAAGTGAGATTACAAAACTATCCATTAAAGCGTCAACCTCATATTTAAAATACGACATTGAGCAAATGAGTATTCCCGCTGACGGTACTTTGAAAAGTGCAACAAAAAGTGGACAAAGTGTTCTTGTTTTTGATATTGAAGAAAACTCTCGATTGCTAAAAAACTTTATATACGAATAATTTTATTTTAAAATGCCATTTAATAATTTTATGGCATTTTTTCTTTATTAGCATTTACTTTTTAAACAAATTTGTTATAATTATATTTGAAATATTGTTTAAAATGAGGTTGAGTGCGCTTATGAGGAAGTCAAATGAACATAAAAATAATGTTTCAAAAAAAGCTAAAGTGTTTTTATTAATTTTAGTTATCATTTTTAATATTGCTGGCCTTTTTCTATTTGAGGCTTTTTTCACTTCTATAAATCTTTTAGAAGACATTGTTTTAAGTTCTTCTTTTTGGTCAAAGATTTTTTCTTTGGTTTTAAATAGCTACTCTTCATTAGTTTTTATAGTAGCAATTGCTATCTATGTTTCTTTGTTTTTTACATTTTTTATATTTAATGAAAGTTTGCTTTTTCCATCAAGAATTACTATCATTTCTATTGGGTTTAGCAGTGCTGTTTGTTTGCTTGTTAATGCTGTTGTTTATATTTTTTATCACTTTAGCATTTCCGCAGGAATTCAAGTTTTAAACATTTTCCCCATTATTACGATAGTAATATCCAGCGTTTTATTAAATTCTGACTTGATAGATTTTTATCAAGGTTTGTATAATCCGCACAACTCTATATTGAGCCTGCCTGTTAGGGAGCTGATTGACAAAACCTTTAACCTTTTTTATACTCACGAGCAAACTTTGCAGTATAATAAATCAATTGCAAATAGCGAAGATTTTGATTTGAGTTATGACTTAAATACACTAAACGATGGTAACGAACATAAAACAGACCACGGTTTTTTTAGTCACGAAGCTCTAGAAACTGCAGCACAGCATATAGTTTCAAACCTTGATAGGGCAAGCTTTGAACAAAAGCCAAAAAATAATAACCCCAAAACTTAAAACTTCAAAATATATAAAAAGACAGCACAGGTTTTATTCTGCGCTGTCTTTTTTAATGCTCAAATTATATTTGCATTGCCTAACTAATTTCTTATACTCATCGTATGTAACAAATATATTTATAAGTTTAAGTAGCGAATTCGTAGAAAGTCTTAAAGGCAAATCAAGCTCTTTTAAAAGCTCATTTCTTAGAGCTTTGCTGTTTTTTCCACCCGAAATACCATCTTCAAAAAAATCAGCACTTGTTATTTCTTTGCTTTTTGTAGCTGTTTTTGAGTAGGTCACTCCCGCCTTTTCAAACGCTTCTTTTATCAAATCAACAGGTATTCCCTCAACACCTAACTTACCTTCTTTAGACGGGTTATCCTTACGCTTTTCTTTACCAAAAATATCCGGTATATAAACGTGGGTAACATTGCTTTGCTCGACGCTACCACCAACAAATGATCTTATTATAAATCCGGCAGAATCACTGTCTGTCAAAACTATTATTCCTTTTGTTTTTGCAAGATTTTGTATCAGCTTTTGCTTTTCTTTATCTTTAAATATTGCAAATCCATCCGTCTCAATTATAACAGCGTCAACTATTGATGAGAGTTTTATTTTGTCATACTTACCCTCAACAATTATAGCTTGTTCTATTTTTATCAACTCATTATTCATTTACACCCTCGCAAGCTTTATCATAAGCTGTTCAAAAACTACACGATTATCTTCGTTTGTTTTTTTAAGTTTTACATCTGCAACGCTTAAATATTCAAGACATTCACGAAGCTGGCTTTTAGACATTTTTCTACTCCTTGAACTTGCGTTTCTAAGCCTGAAATCGCTTTTATACTGCGTTCCAAAAGCGCCCTTCAAAACCGATATGTTATTTCCTGATTCCAGCACAACTTTAGCCCTATACATATCAACATAAGCACTAATTAACGCACCACAAATCATAACTGGCTCTGTTTTTTGAGTTAGCAAAATGTCCAACAATTCAAAGGCATTATCAAACGATTTTGCCAAAAGAGCATCCACCATTTGAAACGCTGTTGCCTCTAAAGTTTTTATCGCAACTGCATCTATCTCTTTTTTTGTTATATCCCCTTTTGAGTATGCGCACAATTTATCAAGTTCATTTAAAAGAGTGTTCATATCATTTCCGACAAGGGATATAAAATAGTTAGCATTTTTCCTAGTCATTTCACAACCACGCTTTTTTGCGCCCGACAAAACAAGCGCTACAAGGTCGTTTGAGCTTCTTTTTTTTATTTCTGCTACTGCCCCATTTTTTTCAATAAGCTTTTGGATTTCCTTTGAATTTGCCTTTTTAGTTGAAAAGCCTTTGTTGTCCATCCAAAAAACTAGTACACAAGTGTCTGGCAAATCTGAAAGCAACTCAATTATTTTATTTTTTTCAGTATCATTCGCACTATCAAAATCATAATCGTGTACAAGCACACAGGTTTGCTCACACATCATTGGCAAAGATTCAACGCAAGACGCTATTTCGTCTGCATTTGCATTTTCTTCACTAAGATAATGAAAGTTAAATGCCTCAAGTCCCTTTGGGACTACTTTTTTTGCTATTTGATTTGCATAATGTTGTTTTAAAAAACTTTCATCACCAATTATTAAATAAACTGGCAAAAAGCTTCCACTAGAAATATTTTTTCTTAGCCCTTGCTCATTTAACTTCAATTTGCATTTCTCCTAATAAAAAAGTCTGTATTTCCACGCGTTTTAATCTCTATCGTACCATCGCCAGTAGAAACGGCGTTACCATAATTTTTATTTATATTATGTATTGTATTTTGAGATTTTTCAAATTCATCTGATATTATTATAGTGTCAAAATTCTTATATTCCAAACCACAAGGCACTTTTGAACGACAAATTAAAACATCTGACTTTAAAAACTCTTGTGGAATTTTTGATATGTCAATTGTTGGGATAAAAGTAATAAGCATTTTAAAGTTTCCAATCTTAATCGTTGAAAACGACGCAACATCGCCACTATTAAGATATATATCAACATCGTCCCACAGTAATATTTGCAAATTTATGTCTTCTGATTCTTGTTTTAAGACTTGCATACCTACATTATAATTTTCACGAATTTCATCCTTTGCATTGCTCTGTGTTTTTTGAGTTCTCGGAACAATTAAAAGGTCTATTTTATCTGTATTATTTTGCTGTAATACTTTGTCTATATTCCATTTCGCAAAATAATTTCCGTCACAACCAACAACTGCACTATGGTCTTTTCTACTTAAAACCACACTGGTGCCATTGCCAACCTCAACTATATTTATTGTTGTAATTCCATTATTTAATATTTTATCAAACAGCATTGCAAAAAGCAAAATATTAAGAGATAAAAGTGCTGAAAGTTGCAAATTTTTCTTTGTATCTCCTTTTATAATCAGTGCAAAAGCTATAATCAAAAACACCGAAATTACCCAAGGAATTATATAATTATTGTGTAGCGACACATACGACAGGCTGAATTTTGCAAAAAAGTTTGTACACCAAAGCATATATTTTGCAAGAAGCCCACAAATAAAAAAGATTGGATATTTTAAAATTCTAACAACAGGAATTGCAAAAATAACCACACCGACTCCTGATAAGAGCATTGCAACCCCCGCTATATTTGTTATAAACAAGTTTACTACAGGAGAAATCAGTGAAATAGCATTAAAACTTAATAACAAAACAGGAAAAGTAAATATCGTTGCACTAATTGTTATTATAATCAAATCAATTACTGTGTTAATCAGAATTCTAAGGTTTTTATTTTTAATTGGTTTTGTTTTTTCTTTTGTTATTTTGCCCATCGGCTCAGACATTAAAAGTATGCCGAGTGTTGCACAAAAAGATAGCAACAAGCCAACATTTGTGGCACAAAAAGGGTTGCTAATAGTGACTAAAAGTGCAGCTACTCCAAGTGAGTTTACAGAGTCTGGCTCTGCGTCCAAAAGCTTTCCGCCCATAAATATAAACATCATAATACCTGCACGCATTATTGACGGTGTAAATGCACAAAGACACATAAAGCACAGTATAAAAGCCATAGAAACACCTGCTGATTTTTTGCGCCTAACACCTAGATTTCTAAGCCCTTGATAAACAAACATCGACCACATTGATGCGTGAAGTCCCGAAACTGCAAAAAGATGAGTAACGCCAGTCTTTTTAAAGCTTTTATACGCATTTTCTGATATGTATCTAGAGTCGCCAATTAGCATTGCTGCTAAAATTGCACCTTCATCGTTAGGTAACATTTCTAAAATTGCATCTTTTATGTATTGCCTAAGCCTTATAAATTTATAATAAAACGGCTTATTTTCAGTCTTTATATGCTCAATATCCTCAAAAGTATAAGCACCTATATACACACCCTTTGACTTATAATACAACTTTTGGCTACTATCTTTTCCAAGCTCATAAAGCGTTGCGTTGTTTATATCCACCTTATCATAATACTGGGCGTCTGTGAGTGTTGATGAGGATAACCTTATTTTCATTTCATAATCTTGACCGTTTATTTTGCTTGTTTTTATTATATATCTATACGCCTGACTTTCACTTTTTCCTACATCTTCAACAATTACTCCCTGAATAGAAACATTTTGACCCGCAAGCGACAGTTGTGGTTTATACTCATAATTTGTTTTTGTAATAAAAAGAAGACAAGCACAGGCAACCGCCAAACACGCAGACGGTATAACCACAGCTTGCCTTAATTTTTTTATAAACATTGATACTGCAAAAACTACAAGGCTAAACACAAGAAATATGAGTGCGAAACGCTCTCCCGTTTTGCCGATTATAACGAGAGTTAGTAAAAAAGATATACCAATAACCGCCATCGGTCGTTTCAACGCAAATCAGCTCCACCTTTTGCTATGCCTTCTTTTGCCTTATCTTTTAATTTAAATTTTAGCCTGGTGGCCAAGAAAAATCCCTGCCACCCAGCAGATGAAAATGCAAATGTGGCACTGTTTGCCCAGCACTATCTCCCGCATTTGTAACTACTCTAAAACTGTTATTTAACTTTAGCTCTCTTGCGATTTTTGCAATCACTTCAAACATATGTGCTACAATTTGTGCATTACTATCATCTATATACGCAGCGGACACAATATGTTGTTTTGGAATAACTAAAATATGCACTGGCGCTTTTTGGTCGATGTCATAAAAAGCGTAGACTAGCTCATCCTCATACACTTTGTTTGATGGAATTTTGCCATTTATGATTTTACAAAAAATACAATCCATTATGCTCCACTCCCCTAAGATAATTTGAATTTTATTTTATCATACTAGCAACAATTGACTCAGCAGATTTTATAGCGTCCTGTGTTTTTGACATATCCTTTGCCCCTGCCATTGCACTATCCGGCTTTCCACCACCACTACCGTTTGCAATTTTTGCAACTTCTCTAACAATATTTCCCGCGTGGGCACCTTTTGCTACTGCATCTTTGCCACAAGCACAAGCAAAATTCACGCTACCTTTTTTGGGCTGTGTTCCTGCAACAATAACAACTATATTATCACCATTTTGCTTTGCACTATCACAAATTGTTCTAAGGTCATTTGGTGCGGTGTCACTTACAATTGCGGTTATTAGCTTGATTCCGTTAATATCTTTTGCATTCTCAAGCGCACTTTTTGCATTAATTGACGCAATTTCTGCACTTAGTTGCTCAATTTGTTTGTCCTTTGATTTTATTTCTGTTACAAGAGATGACGCCTTTGTTGCAAGCTCTGCGGTGTTCCCAAGCTTCATTGCCCTTGCAGTTGAAACTATTAAATGCTCTTTATTCGATATAAAATCGAGAACTCCAAAGCCTGTTACACCCTCAATTCTTCTAACTCCGGCAGCAACAGAGCTTTCGCTGATTATTTTAAAAAGCCCTAGCTTTCCTGTGTTGTCAACATGAGTTCCACCACAAAGTTCTGTTGAAAAACTGTCTGCTTTAACCACTCGCACTACATCGCCATACTTTTCACCAAACAGGGCAACTGCTCCCATTGCTTTTGCTTCATCTATAGGCATTTGGGTTGAGCTAACTGTTATTGCGTCAAGGATTGCTGTGTTAACTTCACTCTCAACGAGAGCAATTTCTTGCTCTGTGAGTGCTGAAAAATGTGAGAAGTCAAAACGAACTGTGTTTGCCGTTACAAATTGGCCTGCCTGTTCAACATGGTTTCCAAGCACTTTTCTAAGTGCTGATTGAAGCAAGTGAGCTGCTGTGTGATTTCTCATTATAGCTTTTCTTTCTTGCTCATTTACTTGCGCCAACACTGTATCTCCAGTTTTTACAGTGCCATTTGTAACCGTACCTTCGTGAAGAAAAACACCACTTTGAGTTTTTATTGTATTGTCAATTTCAACAGTAAAATCATCGTTTGAAATTATACCAGTATCTCCTACTTGTCCGCCACCCTCAGCATAAAACGGTGTCTTATCAAGCACTAAAATAACTTTATCACCGGACTGTGCTGTTTCATTTTTTTGCGTACCCATAATAATTGCTTCTATTTTTGCATTTGATGAAAATGTTGTATAACCTAAAAACTCGGTTTCTTTAATATCATCGGCAGCATTATCGGTGCCTTTCCACGCATCTGCACCAGCGTCCTTACGGGCAGCTCTTGCTCTTTGCCTTTGCTCTAAAACAAGCTTATTGAACTCATCTTCATCAACTGTCATCGACTTTTCTTCTAAGATTTCTTTTGTAAGGTCTATTGGAAAGCCAAAAGTATCCGACAATTTAAACGCATCTTCACCACTTAAAATGCCATCTTTAGAGTTATCAATCATTTCGGTTAATAGTTGCATTCCCGTGTCAATTGTTTTTTCAAAGCTTTCTTCCTCACTTTGAATTATCTTGATTATAAAGTCGTGCTTTTCAACAAGATTTGGGTATGCAGACGCATTTTCTTTAATTACGGTTTCACAAACCTGTGCAAGAAAAGGCTCGTCAACTCCAAGTAATCTGCCGTGCCTTGCAGCTCTGCGAAGCAAACGGCGAAGAACATAACCTCTACCTTCATTTGATGGCATTACACCGTCACCAATCATAAATGTCGTGCTTCTAATATGGTCGGTAATAACACGAAGAGAAACATCTGTTTTTTCATCTTCATTATATTTTACATTTGCTATTTTCATTATATGTTTCATTATATTTTGAACTGTGTCAACCTCAAACAGATTATCAACACCTTGAGAAATACAAGCAAGCCTCTCAAGTCCCATACCGGTATCTATGTTTGGCTTTGCAAGTGGTGTGTAATTATTGTTGCCATCATTTTCAAACTGTGTAAACACAAGGTTCCAAAACTCTACATACCTGTCACAATCACAGCCAACTGCACAATCAGGAGAACCACAACCATAGCTTTCGCCACGGTCAAAGTGAAGCTCTGTACAAGGGCCACAAGGACCTGCTCCGTGTTCCCAAAAATTGTCCTCTTTGCCTAGTCTTACTACACGATTTGGAGCAATGCCCATTTCTTTTGTCCAAATGTTATATGTTTCATCGTCCTCTTCATAGACGCTTATAAAAATTTTATCCACTGGCATTTCCATAACTTGTGTGCAAAACTCCCACGCCCACGAAATCGCCTCACGCTTAAAATAATCTCCAAAAGAGAAATTACCGAGCATTTCAAAATATGTTCCGTGCCTTGCTGTTTTTCCTACTCTTTCTATGTCTGGTGTGCGAATACATTTTTGACAAGTTGTTATCCGATTTTTTGGTGCAACAACTTCCCCTGTGAAATATTTTTTCATAGGTGCCATTCCAGAATTTATAAGAAGCAAGCTTTTATCCCCTTGTGGAACAAGCGAAAAGCTTGGCAAACGCAAATGCTCTTTACTTTCAAAAAAGCTTAAAAACTTCTCTCTAATTTCATTAAGTCCTGTCCATTCCATACACTAACTCTCCCTATGTTTGGGCTTAAATTTTTGAAATATAAATGTGGGCAAAAAACTTTGCCACACATAAAGTTTATTTGATAATTCTACTATTATATTACTTTTTTGTCAACTATTCAGCGATGTTACATTTTGCGCTATTTCTCTAAACACTGGGGCGCAATCGGCACTGCCACTAACCCCGTTTTCTTTCATAACTGCCACTGCATATTTAGGTTTTTCAGCAGGAAAAAATCCAACGAACCACGAGTGATATATTTCTGCTCCGTTACTCAACCATCCGCTTTGCGCTGTTGCAGTTTTTCCACATCCAGTTGTATTGTTTGGCAGTGCGTTTTCATTTTCTTCTACAACTGTTTTAAGCATTTGTTTTACTTGCTTTGCAGTAGTTTGTGACATCACTTTTTTATTTGGCTTTGCTTTATATTCTTGTGACATCTCCCCGTCTTTATCTATCATACCTTTTATTAAAAATGGTTGTGTATAATATCCATCTGAGGCAATCGTTGCGAAAACACAAGCCATTTGTAAAGGGGTTGCAAGCAATTCCCCCTGCCCAAACGCAAAGTTTGCTATTGACGCTTGAGAATTTAAATTGTATAGCTCCGGCAAATTTCCTTTATCCGTAACCATTCCTTGTGCAAGCTTTGTACTTTGAGATAGCCCCATATTTTTAGACATTTCAAGTAGCAAATTCATATCCATTTTATTTGCAAGCTCAATAAAATAGGTGTTGCACGATACAGAAAGTGCCTGTGCCATATTTATATTTCCGTGTTCATTTTTATTGTAACACGAAAAATTTACGCCACTTCTTTGTGTGTTTCCTGTACAATTATACATTGTATTTGGAGTTGCAACTTTGCTTTCTATCGCACAAGCAGACACTAAAACTTTAAAAGACGAACCAACTGTATACTGCGTTATGCATCTGTTTATAAACGGAGAGCGTGCATCACTAAGGCTGCTTGCAAGATTGTTTGGGTCAAATGTTGGCCGGCTTGCCATTGCCTTAATTTCTCCTGTTCCTACTTCTACTACAACGGCACAACCACTATCTATTCCATTATTATCAAGTGCTTTTTCTGCAACTTCCTGAACATTTTTATCAATAGTTAAAACTATTCCTTGTCCAACATTATAATTAGCGTCACGCACTTCAATATCTGCACCAATAAGTGGTCTTCCAAGAGCGTCAACACTAAAAGCTACCGCAAGCCCTCCACTATCCTTTGATAAATATTCGTTATAACCTTTTTCAAGCCCTATTGCACCATTTCCCTCACTATCCAAATGCCCTACAATATGGGTTGCGAGCTGATTTTTTGAATAGCGTTCCATTGTTTTTATCACCCTTGTGTCCTTTACGGGTTTCATATCTTTTTCAAGGGCTATAACAGTTGGGTTGCCGTCAGACAGTTTTTTTGCAAGCTTGTCAAACTCTTCATCGTGCAAATTTCCTTTTAGTTGTGATAACGCTATAGGTGTTGGCTTGACTGCTAAAAAATATTTTGGAGTTGCATTTGTAATGGGCTTTAAATTGCAATCATATATTGTTCCCCTTGATTTATCAATAGTAATCGAACGGGTATTTCCATATGTTGCACTTTGTTTGTTTCCTTTTATATTTATAAAAGCGAAGCGAAGAACCATAGAGCTTAAAGAAAAAGTGATAATGCAAAAAAGAATTACAATTCTTTTATTCATATAAAAAGCACCTCCAAGTTTATTATGTACTTTTTGGCGCTTTATAATTCTATTATTAAATTTTTATTTGTGATTTAAAAAGCGATACAGAGCATCTTGCCAGTCAGGTAAACGAGAAAACCCAGCATCGTCCAAGCTTTTTTTAGAAAGGCGTGAATTTTTTGGTCTATTTGCTTTAGCTCCAAACTCGTCACTTGTTATTTCAATCACCTGTGTGTTGTATCCGCTTGATTTTACAATTTCTTTTGCAAACTGAGCAAAGGTGCAATATCCCTCATTTGTTGCGTGGTACACGCCATACTTAGATGTGTTTATCATATCGCAAATTAAGACTGCTAAATCCTTTGTATAAGTCGGTGAACCGATTTGATCATTTACAACACTTATTTTATCACGCTCGTTTGCAAGGCGGATTATAGTTTTTACAAAATTCATTCCATTCTCGCCAAACACCCAAGAGGTTCTTAAAATAAAGCTACTTTTGCAATTTTCTAAAACGGCTTTTTCACCGTCAAGCTTAGATTTGCCATAAACATTTAAAGGGTTTGTTTTTGAATCTGTTTCAAAAGGCTCAGTTCCCTCACCGTCAAAAACATAATCAGTGCTTATATAAAGCATTTTTGCATCAAGCTTTGCACAAGCTTTTGCTATATTTTCACTACCATTAACATTAATAAGCCTGCAAAGGTCTTCATCATCTTGCGCATTGTCAACTGCGGTGTAGGCAGCACAATGAACAACAACAGTAGGTGAAATTTTGTTTATATATTCAAAAACTTCGTCTTCATTTGTGATGTCGAAATCCTGTGGTTTTGTTCCAACACACTCAATCCCTTTAGATTTTAGCTGGCTAAAAATATCAAAACCTAATTGACCACTAACACCTGTTACCAATACTTTCAAATAAAACATCCTTTAAAAAGTTATATACTAAAAGTTTGCATCACTTTGAGCTAGAAGTGGTGCATCCATATCCTTGTCCGACAAAATTGGATTTTCAACCTGCCAGTCCACCGCAATCTCAGGGTCATCAAACCTTATACTTCTATCGTACTCTTTTGAATAAAAATCATCAACTTTATATAAAATCTCTGTCTCATCTTCAAGCGACACAAAACCGTGCGCAAACCCTTGTGGAACAAAAAGTTGGTATTTATTTTCTTCGCTAAGCTCAACAGATACCCACTCTTTGTATGTTGGCGAGTCACGCCTTATATCAACTACAACATCAAGGAGCTTACCCCTTGTGCAAGTTACAAGCTTGCTTTGTGCTTTTGGTTTTTTTTGAAAATGAAGCCCTCTAACTGTGCCTTTTTTCTCTGTTCTGGAGCGATTATCTTGAACAAAAACTACATTAATTCCATATTCTTTATACCTTTCGTAAGAATACGTTTCCATAAACCATCCACGATTATCAGAAAAAACATCAGGTTTTATTAACAAAACCTCAGAAATTTTTGTTTTAATTACTTCCATTTATAAGCTTACCACCGTTCTTAAAATTGCAAAATATGTATGTCAAAATTTATTCGTCCTCATCGTCATCTCTGCCCCAATACGGACGCTCACCAACATTTTTGGAATACAAAATTTTTCCACTAGCTACACGCTTCAAATGCTCACCGTAATTAGATTTTCCATACATCTGAGCGGACTCCAAAAGCTTTCTTTTAGAAATCCAGCGCATATTATAAGCTATTTCTTCCGGTGCTGATATTATGATGCCTTGAAATTGCTCTACAGTTCTTACAAAATTGGCAGCGTCAAGCAGTGCATCAACCGTACCTGTATCAAGCCACGCAAACCCCCTGCCCATTAACTGAACATCAAGGTCACCAAGCTCCAAATACATTCTATTAATGTCTGTTATTTCATATTCTCCCCGCTCACTCGGGATTAGTTTTTTCGCAAAATCTACTACCCTGTTATCATAAAAATACATTCCTGTTACAGCATAATTAGACTTTGGTTTTTTAGGCTTTTCTTCAATTGAAACAGGAATACCATCCCTATTAAACTCAACAACTCCAAAGTCACTTGGGTTGTCAACGTAATAGCCAAATATTGTAGCTCTACCCTCATTGTTTGCAGCAGAGCGTAGCATATGCCCAAGCCCGTTGCCATAAAACAAATTATCACCTAACACCATAGCAACGCTGTCATCACCAATAAACTCTTCGCCAATAATAAAAGCCTGCCCGAGCCCTTTTGGCTCTTCCTGAACGGCGTAAGAGAGCTTTATGCCAAATTTTTCACCGTGGCCCAAAAGCCCCTCGAATTTTGGTGTGTCTGTAGGTGTTGAAATAATAAGTATCTCTCTTATACCTGCAAGCATTAGCATAGAGAGCGGATAGTAAATCATCGGTTTATCATACAAGGGGAGCAACTGCTTACTCGTTACAGTAGTCAATGGATACAAACGAGTTGCAGACCCTCCTGCAAGAATTATTCCTTTCAAAATAACACTCCTAATAATACCATATTGGTTATTTAAATTAAATTTAGAAGATTTTGCTAAAATAGCATACAGTTCAACTATAATACTTTTGGATATATTAGTCAACTAAAATATTTTTATGTTACATCTTGACATAACTAAAAAATAGTTGTATTGTTATACTAAGCTAACTTTTTACGAGGTGATTTTTTATGAATAAAACTCTAGATAGATTGCATATCGGGCAAAAAGGCACTGTTGTTTCTCTTAACTGTAAAGGCGCTATAAAAAGACGCATTATTGATATGGGAATTACTCCCGGTGCAGAAATAATTATGAAAAAAGTGGCACCGCTGGGTGACCCTATTGAGATAAATGTTAGAGGATATGAGCTGAGTCTTAGAAAATCTGAAGCAAGCGAAATCACCGTGGAGGTTTTGGATAAATGAAATATAAATACGCCCTTGTAGGTAACCCCAACTGCGGTAAGACAACTCTTTTCAACGAGCTTACAGGTAGCAAACAATATGTTGGAAACTGGCCTGGTGTTACCGTTGAGAAAAAAGAAGGAGAAGTGCTAAATAGCAAAGGCGAGGTTGTTGTTGTAGACTTGCCTGGAATTTACTCCCTCTCCCCTTATTCTATGGAAGAAATAATTGCAAGAGATTTTATAATTGAAGAAAAGCCGGACTTGATAATTAACATTGTTGACGCAACAAATCTTGAGAGAAACCTTTATTTAAGCTTGCAACTAGCAGAGCTTGGAACTCCAATGGTAATAGCTTTAAATATGATAGACATTGTTGAAAAGCGTGGAGATATTATTGACTATTCACTTTTATCGTCACTGCTTGGTATCACCATTATTCCCATTTCTGCAAGTAAAAATATTGGCATAAACAAATTACTAAGTGTTGCACAACACGAGATTGTCCACGCGAAAAATCCATACCATTTTGATATGCATACAAACTCTGGCACGATACCTAAAATCTATACAGGCATTGTTAAAACAGCTGTTGAGCAAGTTGAAAAAATAATAAAAGAAAACTGCATTCTGCACGGTTTGCCACTTAGATGGTCTGCCGTTAAACTAATTGAAGACGACAAGCCAACGCTTGAAAAGCTCAATCTCTCTTGCACTCAAATTTCTTGTCTTGGAGCAATTATTGAAAGTCTTGAAGCTGAAAATATAGACAGAGAAATGGCTATCGCAGACCAAAAATATAAGTATATTTGTAGCATTCGTGAAAAAGTTTTAAAGCGTGGTGTAAACAGTGATGACATTACAATTTCTGACAAAATTGACAAAGTCGTTACAAACAAATACCTTGCTATTCCATTTTTCTTTGGCATTATGGGTTTTATATTTTACATAACTTTTGGACCTATTGGCTCGTTTTTCACAGACACGATTGAGGAATTTATAATCCCCGTGTTTATAGAGCATACAAGAAATGTTCTTATATCTCTAAACGCATCAAGCTGGGCTGTTGGGCTTGTTTGCGACGGAATTTTAGGCGGTGTTGGAACGGTTCTTACATTTTTTCCACAAATTTTAATTCTGTTCTTCTTTATGTCATTGCTTGAAGACAGTGGTTATATGGCTCGTGCAGCTTTCGTAATGGATAAAATGTTCCATTCGCTTGGTCTTTCTGGAAAATCATTTGTCCCTCTAATTATGGGATTCGGTTGCTCTGTTCCTGCAATTATGGCAACTAGAACTCTTGAAACAGAAAAAGACAGACGCCTTACTGCAATGCTCGTTCCCTTTATGTCTTGTGGTGCAAAGATGTTTGTCTACTCCTTATTTATCGTTGCATTTTTCCCAACACACAAGTGGCTTATTGTTTCGTCTCTTTACCTGTTAGGAATTATTGTCGCTATGGTTTGTGCGTTTATATTGCAAAAAACAGTGTTAAAAGGCGCTCACGCTCCTTTCATTCTAGAACTACCACCATACCGTATGCCAACTGCAAAAACTCTTTCACTGCACTTGTGGGAAAAGGTCAAAGACTTTCTTACAAAAGCCGGTACCGTTTTGCTTGGTGCAAGTATCGTAATTTGGTTTTGCCAATATTATGATTTTTCTCTAAACCATGTTCAAGACAGCTCACAAAGTATCCTTGGTGTAATCGGCGGTTTTATCGCTCCAATCTTTACCCCTCTTGGATTTGGTAACTGGGAAGCATCAGTCGCACTTCTTAGCGGTTTTGTTGCAAAAGAATCAATCGTAAGTTCGCTTGGCATACTATATGGAGCTGGTAGCTCTGAGAGCCTTGTAAGCGTTCTAAACAATGTGTTTACACCTGCTAGTGCATATTCATTTATGGTGTTTTGCTTGCTCTCTATTCCTTGTGTTGCCGCAGTTATTACATTATTTAAAGAAATGAAGTCGGTCAAATGGGCGTCTTTATCTTTAATAATGCAAATGTGTGTTTCATGGATTGTAACTTTCATAGTATATAATATAGCCCTTATTGTTTTTTAAGTTATTAAGGAAGTGATTTTGTGATCATTGATATCATAATTGGCGTCGCTGCAGTTTTTAGTGTTGCGTTGCTCATCTACAAAAAATATCGTGAATTTAGATACGGTGAGTGTAGTGGGTGTTCCTCTTGCACAAAGGGTGAGAGCTTAACCGGTTGTGATGGATGCTCAAAAAAACAAAGTTGCTCTCATTTTGAAGATATTTCTAATAATGATGCTTTTACAGCTTGCGACTCTGGCTCTACACAAGAGAATGAGCCACCGCCTGAAGACTCTGAAAATTAGAAGGAAACGAGTGCACAAAACAAGTTAGGAGGTTTTTCTATATGCCTAAATTTAACGACATTGATATCTCAGCCTCCCTTGAGGATTATTTAGAAGCAATTTTTGTACTACAAAAAGAACATAATTCTGTTAGAACAACGGACATTGCAAGTTTTTTAGATGTTAGCAAGCCTAGCGTTAATCGTGCTGTTGGAACTCTTAAGGATGCAGGACTTTTAAGTCACGAATCTTATGGTGAAATCACCTTAACGGATTTAGGAAAATCTCATGCGAAATCAGTTTTGCACAGGCATAATTTATTAACAGATTTTCTGCATATCACGCTTGGTGTAGACGCAAAGACAGCTGAAAAAGATGCGTGTAAGATGGAGCACGTAATGAGCAACGAGAGCATCGAAAAATTATCCTTGTTTCTTGAATCCTTGAATAATAAAAATAATTAGAGTATAATATATGCACTTTAAACTGTCTGAGGTGTCATATATGGTAGACAAAAAAAGCATTATAATAATTGGTGCAGGTGCCTCTGGACTTGCTGCCGCTATAAACTCTGCCCGTATCCTAAAAGAATCGGGCGGAGATTTTTGTGTAACTGTTGTTGAGCAATTGCAAAGGGTTGGCAAAAAAATTCTTGCAACTGGAAACGGTCGTTGCAATCTATCAAATGTCAATATTTCAAAATCAAACTATCACGGCGATGTTGATTTTGCCTTTTGTGCCTTAAATGAATTTGGTGCAAATCAAACAATAGATTTTTTTAAGTCTATTGGAGTTTTAACAACTCAAGAAGACGGCAGAATTTATCCAATGAATTTGTCTGCCAATTCAGTTTTAGACTGCTTAAGACTTGAGGCTAGTCGTCTTGGCGTTGAGTTTATTTGTCAATTACCTGTTTTAAAAATCGAGAAAAAGCAAAACACTTTTTTAATTAATGATGAGATAAAAGCGGACTGTGTTATAATTGCAACGGGTGGAAAATCCTCTAGCGTACACGGTTCTAACGGTAGTGGTTATAAGCTATTAAGTAAGTTAGGTCACAGTATTTCTAACACCTCCCCTGCCCTTGTTCAGCTTGTTTCAAGCTGTGATTTTTGCAAGCACCTTAAAGGAATTAGGGTTAATGGGAAAATAACGCTAAAGATAAACAATAAAAATGTTAAGACCGAATATGGAGAAATTTTGTTTACGGATTACGGACTTTCTGGAATTGCTACTATGCAAGTTGCACGCTATGTTTCTGTTGGAAAAGGTAAAAATCCGTCTGCAAAAATCACTGCAAACATTGATATGGCTTGCGCCCTTTCATATAATGATATTTGTGATTATATAAACGAGCGTAAAAAAATAAACAAACAGCTTTCTTGCGAAAATTTATTAATTGGAATTTTACAAAAAAGAGTTGCACAAGTTGTTTTGAAAAAATGCAACATCTCTCCGCAGTCAAAAGAAATTCAAACGCTAACTAAAAGTGAAATTCAAAGCATTGCTTCGTGTATTAAAAATTTTGAAATGGATATAACTGAAACTAAAGGTTTTGACTCATCACAAGTTACTGCCGGCGGTGCTATTACTTGTGAGTTTGAGCCTGTATCCTTTAAATCAAAGAAGGTAAAAAATCTTTATGCCTGCGGTGAAGTTTTAAATGTTGATGCAGATTGTGGCGGATATAATTTGCAATGGGCGTGGTGTTCTGGATATCTTGCTGGAAAAAGTTGTGCTGAGGAGATTTTAAATGTTAAGAATAAATGAGATTAAATTACCACTCGATTATAGAGAACAAGACTTAAAAAAGGCTACTGCAAGGGTGCTAAAAATAAAGCCTGAGAGTATTAAAACACTTAGTGTTGCTAGAAAGTCTATAGATTCGAGAAAAAAAAGCGATATAAAATTCATCTTTGCGGTTGATGTTGAAATTGATGGCAATGAGGACAACATTTTAAAAAAGTGTGGTTCAAACAGGGTTAGCAGTTCTCAAATTTATGACTATGTTTTGCCACCTATTGCTAGAAAATCAAAGTATCGTCCAGTAGTTGTAGGTTTTGGTCCTGCTGGAATGTTTTGTGCTTTAACTCTTGCAAAAGCGGGGCTAAAACCACTTGTTATAGAGCGGGGTTGCGATGTTGATAAGCGTAAAAAAGATGTTGAGAATTTTTGGGATAATCGTGTCCTTAATGAAAATTCTAATGTCCAATTTGGCGAGGGTGGTGCTGGCACTTTTTCTGACGGAAAACTTACAACAGGAATAAAAAATAAAAGATGCCGAGAAGTTTTTTTGCAGTTTGAAAAGCACGGTGCGCCGTCAGAAATTCTATATTCTGCAAAGCCACACATTGGAACGGATAAGCTTACAGATGTTGTAAAAAATATTAGAAACACAATTATCGCCCTTGGCGGAGATGTAGTTTTTGAAAGCAAGCTTACAAATATTATTATTGCAAACGGTGTTGTTCACGGGATTACCTATGAGCATAATAACAAAGCAAGCGACCTCGAAACTGATTGTGTTGTTTTAGCTATTGGACACTCTGCAAGAGATACTGTTAAAATGCTTTATGCTAAGGGAATTAAGATGATGCAAAAACCTTTTTCCGTCGGGGCTAGAATCGAGCACCCACGAGAGATAATTGACAAGGCGCAATATGGAGGTTTTGCCGGACATACCGCACTTGGAGCCGCCGACTATAAACTGTCTTGTCACCCTCTTCACGGTCGTGGTGCATACACTTTTTGTATGTGTCCAGGTGGCACTGTTGTTGCTGCCGCCTCTGAAAAAGGTGGTGTCGTCGTTAATGGAATGAGTGAATACGCAAGGAATTGTGAAAACTCAAACTCGGCTTTGCTCGTAGGCATTGAACCTGAGAATTTTCCAAGCGACCATCCCCTATCTGGGATAGACTATCAATTACAAATGGAACAAACGGCATTCAAAATAGGCGGAGGAGATTACCACGCTCCTGCCCAACTTGTTGGTGATTTTTTAAATTGCAAAGCTACAAAATCGTTTAAAAGCGTAAATCCTAGCTGTCCTACAGGAGTGGTGCCAAGCGACATAAGGCTCGTTTTGCCACAAAAAGTAACAGATACTATGGCAAGTGCAATTATTGAAATGGATAAAAAGCTAAAAGGTTTTTCTATGTACGACGCTGTTTTAACCGCCCCCGAAACTAGAAGTTCCTCACCTGTTCGCATTATTCGTGACGATTTTTTAGAATGCAACATTGGCAATGTTTATCCCTGTGGCGAGGGTGCTGGATACGCTGGTGGAATTGTTTCCGCCGCCGTTGATGGAATTCGATGCGCTGAAGCAATAATCGTTGATGAGCATAATTATTAGTGCAATTCAATTTGCAAAAACATATTAGTATAAAATCATTTTTTTAGTAAAGTATAATTACACGGGGTGTGATTTGCTTTGTTCAAAATTATAATCTATGGAGATTTTAATGAAAACTTAATTGGTCTAAAACTTTGCCGTACACTATCTAAATATGGTGGAGTTTTGCATTTATATGGTGGAGATATAAACGAGATTTCTGTTGGTTCTCCTTATTTTTTAGTTTATGAAACTGAGCATTTAAATAGCCTGCAGGTTGAAAACGCCGTAGTAATCTTTAACAACAGTAACAACCTAGATTGCCCTAAAATCGCACCGTCTTGTAATATTTCATATATTGTGAACGCTCAAGATTCTAACGCACTATCAAAACTGCTATCACTTTCAATGCCAGCTATTGTATGTGGAATGTCTGCAAAAGATAGTATTACAATTTCAAGCATCAGAGAAACGCAAGCGGTCATAAGTGTGCAACGGGAAATAACACTGCTAAGCGGAAAAAACCTAGAGCCTTGTGAATTTAAAGTAACAAACATTGACAAAGTAGACGAGGATGATTTGCTAATAGTTTGTGCGATTTTAATTTTATTCGAGAAATTTGATAACGGACTTATCACTATATAGCGATATAAAAAAAGAACCACAGTAAAGTGGTTCTTAATTTTTTGCTATTTTATAAATCCTTGCTTTTTCAAAAACTCTTTAGATACTTTTGATGGCGATTGATGCAATTCATCAACCTTATAGTTTAGCTCCATCATAACCTCTTCGGTTAGCGCATCTCCTAGTTTTTCAAGTACAGGAACAATTTCAGGATATTCTTCTAATCTGTCTGTGCGAATAATTGGAAACGGATTATATGGTGGGAAGAAATGCTTATCATCCTCAAGGATTTTTAGCTTAAATTTCATAAGCAACCCATCAGTAGTAAATGCGTCAATAACATCTACTTCCTTATTAACCAGTGCTGTATACCTCGGCGCACTGTCAATCGCTATTGATGACCCCATTTTAAATCCATATACCTTTTCCATTCCTGGAAGTCCGTCATCACGATTTAAAAATTCATAAGTTGTACCCGACTTCATTTTGGATGCAACTTTTGCAAAGTCACTTACTGTTTCGAGTTTATATTTTTTTGCAGTTTCGTGCGTTACTGCAGGCGCATAAGTGTTATTAAAGTTCATTCTCTTTAAAGTTTCTATATTATACTTTGACATAAACTCTTCTTGACAGACATTATTCACTTCTTCTAAGTCACCAATAGGTGGGTGCTTTAGTATGCTTGTATAGGCTGTTCCGCTATACTCAACATACATATCTATATCACCTTTTTGAAGTGCTGTGAATATTACCTGTGTTCCACCTAGGTCAAATTTTCTATTAACCTTGATGTCTGTATTTCCTTCAATCATATCCGAAACTAAATTACCTAAAAGCTCTTGCTCTGTAAAATCTTTAGCACCAACGGTTAGCACTTTTTCCTCTTTTACTTTACCTTTGAAAGAGGTAAAAATAAATGCCATTGCAATTAAAACTGTTGCTACTAGTATTATTATTTTTTGAATACTTCTTTTTTTCTTTTTCTCTGTATTGTCTCCTTTTTGAAGGCTAATAGGAGTTACAAGCTTTTCGACCGCTCCTAGAACAAAGTCAACTAACAAAGCAAGTATACAAGCAGGTATTGCACCCGCTAAAATTTGGTTGTTATTAACTGTGCGAATACCTGAAAAGACGAGGTATCCAAGTCCGCCGGCACCAATATAAGCGGCAACCGTCATAAGTCCAACAGCAGTTACTGATGCAATTCTAACACCTGCCATAATCACAGGCAAAGCCAGAGGAATTTTTACTTTAAAAAGTATCTGCATTGGAGTGAGCCCAATTCCCTTTGCGGCTTCTATTGTTTGTGGGTTTATACTCTCTATTCCTGTATAAGTGTTTTTAATAATTGGCAATAGAGAATACAGCACAACAGCAACAATAGACGGCACTTTTCCAATTCCTAAAAACGGAATCATAAAGCCTAGCAGTGCCATACTAGGAATCGCCTGAATTATGTTTGCAGCTGCAAGGATTGGTTTGTTTGCATTTTTAGAATATGCAATCAAAATACCCAAAGGCACGCCTATTAAAATAGCAAGTCCCACCGAAATTGCAGTCAATTTTAAATGCTCGATTAAAAGGGTTAAAACTTGCATATAATTCTTTGAAATATATTCAAAAAAAGTCATATCGTTTCATCCTCCTCATAATCGAAAAACTGCTGACTTAGTGTCGTTACAAGGCTACTGCGTGTTATAAGTCCTTTTAGTTGATTTTTTTCATTCACAACAGGCACAGTAGATTTTGATTGCTCGTTCACGATTTTTAGTGCATCTAACAGTGTATCATTTGGGGATAAAGTTATATAATCTTTTTCTAAAAACAACTTGATAGGTTGCGATTTATCCTCAATGTTTCTTATTTTTTTTGCCTTTACAATTCCAAGTAGCTTTTTGTTGCTAACAATTAGCAGACTGTCT
Source organism: Clostridiales bacterium (assembly GCA_012519975.1). Lineage (GTDB taxonomy): Bacteria > Bacillota > Clostridia > Oscillospirales > Acutalibacteraceae > RZYX01. The sequence continues at coordinate 30,222 of JAAYPE010000036.1, forward strand.
ACTTTGCGGTGCCTCATTCTGTCCATACATTGTAAAACAGTTTGCTCCTTTGAGGCTGTTATAGGAGTTTCACTCATTATGTCTGACACCTTGATAAACTCAGGAGATGACCATATCCTCTTTTTGCCAACAAAGCTTGACACATAATCATCCTTTGGATTTTTCAAGATGTTTTCTGGCGTATCGTATTGTAAGATTTTGCCATCCTTCATTATGCAAATCATATCTGCAATTTTAATTGCTTCATCCATATCGTGAGTTACAAAAACAATAGTCCTTTTAAGTTTTGAATGCAATTCTACAAGTTCATCTTGCAAATCAGACCTTGTAATTGGGTCAAGTGCTGAAAATGGCTCGTCCATAAGTATAACCTCTGGGTCGTTTGCAAAAGCACGAGCAACGCCAATTCTTTGTTGCTGTCCTCCGCTAAGCTCTGTTGGGTACCGATTTAAAAACTCTGCACCATCAAGCCCTACCATTTCCATAAGGTTTATTGTGTTTTTTGCAATATCCTGCTCATCATGCTTTAAAACTTTTGGAATAATTTCGATGTTCTCCTGTACTGTCATATGAGGAAACAGCCCCGTTTGCTGGATTACATAGCCTATTTTTCTTCTAAGTTTTATCTCATCAATATTTTTTATGTTCTCCTCTTTAATATAGATGTTTCCACTCGTTGGCTTAATTAAGCAATTTATCATTTTTAAAAGAGTTGTTTTACCACAACCACTCTCACCGATAATTGCTACCAGCTTTTCCTCCTCGATAGTAAAGCTTACATCTTTGATTACTTCTTTGTTTTTAAATGATTTTGATATGTTTTCAAATCGAATCATAATTTTCCCCCTTTTAAAAAGTAACAACCCTATTCTACATTCAAGTTGTTGCTTTGTCAAGTTTTCAGCATCTTCATATTGCAAATGCCATTTTTTTATATTTAAATTTTTGCATTATTGATGAAGAAAATCCTTTACCCTTTGGGGTGAATCATCTTGCGTTACAAAATATAAAACATCGCCATCTAAAAGTTGTAAATATGGCCCAGGAGAAACAAGTAATGCTCCATCTCTTTTAATCGCTATGACTGTTGCACCCGTGTGTTGCCAAAACTGAATTTCTGCAATATTTTTGTTAATATATTTTGTCTTTGGAGTAATATTTATTTGAAAAGGTGTAAATGGATTGAGTGACCTAAAATGCTCACTTGCTGCAATTAGTTCAGACAGACTGTTGTCTAAATTCTCCATTTCGCTTTTTTGTCTTTTAATGCTCATTAATATATCTTCTTTTATTGTATCTATAGTTTGCCTTTTTTCATATTGTTTAATATAATTCATTGCGTTTTCTCGTGATTTTATTGTAACACCACTGCCCTTTTCTGATGATACAATCCCCAAATCTGATAGCACGCAAATAGCACGCCTAGCCGTTTCCGCAGAAACACCGTACTGACTTGCAAGGGAAGAACGGGCATAAATTTTGTCACCCACTTTATACTCACCGCTGGCAATTCTTGTGGCAACTTCGATTGCAATTTGCTGATAGCGTGGTATAGAATTTCTCCCTTTTATTTTTTCTGTCATTGCTTTATTTCTCCTTAACAACATTCATGTCAAATGTTTATATATTTAATTTTACATATTTTTGATTACAAAAATTTTATCTTTATAATCAGGTATATACTGTGATATCAGTTCATAAAAATCGTTGCTGTGATTTTTATGCTCTATGTGAGCTAATTCGTGCACCACTACATAATCTATAACATCCTGCGGAAACTGCATTAACTTGTAAGAAAAGCACAAGCTGTTTTTATAGCTACAGCTTCCAAGACGTTTTTGTGCAGATGTTATTTTAACTCCTGTTGGAAAAAGTCCCATAACTTTGCTGTAATACTCTACTCTTTTTGGGATAACCTCTTTTGCCGATTTTTTAAGATTTTCAACTTCTTGATTTGTAAGTGGTTTTAGATATTCTCTATTCTTTTGAGTTTTAAGATTTTTTTCAATCCAATTTTCGTGCCTTATCACAAATTCATCTATCTTTGACTTTGGACAGTTTATAGGTGCCCTGACTATAATATCTAAATTTTCTGCAACCTCAAGACAAAGAGTTTTTCTCTTTGAGCGTTTTAACTCATAATTATATTTCATAAAAGTTTTTGTTCCCATTCACTTTCTTTAAATCCAACTAGAACAAAATCCTGCGTCACAACAATCGGTCTTTTTACAAGCATTCCATCACTTGCAAGTAGTTCTATTTGCTCACTTTCTTCCATTTGTGGTAACTTGTCCTTGAGCTTTAGCTCTCTGTATAAAATTCCGCTTGTATTAAAAAATCGTTTGAGCGGGAGTCCGCTTATTTTATGCCACTGTTCAAGTTCATTACTTGTTGGATTTTCGTCCTTAATATGCCTTTGATTATATTTAACATTATGTTCATCAAGCCATTTTTTTGCCCTTTGGCTAGTAGAACATTTTGGATATCCCACAAACAATATAGACATTTTATCACTCCGACAATTAATTTATTTGTATGTATTATACCATCTTTTTTAAGTTAAACCAATATTATTTTTTAACAAAAATAAAGTTGACTACAATTTCTTGCAAAGATTTTTACTATATGTTAAAATTTTACATTAATACTACGGCATTTATAATATAGAATAATTTATTTCATATAATTATAAATACAGTTAGGAGGTGCCCCAATGGCACAATACACAAAAATAGCATTGGTACAGTCTTTTATAAAATTACTCAACGAGACACCTATGGATAAAATCACTGTAAAAGATATTGTTGAAGATTGTGGAGTTAATAGAAACACTTTTTATTATTATTTTAGCGACATATACGCAATACTAGAAGAGGTTTTTGTGTCCGAAACACAAGCCGCACTAGAAGACCAAAAAAACTACGATTCATGGCAGGAAAGCTTTTTGCAATCAATTAAATTTGCAGTAGAAAACAGAAAAGCTGTTTATCATGTTTATAACTCAATGAACAGGGAGCAACTTGATAATTATGTATACAATGTTACATTCCCGCTCTTGCAAAAGGTTATTGAAATAGAGAGTCAGGACATTCCCGCAAGCGATGAGGATAAAGACTTTATCGCGAATTTTTATACATTTGCAATTATGGGTATGCTGGGTGACTGGATTTCTAACGGGATGAAAGAGCAACAGATTTTTGTTTCAAAAATTTCTTTTTTATTTGATGGTGCTATTAAAAACGCACTCGAAAAAAGCGTTCAAAAAAACTCTTAAAATCCAGACAAAAAAGCTAAAGTGTCTAGTTTTCATACATATTTATA
>JAAYPE010000114.1 GCA_012519975.1 Clostridiales bacterium
AGGAACCTCCACCAGGGAAATCAAAAGCTTCATCATTGTCACATTAAATCTTATTGATTCATCAATCTGAAACCTGTCTGTAAATAACATCATTGATCCTTCAAAATTAGAATGGCAAAAATCGTTTAATATCCCTTTTAGACCATGAATATATGTATCACCCAACCACCATTTATCTTCATTTATTTGCGGATTGTTTTTTGCAACAGAATCCATTATTTCGCTTGGCTTTTTAGCTTTATTAATAAAATCCTCGAGTGAATAAACATTATCTATTAGACCTAGTAGTTTAACAATGTTTTCCTGCACCTGGCGGAGTAACGGTGGAATGGATAAAATCATATCTCCACTTAACTCAAAATTACACTTATTAATAAATTTGATGCTTCCAATAGATAGGACGTCAATTAAAAAGGCATTTTCACTTGGCCACTCCTCGATAGAATGTAAATATAGTAAAAGATTGTCGTATTTATTATTTACCATTTCCACTTTTTTCCTTCTTCTTACTTAAATAAAAAAGGGCGTATAATATCGAAAAGTATTTATCTTCGAACGTGGTCGCTTGCGCATCAGTTAGTAAATGATCTTCACTTAAATATCCTAGTTCTCTAATTGCGTGTGGTATCACATTTTCAACTAGCTGCATCATCCAAAAAGTAACAATTTCCTCATCGGCGGAACGTAGATTATAGACCGCAATCAGTGCGTCAACAGGAGGTACAACGTTTGCCGGCATTTTATCTAAAGCTTTGTACTTACAATAAACAAAGTCATCTATATACTGTTCAAAACTCAAATTATTTTTAGATAACATTTTTAATTTGCGCACTTTAAAGACGTCAGGGAAGTCATATCCAATATTATAATTACTAAGAAGCGTTTCTTTATATTTGTATGCTCTATGAAAATATTTTGCATTATCATATAAAAAATTTGTACCAAGTCCAAGTGCCGAAATAGCCTCTACCATGAGTTTCATTTTTTCATCAATCCACTCATCGCTATCTATTATGCGAACATCTATATCTAATTGACTTAAAACTTCAACTTTAATCTCTAGTGGTAAAACCGTGAATTCGTTATAAATCTTACGTATGTGCTTTTCTTGTTTGAAACATCCAGCCGCTATTGTTGCCCATTGGATAAAGTCTCGTTCATCTGAATTATCTTGAATAAATTTTCTAGCAGCAGTTTCAGCTTCTATTTTTAACTTCTTATTGGCTTTCTTTTCTTGAAGAATGTAAAAAAATACTGTAACAGCAATTGCTAAAACAGCAGCACCTAACGAAATCCAACCTATTAATTCAGGATTGTCCATACCTTTAGTATACAAAATTAATCACGGTTCGTTGTCTTAATTATTAAACACTTATATTTTTACTTCATAACCGCTTTTAAATATGAGTTTTTTAGTTCCATTGTCATTAATTATTATCTTATCGATCATTGCCTTGAAGACACTGTCCGACCACTTAACTAATACTTCAGGTTTGTTTTTATAACTATTCATAAAGGCTTTTAAAGACGCAACTTGGGCTTCTTTACGTTTCTTTTCACTCAACAACTCAT
>JAAYPE010000037.1 GCA_012519975.1 Clostridiales bacterium
CTATTTTTCTTTGTATCTACTGGTCTTTGTCCTCTATCATTCCAATCAATGAGTAAATATTGTCTTTTATTTGTTTCAAATAGTCAGCTTTTATTTGCAATGCCATATCGTCAAGATAATCAATTTCATCTCGTTTTCTTCGACCTGATGAAAAATATATGTTACGCTCATTCATTTCATAGTCTAAGCGTTCAAATTCATTGTAAAGATATTTGTAAATTAATGCTATTTGATACTTGTATGTACCATATTTACTCAACTAAATCAACTCCAAAAAAATATATATAAAAAATTCAATAAAAGTATTGACATATATATAAATCTATGATTTTAAATATACTTTAAATCCCTATTTCTCTTCTAACAAAGGAATAATTCCACCTATGTCTTGCAATTTGTTTTTTGTAAGAGATAAGGGTGTTATGTTATATTTTTTTAAAAACGAACTGATTATTTTATAGTCAGGATGCTCTTCAATACAGCCAAAAAAAGCTAATATATCCTCAGAAATCAGGGCAGAACAACCTCCAATAAATCCATAATTATACCCCGATAGATTTACATACCCTTTTCTTATAAGCAATACATCAATACCCTTTTGCTCGCACCTTGCTTTGATTTTAAAGTCTTCCGTAATTATTGCCTTTTCGTTCACTATGCAAGTTGAACATTTAGCATACCCCTGTGCAACATCAATAACCTCTATCTTATTATTTTTGCAATAGTCAACTATTTCTTTAGCCGTATTCTTTAAGTTACAGACATTGAAATTGCCAATTCTTGCACTGTTCAACAATATGTCGTGCGGATATTTTTTTAAAATATCTTTTTGAATAACAGCAGGATTAAACCCTAAATCTTTTAGAGTTTCTTTAACTTCGTCATTATTTTTAGTTATCAGAATATTGCTATCGCCCAAATGATGCACTAGCATATCCGCGTGAGATGCAACAGGAGCTTGCAAAGCCGCATTTCTTTTAACATTAAAGATTTTTATCCCTAAAGATTTAAATGCGTTATCAAGGTCGACAGGCATATCTCCTGCTATGGCTGTTGTCACCTTGTTTTTAGGTATATTTGGATTTTTTATTATTTTTGACATTAGATACCTCAAAAATATAATTATTAAATTGAATATTCATTAGACAAAATGAAAAAATATAAATACTTTACTTATTAAGTTAAAATAAAATTTGACGATTTGGGAGTGAATTAAAGTGGGTATAATATCGTGTAATTCAGATTGCAAATATCAAAAGGATGGATATTGCACATTAGATAGTATTGAAAAAATCAATAATTCTACGGTATCGCAAGGCTGTGCTTATTATATAAACATCAAAGAAATAAAGGAGAGTTCAGAAAAAGATGAGTTAAATAATTGATTCAAAAGCTTCTCGAATATTTTTAGCTCCAATTACTTCAATATCGTTTTTAATTTTTACAGAAATTGATTTTAAATTATCTTTTGGTATAATGCATTTTTTAAAACCGAGTCTTGCAGCCTCTTTTACACGCTGTTCACAGTTTCCCACTGTGCGAATTTCCCCTGCAAGTCCAACTTCTCCAAAAGCTAGTACATCATCACGAACAACTACATCTTTAAGGCTTGAAACAAGCGCAAGAGCCACAGATAAATCCGATGCCGGTTCGATTAATTTAAGCCCACCTATAACATTAATATAGGTATCCATATTGCCAAAAAAGTATCCTCCCCTTTTTTCAAGCACGGCGAGCAACATAGACATTCTGTTATAATCAAACCCAGTAGCCATTCTACGGGGATTTCCAAAACCGCTTGGCGTTACCAAACCTTGAACTTCTGCCAAAATAGGGCGAGAGCCTTCCATCACACAAGCCACGCAAGTTCCCGATGTATTTTTGGGCCTGCCAGAAATCAACATAAGTGACGGATTCATAACTTGGGACAACCCTTTGTCAAGCATTTCAAAAACACCAATCTCGTTAGTAGAGCCGTATCTGTTTTTAATAGCTCGTAAAATTCTATATGAAAGATGCCTTTCTCCCTCAAAATACAACACGGCGTCAACAATATGCTCAAGCACTTTTGGGCCTGCTATATTCCCATCTTTGTTAACATGACCCACAATAATAATAGGAATATCAAGCTCTTTTGCAACTCTCATAAGCAAATTTGTGGACTCTCTAACCTGTGTTATACTGCCCGAGGACGACGAAATTTCTGCAATATTCATAGTCTGGATAGAGTCAATAATTACTGCATCAGGTTTTTGATTTCTCACATAATCTACTATGTATTCTACATTTGTTTCACACATTATGAATAAATTTGGTGTTGACACATTAAGCCTATCTGCACGCAATTTTATTTGATGCGCTGATTCCTCACCGGATACATATAAAACTTGCAAATTCTCTCCAAGCTTTTCGCAAACCTGAAGTAAAATCGTAGACTTACCAATGCCTGGGTCACCGCTTAATAGCACTAGAGAGCCTTTTACTATTCCCCCACCTAAAACTCTGTCAAATTCTGAAAGACCAGTTTTATACCTGCACTCACTTCCAGCTATTATATTGTGCAAATTCTGAGCATTAGAAATCGAATTTCCTGTTGATGCATTTCTTTTTGAAGCTTGGGTTTCGTGAACTCTTACTTCTTCTGTTAAACAATCCCACTCACCGCAAGATGGGCATTTACCGTGCCATTTTGGATTTTCATAACCACATTCCTGACAAACGAACATCGTTTTAATTTTTTGTGCCATAACTATTCCTCGCTATATATAATTTAAAATTCCACACATAATACAAAACATAACTTGCTTTTGATAATCATATGATTTAAGCTTATTACATTCTTCAACATTCGATAAAAAACCACATTCTACCATTACAGCTGGCACTTTTGCATAATACAGCATATAAATATTAGTGCCAGTTTTTTTAATTTCACGCTTATTTTCGGGTTGCAAAAGCTCCCTAACTGCAAGCTGTATACTTTGCGCTAGTGGCTCACTATCTTCATTATTTGGAGAATAAAAAACTTGAGTACCTGAATATTTTGCAGATGAAAATTTATTTTGATGAATACTTATAACTATTGAATCTGGCGTTGAATTAATTAAATTAGCTCGATTATGTATATCGGATACCTTTTTTTGCCTGATTGTATTGCAATTACCTGCATCAAAAATAAGCTCATCTTTTGTACGGGTCATAACAACATTATAACCCATCAGTTTCATTGCGATTTCAAGTTTTTTTGATAAAGCTAGATTAATATCTTTTTCAAGAGTGCCGTCCTTAGCCACTGCTCCCCCATCAATTCCACCGTGCCCTGCATCTATTATAACAGTTTTATATTTGGTATCAAGATTATTTGCAAAAGAGGATATAGACCTTTCGTTTTTATAGATTACTAGCACTATTAAACCAACGAATATAACCATTATAAAAAACACAGCTAAAAACACCGACCACTTTGGTTTCATAACAAATCACCTCAAGAAAATATATGCATGAAAAAAAGTAGTATGATGTAATAGCTGTTTTAAAAATGATAATTAATTTTAATGGTTATTTGAAATACATATATAATTGGCATTTTATCATACCGTTATATAATTTTCTTCTTTTATCGGCACGGCGGCCAAAACATTCTTCAAAATTTTCAGACGGACTAATAACATAATATGCCCAACCTCTTTTTCGTTCAAATCGCTCTCCCATATCACGATATATTTTTTCTGCATTATCAATATCCATCATTCTCTCGCCATAAGGTGGGTTACATATTACAGTACCTTTTTCACTTTTTGGTTCAAAATCACTGATATTTGCAGTGCAAAACTCAATTTTTGAAGAAACTCCGGCACGCTTAGCGTTAAGCTTCGCAAGCTCTAGAGTCTCGCTATTTATATCTGAGCCATAGGCTATAAAATCGCTTTCCCATTTTACTAAATCTTCTGCTCGCTCTTTTTCTTGTGTCCAAATACTGCTTTTAATATTATTCCAATTCTGGGCAGAAAAATTTCGATTAACTCCAGGGGCAATGTTGTGTGCAAGCATAGCACCCTCAATTAAAATCGTTCCAGAACCACACATTGGATCATAAAGAGTGTGATAGTTGCGAAGTTTTGCAAGGTATGCAAGTGACGCTGCCAAAGTTTCTTTAATTGGAGCCTCGTTTGCATCCAATCTATATCCACGCTTGTGCAAGCCATAGCCTGTTGTGTCAATAAGCAAGCTAACTTTATCCTTCATAATTGAAAATTGTATTTGGTAAAGAGAGCCAACTTCAGAAAACCACGGCACTCTATATTTTGATTTAAGCCTTTCTACAACGGCTTTTTTTATTATCGACTGACAATCACGAACGCTAAACAAAGCAGAATTTATTGAATAACCTTTAACCGGAAAGGCATCATCTTTTCCAATCCACTCTTCCCACGGCAACGCTTTTGTTTGCTCAAAAAGCTCTTCAAAGCTTCTTGCCTCAAAAGTTCCCACAAGCACTTGTATTCGCTCTGCAAATCTGCAATTTATATTAGCACGGGCAAGGATAGATTCATCTCCACTGAATAGTACACGCCCATTTTCTGATACAACATTTTTTGCATCCATTGCACGCAACTCGTCCGCTATTAAGGACTCTACTCCTAAAAGACAAGGTGCAACAAAATTAATATCCATCTATTTCCTCCATTAAAAAACGGCAGGGAATTAACCCTGCCGAAAAGATTTAAGCTTAATAATTTGATTCAATTAAACCATAACCATTATCCTTGCGGCGATATACTACATTGACCTCATCAGAATCCTGATTTAGAAAAACATAAAACTGGTGTCCAAGCATATTCATTTGTAAAATTGCTTCATCGACACTTTGTGGCTTTAAGTTCATTGATTTTGTTCTTACCACATCAAATTCAGTTTCCTCAGGAATATTATAATCTTCTACAAATCCTTCAAAAGCACCTTTGCGAAGACTTTTTTCAATTTTTGTTTTATTTTTTCTAATTTGGCGAACTAGTAAATCAACGCAACGGTCAAGCGCCTCTTCCAAATCGTCAGCACTATCCTCAGCTCTAAAAATCATATTATTACTCAAAACAGTTATTTCAACAATCTTGTTGTTTTTTTCAACTGTAGCAGTTACCTTAGCCTCTGCCTCATCAGTAAAAAACTTTTCAATCTTGGATAGTTTAAGCTCTGCCCTTTCTTTAAAAGATTCGCGTGGTGTACACTTACGTCCTACGATTGTAATTTTCATATTCAGTCCCCCTAATATATAATAACCCCTTGTTTTTAGGGATAGTATATAAAATAACTTTATTTTACAATTTTATTATAGCACATCGTAATAAAAAAAGAAAGGTTAATAATATATTAAAGTATAATTTCTGCGTGCCTTGTAACATGGCAACCAACATTAACAGCAACAGGCAAGCCTGCAATATGTGTAGGTGCATATTCAATGTTTACAGCAAGAGCTGTAGTGTTGCCACCAAAACCTTGCGGACCTATATTTAACTCATTTATTCTATTTAATATTTCAAGCTCTAAGTCGCTATAAAAAGCTTTTTCATTCCTTTGTGATATTGGGCGACATAAGGCTTTTTTTGCAAGATATGCGCAGTGTTCAAAATCTCCACCAATTCCGACACCAAGAACAATTGGCGGGCAAGGGTTGCTCGCTGCATTCTCAACAGTTTGAGAAATAAAATCAATAATATCTTGCTTAGTAGCTGAAGGGGTAAACATTTTAAGGGCGCTCATATTTTCACTACCAAACCCTTTTGGAGATACCATCAGCTTGATTTTATCACCCTCAACGATTTTTGTATGTATAACCGCAGGAGTGTTATCACCTGTATTTTCCCTATTAAGTGGGTCATCAACTATTGAGCAACGCAGTAGCCCCTCGGTATACCCTGCTCCAACACCCTCATTAATAGCAGAAACAAAATCGCCACCAACTATGTGAACATCTTGACCAATCTGTGCAAAAACTACCGCCATTCCAGTATCTTGGCAAATCGGTATGCTAAGCTCTTTGGCTACATCTATATTATTTGAAATATCTTGCATTATAGATTTTGGCAATTCTTCTATTTCGTTATGCACACAGTTTTTTATACAAGATTCTAAGTCATTTGGTAGAACTTTATTTGCACTTATGCATAGCTCTTTAACAGCGTTTTTAATTTCTTTTACATCTATTTCCCGCATTTAAATCTCCTTGAATACAAAGTGCAGAGTAAAACCAATAAAGGTACTCTGCACAAAAATTATTTATGTCTATTGTTACCGCCTCTGCGCGAAAAACCACCGCCATGCTTCGACTCGTTAAAATGCTTTAAATCTGTCATTTTTTCGTCGCTGACTTGCTTAAACTTTTGCATCATATCTTCAAAAGACATATTCTTATTGTTTTGCGTTTTTTGTCCTTGCCAAACATTTGGATTTGAAGATTGCCTTCCTCTTCCCCCACCAGAATTGTGCGAGTAAGAGGATTTGCTACGCTGAGGTCTTTCTGTTGGCTCTTGTGCCTTTTTTATAGAAAGACTAATCTTGCCCTCTTCATTAACGCCAATTACCTTTACTTTTACAACTTGACCCTCTGAAAGAAAGTCAGTAATCTCCTTGACATATGTCGATGCCACCTCAGAGATATGTACCATTCCGGTACCTCCACCAGGTAATTCAACAAAGGCACCAAATTTTGTAAGTCCTGTAATTTTTCCCTCGACTATTACTCCAACCTCAACTTGCATATAAAAGCACAGTCCTCCTTAAAGCTACCATAAACATTTGATATTTAACTAATTTGATGTATCGTAATAAACACGCTCACCCGGAAGTACATAACCGAGTACATCGCGTGCAATACGCTCAATATATTTTGATTGATCATCATCATTCAAAATATGTTCAAGCTCCTCTTTTCTTAACTCTTGTGTTGCATACTGTTGGTTAAGTTGATTTGCCACTTCTTTTTTATCCTTAATTTCGATTTGAAGATGAATGAGTGTAATAATAAAATACCCCATAATAGCTATAAGGGATAAGGTAAGAATAAAGCTACGACTGCGTTTTTTTTTACTCACTTATTATCATTCCCCTCATGAGTTACAACATTTTCACCTACTATATCCATTTTATTATACACTAACTTGCTATTGGATTTCAAGCTAATTTTGAATTTTCTATTAATTTTTCTAATTTTTTTATAAAAATACAGGTAAATTCTTAAAATTTGTTTATAAATCTTTGTTAAAATCAGCTTAAATGGTTTTATTATAAGTAAAAATAAATTTTTGATTGTCTTTTTAAATTTATAAATTGCCTTTGTAGCATAATTTATAACAAAAAAACCTGATGATAAATAGTATATTGCCCACCCGAAAAGCTCACCTAAAAGAACATACCCGCGAACTACACCATAATTCAATGCGAGAATATAAAGAAAAGTTATAAAGGAGCAAACTAATAAGTATAAAATATCTTGTATGTAAATTGCGTATTTATTTTTTGTTATCATCAGCCTTACGATGTAAAAAACATCATAAAGTATTCCGAGTAAAAAACCAAGCCCAATTGATAAAAGAAAAATTCTTGTTTGTAGAGCCATTGTTGGTATATACATATTTATCTAAACACCTTATTAAAAAAACCTACATTTCTAGGTTGCTGGTCAGAATAAGATAGGGATGAAATGTTTCCCTCCATCATAAGCTCACCTACCTCTAAGCTTAGTTTACTAATATGCAACTGCGTCCCTTGTACTGTAAGCTCTCCTAAATCCGTAAAAACCACGACTGTCTGGTCATCAAAGCTGTCAACATCCGAAACGCCCGAAATGCTCAAAGACCGCCTATCCTCCATTATAAGATTATGTGGCATAGAAATTATATTTCTATCATCCGTCATAAAAAACAACCTCCTTTATTTTATACTCATAAATATGAATAAAATACAGAGGTTATAACTAATATTAAATTAAGTTTAGTAAGAAGCTTGCAGTATAACTACTTTTGCGCATACATTAGATAATTTTATACATAAGTGTTGCGTCTTCTTTTGTTGCGTGCTCTTTAACGATCAAAACCTGCGCTTTGATTTTATTTTCTCCCATAGAAATTTCAATAACATCGTCCTCTTTAATATCATACGATGCCCTTGCAACTTTTCCATTTACACTCACATGTTTTGCATCACAAAGCTCATTTGCTATTGTTCTACGCTTTACAAGCCTTGAAACTTTAAGGTATTTATCGAGCCTCATTTTTTACCTCCTAAAAAAATAAGGGGAGAAGTCAAAAAAGCTTCTCCCAAATGCTTATCTAAAACTATTTGTTTGCAACTGCATCTTTAAGGGCTTTACCTGCCTTAAATGCTGGAAGCTTTGATGCAGGAATTGTCATTGGTTCACCTGTTTTTGGATTATGTCCTTGCTTTTCTGCACGGTCACGAACTTCAAATGTACCAAAGCCAACAAGTTGAACTTTATCGCCTTCGATAAGAGCATCAGTAATACTTTCGATAACAGCGGCTACAGCCTTATCTGCATCTTTTTTAGAAAATTCTGCTTTTTCTGCTACTGCATTTACAAGATCTGTCTTATTCATTTTTGTTTCCTCCATCTAAAAAAACAATATATTTTCCATGAAACGCCCCTTAGTTTTATTATTCAAGGTATTTCATTTGGATGCTAAATTAGTTTTGCTTCATCCCATAGCTTGTCCAAAATGTCTATGGAAGATTTTTCAATATCAATGTTTCTTTTTTTTGCTAATTTTTCTACATTTGTAAAACGCTCAATAAATTTGTTGCACGAAGCGCTTAAAGCTTCCTCGGCATCGCAATCTAAAAATCTCGATACATTAACAGCTGAAAACAAAACATCTCCAAGTTCTTCAAAGCAATTATCTTCATCTTTTTTGTTGATTGCCGATTTTAGCTCATTTATCTCTTCAATAAGTTTATCAAAAGCTCCATCTACGCTATCCCAATCAAATCCTGCCTTTGATGCTTTTTGTTGTACTTTTGTGCTACGCATTAATGCCGGTAATTCTTTTGGTACAGAAATCATACTTTCTGAAGAATTTTTTTGCCCCTTTGATATGCGTTTAATTTCATCCCAATTTTTTAGAACTGTATGCGTATCGCTTGCTTTTTCATTTCCGAAAATATGTGGATGCCTTTGTATTAATTTTTTGCAAATACCATCGCAAACATCATTAACATTAAAATTGCCCTGTTCATACTCAATTTGCGAGTGGAATACGACTTGTAAAAGGACATCACCTAATTCTTCTTTCAACAAATCAATATCGTTTTTATTAATTGCTTCAATCACTTCATAAGTTTCTTCAATAAAATTTTTCTTTATGCTTTGATGAGTTTGCTCTTTATCCCAAGGACATCCATCCTTTGACCTCAACAACTGCATAATATTTATTAAATCATTAAAACCGTATGATTGCTTAAAAGAAAAATCTTTAATCACTTTTTTAAGACCTCAAATCAAGTGTTATCTTGAATATAACATTGTTATATTAACCTATTAATCCATATTTTTCAAGTGTTTTAGCAATTTTTTCACCTTTTGGTAACATTAAAACATCATTTTTCGATATTGCACTGACTAAAAACAGGGAAACAAAGTAGATAAACACTGCAATTATCGACGCTAAAACTAATGCCAGAGTTGACCCATTGAGCCTTGTTGCATAATCGCCAAAATTAAAAGCCCTATCAAGCAAACCGTATGATGACCAAGCTGAAAGCCCTGACAAAACAGAGCAAAATAGCGGTTTTAGAAGAATCGCTCTAATATGAAGGCGAATTTTTGCCTCCCTGACTAAGAAAAAAAGATTGCTTGAAACGATAATAACATAACACAAAACAGTGCCAATTGTAGCACCATAAATGTTGTATTTAGGATTTCCGACAAAAATATAGTTTGAAATTATCTTTACAGTCGCACCAACCATCAGAGATTTTAAGGGAATATCTGCTCTGCCTATAGCTTGCAGCATATTTGTTATTGGTGTTGATAATGCAAAAACACACGATGCCAAACCATAAATTATAACTACATTTGAAGTTATTTCTATTGCACTTTCGGCTCTAGTTCCGATATACATAAAGGTGAGCATAGGTTTTGCAAGTGCCGCCATACAAAAACCTGTTGGCAAGGCAAGTAGAAGTGACGCTCTTAAAACAGAGTCAACTGTACGGTAAATCTTTCTTTTATCTTTAACAGCCCAAGCAGACGACAACGCAGGTATTGAGCTAACCCCAAGCGTCATTGTTATAGTTGGTAGCAGATTTTTAAAATCTAGTGCTGTTGTATAAGCACCATATAAATAGCCTTTAATATCTTCATCAATTGTATGCGAACTAGCAAGTGGGTTTGCATACATATGCTTAATAAAATCGAGGTTATTTGCTACAGTAAAATCAAGTCTTTTTTGTATTGTAGACACATCTATTAAATTTGTTATGTTAAGAACTAGTGAGCTTGCAACAACCGGGATTGCAAGACTTATAAGCATTTTTGCTAAATCGTTGCTTGGAATAGGTCTTGGAGAATTAATTAATTGTTCTCTTGTAATTCCATCACCCAGAACCCTGTGCCTAATTGCAACATATAAAAATGCAAGTATTGTACCTACTGTAACGCCACCGATTGCTGCTGCTGCAGTGTAAGGATAAATTGCACTTAGTGCCTCATCGTGATTTGTTACTACAACACCAAAAACAGGGCCACCAGCAAGATATTGTTTCTCCCCATAGCCCATTGCCATTCTAGCAAATATAAGACCAAAAATCAGCTTGCCTACGGTTTCAATAACTTGCGAAATCGCAGTAGGCATCATATTTCTCATACCCTCATAATATCCCCTGTAAGTTGACATTAAACAGCAAAAGAAAACAGAAGGAGCAAGTGCTAAAATACTTGGTATCGCATTTGGGTTATTTATATATTTCGTGTACGGAGTAACTAAGATAAAAAGAACTATTGTGCCTAATGTTCCAGTAATGAGAAATATTTTTTTTACAACTTTAAAGATAACACGAACTTCCCTATATCTACCTGTTGCCATTCTCTCAGACACCATTCTAGACACAGCAACGGGAAGCCCCGCCATAGAGATTGCATATATAGGTGTGTATAATTCATACGCAGTGTTAAAGTATCCCCTGCCGACAGTCCCAAAATAGGCTGTCAGCGGGATTTTATAAAATATTCCAACTATATGAACAATAATCGTAGCAACTAAAAGCACCATTGCCCCACCGAACAACGATTGCCCTTTATTGCGGGGTTTTACCAATATTAACACGCCCTAAAATTAAAAATAAATACTAATATTTTATTAATATTATACTATTAATGAATTTAGTTAAAATTCATTTTCCTCGGAGTTGGGATTACTTATTTTATTTTTAATAATCTCAGATAATTCGCTAATTCTCGCATCTATTGTTTCGATTTTATAAATAATGCTTTTACATTTTTCGGTATTGTCAGTGCCATTTTTTAAAAAATCCGCATATAATTTTCCAATGCTTTCATAACTGCTTACACGCTCTTTTTCTAAATCTCTTATTTCAAAACGCAATTTTGAAATGTCAACAACTTCTTCTGCACGCCTGCCAAAATTCATTGCAACATCCCGTGCCGAAACTAAAAAATCATCAAATGTGCCCATAAATATCCTCCTTAAAAATTAACTGAATTATATAAAATCAACCAATAAACTCCCTTAAAAGCGAATCCCTTGGTACTGTATCGATTGGAATTGCCTTGAATTTATCAAGGGTTAAAAGTATTTTTTCGCAATCTGAATAATACTCGCTTTCTGGATGCAACTCCTGAAATAATTCGGCTGCTATTGTTTTAAAAATACACGGCTCATAAGAGTGAAAAGAGTCAACTGTAATATCTGCTAATGGTTTGAATGGAAAAAGATATTCATTCTCTCCAAACTGGACACTTTCCCATAATTTATATGTATTTTCAATTGAGCTATTTCTAAACTGGTGGTCACGCACCGCTCTGCGTAAAAATCGCATATTCCTCTTTGTTAAAAAAACATTGTCATTGTCATCAAATATTCTTGATGCAATGCTTATATAAACCTTTAAAAGGTTTTCGTGTGGCAAACAATCAGTAATTACAGGATTTAGTGCGTGCAAACCCTCAACGATAACTATATCATCTTTTTCGAGTCTTATTATATTTGTCTCTTTTGACCTGCAACCATTATGAAAGTCAAAAACAGGTAGCTCGCTCTCTTTTTCTTTTATAAGTTGATTGAGATTTTTTGATAAAAGCGGCAAATCTAGAGCATAGACCGTTTCAAAATTAGGTTTACCATTCGGAAATTTTGGAACTTCATTTCTATCCATATAAAAATCGTCAAGTGATATAGTGTATGCATTTACACCCCTGTTATATATCAATTTTGCAAGTTTTGTAGCACTTGTGGTTTTTCCAGAGGCACTAGGACCTGCAACCATAACTATTTTATTTTCGTGATTTTCGATTATTTTTTCCGTCAAATCAGAAAGAGTTTTTGTATATAAATCCTCTGATGTTCTTACAAAAGACTCATAGTCATTTGATGCGGCTTTATTTATTGAAGAAAGTGTATACTTCGTATTTATCATATTACCCTCCTATTTTATACAATTCGTAAAAGTTATATATTTTATTTTTTCTATCAATTATAGTTTCAAATTGATTTATATATTCATACGGATACTTATAATTAAATATACGCTCAATATAATTTCCGTGGGGTTCTTTTAACTTTGTTACAGCACCAGCACCAACGGCTAAAACAGTGTGACATTCTTCCATCATAAAAATGTTGTAGTACCCCTCAAACCCCTCTTTACACCAACCGACATTTTCAAGATTACCCAGTGACTTGCTTTGTCTGTACATATAGTATGGTGTATATTTGTTTTTTGACAGCATTTCTTCTGCAAGCTCTACCATTTCGCAGGTGATTTCACTCTGTTTTGTTGCAAACTCATCAACAGCGATTTTTGATGATTTTTTTATTGCAAGAGTGTGAACCGTAATACTGCTTGGAGAAAGCTCTAAAAGCGTTTCTAAGGTGTTTTTAAAGCTTTGAATGTCATCTTTTGGAAGTCCTGCAATTATATCCATATTTATGTCATTAAAATCAAGACTTTTTGCCAAATGATATGCAAAGATTGTTTGGTCCGCCAAATGATTTCTGCCAATTTCTTTTAGCACATCATCATTAAAGCTTTGCGGGTTAATACTAATTCTACTCACGGGAAATTGTTTTATTGCTTGCAACTTTTCTTCATCTATTGTATCAGGTCTGCCTGCTTCAAATGTGAACTCTTTTAAACTTTTTATATTAAAATTGTCACAAATTTCTTTTAATATTCTTTTAATTTGATTTTCATCTAATATTGATGGAGTCCCTCCGCCAATATAAATTGTTTCAAGATTTAATCCAATTTCATTTGCGATTTTTGCCGTCAGTTTTATTTCATCGCATAGCAAATCAAGATATTGTGGCAAAAGTTTTTTTGCAGAACTAGAATTAATCGAGTGTGAAACAAAAGAACAATAACTACATCTAGTTGGACAAAATGGTATAGAAACATAAAGGCTAAAGGAATTTGGATTTGATTTTTCTATTATTACTTGCTCTTTTTTTGCCACTTGCAATGCAAGGTTTGTTTTTTGTGGGTTTACAAGTAAAGAATTCTCAAAATACTCTTTTGCATTTTCTTCACCCATAGTTGATACAAGCTTTGTCATAAGCTTAGAGGGCCTAACCCCAGTTAGTACACCCCATTTTGGTGTGTACTTTGTAAAGCTTGATAAAAGCTCAAACAGCAAAACTGCCATTTTAAGTTCAATATCAATATTATCTTGATTTTTTGAAACTGTATAATTCAGTTTATTGGATATTTCACCATTAAAAATACCCACGGATATTTTTAGACAATCTTTATCAACTTCGCACATTTTTGTTTTTATTATAATTTCATTTTCTGTATTTTCCAAGTCTTCATAAATCACTTTAATGTTTTCACCCGGAAAAAATATTCGGCACAGATTTTCCATTTCATAATGAAATTTATGACCGACAACGACTAAAACCATTCATTTTTCCTCATATATCTATTATGTTTACGCTCTTCATCCAGTGTTGTTTTTTCGCTATGACCAGGAAAAACATTGTAATCCCCTTTTAAGTTCCCTAGTCTATTAACTGATTTTAGCATATCATCCATACTTCCGCCCTCAAAATCAGTGCGCCCAACCGTTTTGCAAAAAAGTGTATCCCCAGAGAACATTGTATCCCCACAAAGAAAACAAACGCTACCCGGAGTATGACCTGGGGTATGCAAAACCTCAATACTCAAATCGCCTAAATTTATTTTATCATTATCATTTAAAATTATGTCTGCATTTACTGGCTTTTGCAAATCTCCAACAATTGATTTTGCTAAGCTTTTTTTAGAGTTACTCAAGCTATCAGCGTCCAAAGAATGAATTGCAACTTTGGCGTTTTTGTAAATTCCTTTAAGGTCTGCAACACCTAATATATGGTCAAAGTGACCGTGAGTTAATAATATATATTCTATTTCGGAGATATCGCTAGATTTGATATGATTTAATAACTCTTGGCTACAAATTGCAGGGTCAATTATTGCAGCTTTTTTTGTATTGTCATCAATCAAAATATAACAATTTGTTGAAAAAGGTTCTAACTCTATTTTTGTAATTTTCATTTTTCCCATTCCTTTGTATCATAAATAATCGTTACTGGACCATCATTCACAAGTGATATTTTCATATCTGCACCAAAAACACCTTTTTTGACATCAGCAACGCCACATTTTATAAGCTCGTTTATAAAAAACTCATATAGCTCGTTGGCGATTTTTGGCTGTGCAGCAGAAGAAAACGATGGTCTGTTTCCTTTTTTGCAATCTGCACACAAGGTAAATTGTGACACAACTAGAGCCTCATACCCTGTATCAATAAGAGATAAATTCATTTTGTCATTTTCATCTGAAAACACTCTAAGCTTTGCAACCTTTGAGGCTAAAACCTGTGCTGAACTTTCTGTGTCATTATGCTCTACACCCAATAGAATTAAAAAACCATTTTCTATTTTACTAACAGTATTGTTTTCTACTTCTACGCTTGCATTTAAAACTCTTTGTATAACAGCTTTCATAAACTTATACCCCAGAACGCTCTATATTTAAGACTCCATCTGTCTTTTCTAATTTTTTTATAACACTGTTTAGATGCTCTACACCATTGACAGTAATTGTCATTGTAATAATACATTTCCCCATTTTGCTCTGCCTAGTATTAAGAGAATGTATCATAACGTGCATTGATGCGAGTTGACTGGATAGGTCAGCAATTAGCCCTATTCTGTCAATGCAATCAATAGACAGCGTAGATTTAAAGTTTTCTTTCACTTCTTTATCCCATTTAACATTTATCCAACGCTCTGGCTCATTTGCAAGTGGAATATATTTAGGTACATTATTGCAGTCACGCTTATGAATTGAAACTCCGTGCCCACGAGTAATAAACCCAATTATATCATCTCCAGGCAATGGATTACAACACCGTGAAAACTTTACAAGGCAATTGTCAACACCTTCAACAATAACACCCTCACTGCTTCGTGATGGTAACTCTTTTACAATATTAATTTCGGGTTTTTCACTAGCTTTTAATATTTTATAGTAATCTTCTTTTATCAATGGCATAAGGCGATTAATTGAAATGCTTCCATAGCCAATTGCAGCGTAAAAATCATCCATTGATTTGCATTTTTGTCGTTCTGACAATTTCAATAAAAAGTCATCAAGTTCCTCACCAGAAAGCCTAATATTATTACGCCTAAACTCTCTTTCAAGCTCTGCCTTACCCTCAACAATATTCTCAGCTCTACGCTCTTTTTTAAACCAATTTCTAATTTTTGACCTTGCGCTACTTGTTGTAACAATCTTTAGCCAATCTCTGCTAGGACCTTTGTTTGCCGATGTAAGTACTTCAACAATCTGGCCAGTTTTCACCTTATAATCTATCGGAACTATTCGCCCGTCAACCTTTGCACCAACCATATGGTTGCCAACCTCAGAGTGTATTGCATAAGCAAAGTCAATCACAGTAGCTCCTGCTGGAATATTTATAACATCGCCCTTAGGAGTGAACACAAAAACATCATCAGGCACAAAATCACTTTTTATCGTCCTTACTATGTCCTCTACATCTTCTGAGTCATTTTGACTCTCTAGCAACTGGCGAATCCAAGACAAACGCTCCTCAAATTTAGAGCTGTCATTTGCTCCAAGCTTATACTTCCAGTGGGCTGCGATTCCATATTCTGCTGTGTAATGCATTTCCCAAGTTCTGATTTGAACCTCAAATGGAACACCACCCTCACCAATAACGGTGGTGTGCAACGACTGATACATATTTGATTTTGGCGTTGATATATAATCTTTAAATCTGCCCGGCAAAGAATGAAACATATCGTGTATTATTCCAAGACAATTATAGCAATCTATAACTGTTTCAACTATAATTCTGACTGCGTAGATATCATATATCTCGTCAAAATCACGATTTTGAAAATACATTTTTCGATATATTCCGTGTATACTTTTTACCCTTCCATCAATGTGGGCACCTGGCACGGTTTCGTCAATGCGTGTTTGAATTTTTTGCATTGTATCAGATATAAAATTCTCGTTTGAACTCTTTGATATTTCAAGAGATTCACCGATTTCTTTATAAGCTATTGGGTCCAAATAGCTAATTGCTAAGTCTTCCAACTCTTCTTTAATTGCACGAATTCCAAGCCTGTGTGCTATTGGGGCATAAATCTCTAAAGTTTCGAGTGCTTTATCTCTTTGCTTTTGGTCACGCATAAAGTCCAATGTTCGCATATTATGAAGTCTGTCAGCGAGCTTAATAATTATTACCCTTATGTCAACAGACATTGCAAGCAGCATTTTACGAATATTTTCTGCTTGTTGCTCCTCTTTTGTTGAAAGGGGTACTTTTCCAAGCTTTGTTACACCGTCAACAAGCGTTGCAACCTCTTCGCCAAACATTTCCTCTATTTTGTTTAACCCTATTGCTGTATCCTCTACGGTATCGTGCAAAAGGGCAACAATTATTGAAACTGAATCCATACCAAGGTCTAACAATATTTTTGCTACGGCTATCGGATGAACAATATAAGGCTGACCTGAATAACGAAGTTGCCCATAATGTGCATCGTTTGCAACATTATAAGCCTTGTCAATAGCTTCAACTTCCTGTGCTGAAAATTGCTCTACTATTAATTTTCTCAGTTCAACATAAAAATCATCAAAGTTATTATCTATTTTATTATCCATAGCAAAGACCTCTTTCAAAAGCAAACTTATTCATTAACACTGTTTTGATATAGATTTAAGAATTGAAGAGTTATCAAGACTTGTCTTTTGCACATCATCAGGTATAACTATACTACCTTTTTCGTTTACGCATAAAAGATCAAGTTCTTTAAAAACTTCAACTGCAACAGCGGTTCTACAATAATTGTTATCGTTGTTTTTTATTCTTTTCCATAAAATCTCTAATGAATATCTCCAGTTACCATTTTGCTTTATAAATTTGTATATATCTGCAAACAATTCTCTTGACGGCAAAGCATACATAGCTTCTTGTTGTGAAAGCTGTTCTTGCCTACAGATTTTTTCAAAAACTCTAATTCCTTTAACCATTTCCTCATCATCAGTTTCAAACAATCTAATATCTTTTAAAAACAAAGATACCCTAAGCTCTCCCAAAAATTCGTTTCGCTCTATGCTTACAACGGTGTCAACAATGTCACCTTGTTTGAAAGGAAAATCTACTGCAGATATGCCAAATTTCATAACACATACTGACTTTTCTCTGCCGTACTTATGCATATTAATTTTTAGATGTTGCTTTTTGTCTCCAACTGGAACAATCGAATCAATCACCATTTCATAAAGCCCAAAAACAGGTGCTCTATTGCCTGCCCCAAATGGCTCTAGCATATGTAATGAGTCCAAAATATCAACATCTATAAACTCTGGATTAATTTTGCAATCAATATCTAAAACAGGATATGGCATTTCAGTATTTTTTGCATATTCATTTATTGCTTTTCTAAAACTTTCAATATTGTCCGTCTTTATAGTAAATCCGGCAGCAAGGCTATGTCCACCAAATATTTCTAAATTATCTTTAACAGCATACAACGCATCGTAAAGTGAAAAACCTTCTATACTTCTTCCAGAAGCTTTAGAAACATCTCCATCGCTTGATATCACTATGCAAGGTCTTGAATATTTTTCAAGCAATCTTGAGGCTACAATTCCGATGACGCCATCATGCCAACCCTCACCATTTACAACAAGTATACGGTCATAACGCATTTGTGGACAATCGTTTATTTGTTTCTCAACGCTATCTAAAATATCTTTTTCTATCTCTTGGCGCAACGCATTTGCGTGGTCAATTTCAAACGCAATATCAGCTGCATTATCTGCATCTTCGCATAAAAGGAGATTTAAAGCTCTATCGGCGCTCCCCATTCGTCCAGCGGCGTTAATTCTAGGAGCAATTCCGAATGCTATACCGCTTGACAGAATTTGTTTATCTGCAAGGCCTGCAAAATGTGCAATGGCTTGAACGCCAAATCGTTCTCTGCGGTTAATTAGTCGTAGCCCTTGCTTTACAAGTTTTCGATTCTCACCAACAATTGGAACAACATCGGCTACAGTGCCAATAGCAACAAAATCAGCAAAATGCATTAACAGTTCATCAGGCCTGCCACCTTCAATAGCACTCACAAGCTTAAAAGCAACTCCAACACCTGCAAAATCTTTAAATGTGCTTTTACAATCTTTTCTATGTGGGTCAACAACTGCAACTGCATTTGGTAGCACATCGCCCGGTATATGATGGTCGGTAACTATTACATCTATTCCAAGCTCGTTTGCATAATCAATTTCATCAATCGCACTAATACCATTGTCAACTGTAACAATAAGCTTAGAGCCATTTTCATTTAGTTCGTCAATAATTTGCTTGCTAAGCCCATACCCCTGCGTTCTTCTATTTGGCAAATAATAAAAAACATCAGCACCTTGCGCATCAAGGTATGAATATAAAATTGCTGTGGCAGTAACACCATCAGCATCATAGTCACCAAATACGGCTATTCGTTCAAAATCAAATATTGCCTTGTTAATTCTATCAACGGCTTTGTCCATATCTTTTATCTCAAATGGGTCTGATATTGCAGAAACAGAACCAAAAAACTCTTCAACATCTTCATCCTCAAAAATATTTCTTGAGACAAGTAACAAAGCTGCAAATGCATCTATATTATATTTTTCGGCAATTTGTGCCGCTTTTTCTTTATTAACTTTTGATACACTCCATTTTTTACGGCTCAATATAACCAGTCCCTTCAAAAACTATAATATTTTATCATTTTTTACAAAGTTATTCAATAGAAATATGGTTAATTAATATATAGACTATATTTATTAACCATATTTTTGCAATACATTTTAATAATATTTTATATTATTATTGCTAATCCTAAATTTTGGAGTGATTAGTAATATGAAAAAAGTTTATGAATATATTATAATTTTTTCTGCAGGGGCAATTTGCTACAGTTTAATTGAGGTTTTGTGGAGAGGTTTTACACACTGGACAATGGCAATTACCGGTGGGGTTGCTCTTTTAACAATATATATATTAAACACTAAAATAATTAGCGGTACTCTTTACAAAAGGTGCCTAATCGGTAGCTTTGCGATTACTTTAATTGAATTTGTTGTTGGTTTTTTTGTTAATATAATTTACAAAATGAATGTTTGGAATTATTCAAAAATCCCTTTTCATATATTAGGTCAAGTCTGCCCTCGATTTACTTTTTTTTGGTTTTTACTCTGTTTTCCGGCAACATCTTTTTGCTTATTCATTTATAAAAAAATTTTTAGCAAGCCTAAAAAAGATAACATTTATTCGTTTTATCAAAAAGAGCCATGAGTAAAACTCACAGCTCTTCTTTCTGTTTTTAGCGTTTAATCGTTTTTCTTCTTTTTAGTTTTAACTTTTTTAACTATAAATACTACAACAACAGTAACAATAGCTATAAACAGAATTACCACTGCTAAAACTGCAAAGAAAATTTTGTTTGGATTTTTAACTAATTTTATAATGTTTTTGCTATCATCCACAACTTTTCTATTTTCTGCTTTTGAATATTTTGCTGGAATTGTTGGAACACCGTCAACCTCATCAAATGACTGCAAGTATGATGCAAATGCATACCAAGCTTTTACTTCGCTTCCTTTTTGATCATAAATTACTATCTTATTAAAATCTTTTATCGGATTTCCCTTTGCGTCTTTTGGTATTATCGAAAGAATTCCTTTAGATTGCTCCATTACAGCACCAAGCATTTGTGCCGAATACAAATCTCCAACAACTCTGTAAAGTTTATCGTCCTCGAGTTGTTTTAGCTCGCCTTTTTCAGTTTTAAGTTTTACATCTGTAACCCTGTTTAAAATTATTCTATTAGGGTTAAAGGTATATTGAAGTCCTGAACAATATAATTGTGCAGCGGACATAAGTGATGTTATTGATGCATCTACCTCTGCGGTTGTTTTTAGCTCTTTACCTGTAAGGTAAATGCTTGCTAATGGATAACCTGGAACACCGTCTGGGCCAATTCCAAGAGATAAAACCTCATATGCGTTTGAAATTGTTATAGGTCCTTTTGCAAAGTTTGAGCGTACAACTCCAACTGGCACTAACGCTACATCAACTGGAACATAGTTTTCTCCCTCTGCTTGCTTTACAGAATAAATAAATGAGTCTGAAATTAAGTTGCCTAATGCTTGATCAACATGATTTTCATTCATAACACGAATATCCGGGTAGTCATAAGGGCTATTTGCAATGACTTGTGAATAGTTTTCAAACCCATAGCCTTTTAAGAATTCATCTACCAAAGTTCTGTACTCTTCTACTTTTCCTAGAAACTCTTCATCTGCTTTAATTTTATTGTCTACAGGTATAAGTTTATAATCTTTTAAATCCCATGTTCCATCACCATTTTGCTTAAGGTCAATTTTACCCATATTCTGACCATACTCACCACAGCAACCAATTATTGTTTTTCCAACAACTATTGGCTCTTTAAGTGTTGAGTGTGTATGTCCACTGATGATAACGTCTATTTGAGGAACAGCTTTAGCTAAAAGCTCATCTTCTGATTTTTTAGAATCATCTGATATACCGCTATGTGAAAGACAAACAATTATGTCTGGATTTTCTTCTTTTTCAATCTTGCTTACTGTTTCTTTTGCTGTTTCAATAAAATCTTTCCACGAAACACCACTGTTTGGAGCGCACGCAATTGAATCAATGCCCATTCCGCCGAATATTGCTATTTTTACATTACCCTTCGTAACAATTGTATAATCATTAACTCCGTAATTATCCATTGCTTTTTTCAAATCAATTGCATGTTCATCTGAGGAGTTGTTCCAATCAATATTTGTACTAACTATTTCTGGCAAAGGATCGTTACTTTTTTTTGCAACTGTTAACATTTTTGCAAGACCCTGGCTTGAATAATCAAACTCGTGGTTGCCAAATGTTATTGCGTCATATCCTAACTGACCCAGCATTCTAAGCTCTATTGCGGCCTCTGAGAAAACTGTCTGAAACAGTGTACCCATTGAGAAGTCGCCACCATCAACAACTAATGTATTCTTGCTATTCGCTTTTACATCATCAATAATGGTTTTGATTTTTGCAAAGCCCCCAACTTCAACAGTTTTTCCATCCGACTTATATTCCCTAGTGTCAATATAAGAGTGCAAGTCGTGTGAAAAAACAACTGTTAACTCTTTTTGATTTGCGCTCGATGCAGGTAACATAAATATCGAACAAAAAATCAAAAGTGATAAAAAGATTGATAATTTTTTTTCATTTAAATTCTCCTGTTCCTTTTTCTTATCTATCTTTTTTCTATTATATTTTATTGTAATATGTATTTATATATCCAAAAAATATAATAAAAAATTTATATAAAGCAGATTTCTCTGCAAATATTACAAACTCCATATTGTTTGTGTGAGTAAAAAACAATATGGAATTTAAACGCAAATTTATTTTAGATATTTTTCTTCTTTAACTTCCTTATTTTAACACATATTTATTGAAAATTCAAATAAAAAAGTAAAATTGTATATTTATATTTATGAAAATAGAAAACTTTTATTGTTTTTACACCTTTTAATACAATATAGCTTGATTTAGTTGTTCGGATGTGTTAACATTTTAATATATTGTGTATAAAAAAAATAGATAAAATATATTTTAATTGGAGGAATTACAATGCAAAAATATCCTGATTTTATTTCTGAAAAGAGAAGGCCTATTCCTACGCCACCAAGACTTGTTGAAAATGGAAGGGCAATTTTTGGAACATTTGATAAGCCTTTTGAGACAATGAACTTTCTTGATTGCGTCAATCCTATAGGTCCTAATGTTCCAAATGTTTTTAACAAACTTAGGCTAACACAATGGCAAGCATTTGAAATTATGCTTGATGAAGGTGCACTTGTTTCTGCCGTTTATAATCTTGGTGCTGTTGGATTTAGTATTTTTGTTTTTCACGACAAGAGAACCAAAAAAACATATAGCTGGGTAAATCCTTCAACTGGTTCAAAATCTAAAGTTGCTCCAAATTTGATAAACAGTGTTACAGAGCTTATGACATCTAATTCATACTTGATTTTAGACAATCAATTTCAAGATGGAATATGCCACGGAAAGGGAAAATCACGCAACAAAAAATCAGGAGAAATTGATTTTGATTTAAAGATTACAAGCCTCGCTCCTCCTGCTGTTGGAGTAATGCCTATGGGTGAGAATAAACCTCTATATTCACAAAAAGAATTTTTTAAGGCTGAGGGATATTTAAAGATAAATGGTGAAACTTTTAAAACAAACGAAAGGTCAACTGCAATTGTTGATGACCATAGGGGCTTTTATTCTTATAAAATGTATTATCATTGGTTGACAACAATGGGAAAAACCACTATTAATGGCAAAGAGCAATATCTAGGTTTTAACCTTACTCGAAATCAAACTACATCACAAGATGATTACAACGAAAATGTTTTGTGGCTTGAAAACTATAGTTGCCCACTACCGCCTGTTCATTTTACCCACATTACAAGCACAAAATGGACAGTAAAAGATGAATACGGTATGGTTGATATTGAGTTTGATATTGATGACGACTTTCAAATTCAAGTTCATTTAGGACTTATTGACATTGACTATTCGCTACCATTTGGAAAAATCAAAGGTTATGTAAAGGATGTTGAAGGCAATAAGTATATCCTTGATGGAATGTCTGGAATTGGTGAAGACAGGTCTCAAAAAATCTAGTTTTTTGATGTATTAATTTAAAAAACTATCCGTGGCATTTGCTGGCGGATAGTTTTTAGATTCATTTTAATCATTTTTTATATACAATTTAGTTGATCGTTAAGTTGTTTTAAGTTCATCAAAACATAAACAATGTAGGGTTTTGATATTTTATTTTGTTAAAATTTTAACACCATGTTAAACAAGCAGTGTATCTATTTCTGCTTTAAATTTAGAATGAATGTGAGGAGACGAAATGGCACCAAGAAAAAAGATTGTAAAGCTTGCTAAAAAAAATTAGTGGAGCTACTGCAATGATGTTTAAAATCGATGAAAATGCACCAGAATATTATGTTCTAGAATGCTGTGTCACCGATGAGATGGCTGATGTTGGTCTTGCTATGGAGCTTAGAAAACCACAAACCATTGAACAAATTGCAAAAAAATGCGGAAAGCCAGTTGATGAAACACAAAAACTAGCAATGGAACTTGCTGAAGTTGGAGGTTGTATTTTCTATTCTGAAAACGGAATAGATTTATTTGAGCTAACTGTTTTTATGCCTGGAGTTATGGAAAAGGTTGTAAGTAACAAAGAACTGTGTGAGAAATACCCTCAAATCGGAAAGGCTTTTGAAGAATATGCAAGGCTTAGAGGTGGCACACTCTCTCCCAAAATGCCTATAGGTATGGGGCCAATGCGTGTTTTACCTGTTAGCAAGTCACTTGATGGTGAAACACGAATTGCATCTTACGAAGAAATTGAAGCTATTTTAAACGAGCATACTGTATTTGCCGTTGCTGATTGTTCTTGCCGTAGGTCAAGGCGAGTTTTAGGCGAAGGTTGCGGTCATCTTGAAAAAGATATATGTATTCAACTTGGAAAAGGCGCAGAATACTATGTTCGCACCGGTAAAGCAAGATACATAACACGAGAAGAAACATTTGAAATCATTAAAAACGCTGAAGAAAATAGACTTATGCACTGTGTTCCTAATATTGATGGTGAAGAAACACACGCAATTTGCAATTGCTGCTCGTGTTCTTGCTACGCTTTAAGAAACGCTATTTATTTTAATTCTCCTGATATGGTTCGTTCAAATTATGTTGCACAAGTTGACAAAGATAATTGTGTAGCTTGCGGTCAATGCGTTGAAAATTGTCCAATGAACGCACTAAAGTTAGGACAAAAAATTTGCTCAAAAACTCCAATTACTATCGAGGACTCCCCTTCTCCTAGGGATTATATTTGGAGCAAAAAGAAATGGAATCCCGATTACCGTGATAACAGGGAAGATGTTGTTGAAACTGGCACTTCCCCGTGCAAAACAGAATGTCCCGCACATATCGCCGTTCAAGGATACATCAAGCTCGCAGCCCAAGGCAACTATATAAAAGCGTTAGAGCTTATTTTTAAAAAAAATCCTTTCCCCGCTGTTTGTGGTAGGATTTGCCCAAGAAAATGTGAGTCTGCTTGTACTCGTGGCGATATTGATGAGCCAGTTGCAATTGATGAAATTAAAAAGTTTATTGCCGACCAAGAGTTAAAGCTTGAAAACCGTTTTGTTCCTAAAAAGAGGTACGACTACGGAAAGCAAATTGCAGTTATAGGAGCAGGTCCTGCTGGACTTTCGTGTGCATACTTCCTAGCCATTGACGGTTATAAAGTAACAGTTTTTGAAAAACAAGAAAAGCTCGGCGGAATGCTTACTTTTGGTATCCCCTCTTTTAGACTTGAAAAAGATGTTATTAATGCAGAAATCGACATTCTAAAAGAGCTTGGTGTTGAGTTTAAAACGGGCGTTGAGGTTGGCAAAGATGTAACAATTAAAGACCTAAGGGCACAAGGGTTTGAGGCATTTTATGTTGCTATTGGTGCTCAGTGTGGAAAAAAAACTTGGCATACAAGGTGAAGATGCAAACGGCGTAATTACTGGAGTTGACTTCCTGCGTGAAGTAAATCTTGGCAATAAAATTAATTTAAAAGGTAATGTGGTTGTAATCGGTGGCGGAAATGTTGCAATTGATGTTGCAAGAGCTGCTATAAGGGAAAATGCTGAAAATGTTGAAATGTATTGCCTAGAAAGTCGCGAAGAAATGCCAGCTCTTGGCGAAGAAATTGACGAAGCACTAGAAGAAAAAATCGCAATTAATAATTCGTGGGGTCCGAGTAAAATTATTGTAGAAAACGGTAAAGTTTCTGGAGTTGAATTCAAAAAATGCATTTCTGTTCTTGATTCAACCGGAAAATTCAGTCCAAAATTTGATGATAATGATGTAATTACCGTTAAGGCTGATTATGTATTATTATCCGTTGGGCAATCTATCGACTGGTCTAACCTACTTGATGATAGTAATGTTGGGTTAAACAAAAACAACACAGCTATTGCAGACTCTTTAACATATCAAACAAGCGAGCCTGATATTTTTGTTGGCGGAGATGTTTACACAGGTCCTAGCTTTGCAATTGATGCAATTGCTGCTGGAAAACAAGGTGCAATTTCGATCCATCGTTTTGTTTGGGAAGGTCAGAGCCTGACTTTAGGGCGTGACCGCAGACAGTATCATTCTTTTGATAAAGAAGATATAATTGTCGAAGGGTTTGACACAACATCAAGGCAAAGACCATCTCACTTAAAGGCAAAGACAAAGTCATATACAGATAATCGAGTAACTTTTACCGAAGAGCAGATGAAAAAAGAAACAGAAAGATGTTTGGGCTGTGGTGCAGTTGTTATTGATACTGAAATGTGCATAGGATGTGGTCAATGCACATTAAGATGCGAGTTCGACGCTATTGGACTTGTTAAAAAATATGATGAAGTTGGAACAACCTTTGAAAAGCTTCCAATTAAGCTTGCTGTTCACAATATTAAGCGTGCTGGAAACATAACTGCCCGTTCAGTGAAAAATATTTTTGCGAATAAATAGTATTTATTTTAGCAAGTTTAACTAACTGTATTAATTGTTTATATTTTGCAAAAATAAGGAGTTTTTAATTATGTTTTTATTTGAATCTATCTCCCTTGGCTCGTGGATTGCTTGGGTTATTATTCTAGCAGGGCTAATATTATTTAATGAAATTACACGATATAATAAGCAAACAGGAATTGCATTTTTTATAATTTTGCCTATTCTACTTTCAATTCTTGTATGGCCAAAAACATCTGGTACAGATACAGGTGCGCAAACTGCAAACTGGTTTGCGTGGGTTAAAACCTATTCCGCATTAATTGGTTGTTGGATTGGTTTGACAATGCGTTTTTCTAAAAAAATGCAAAGCAAAAAATGGTTTTATGTGTTTCCACCTGCAATTCTTGGAATTAACATCTTAGAAGCTGTTGCCCGTGAAATTGAAGTAATGGGAATGAATGGTGTAATAGATGATATGTTCTATATGGGTGGACCGTGGAACGCTATGAATGCTGCTGCAGGTATTATTAACTTGCTGACTATGAGTGGTTGGTTCAGCATTATTATAAGTAAAGATAAAAGTCGTGATTTTATCTGGCCAGATATGATGTGGTTTTGGATAATTGCTTATGACCTTTGGAACTTCGCTTATGTTTATAACTGCCTAACAGATAGAGCATTTTACAGTGCTGCACTATTATTGTCTTGCACAATTCCTGCATTCACAATAAAAAAAGGTGCTTGGGCGCAACACAGAGTGCACACATTGGCTCTTTATATGATGCTTATGTTGACAATTCCAAACTTCTTCGTTAAGGGCGATTATGCAGTGGCTTCAACACATAGTACAGCGGCTTATTATACTGTAAGTATTTTAGCATTGGTATTTAATATTGGTGTTGGTATTTATCAAGTTCGAACAATTATCAAGAAAAAGAAAAATCCGCTTAAAGATGACTTGTATGATGATACCAAAGCATACCAAGAGATTAGAAACGCAAATATCTAACTAAATTATTAATGTTTTTCTTATATTGAAATAAAAAAGAAGGTGCTATAACGCGCCTTCTTTTTGTTTATCTTTATATTAATAAGATTTAATCATTTGGATTTGCAGGTTTTCTCTCCATTTTGATTATTGATTTTCTAATATTTACTCTTTCATAGTATTTTTTAAACTGTATATTCGCACGCATTTTTATATTGCAATTTTTACAGACAAAAAACGCACGAAAAGAACCATTTATAAATTTCCAATTATCCAGTCTTTTTGCTATATTACCACAATCGGTACATTTGCAATTCATAACACTTTTATCAACCAACGGGTCATTAATATCTGATATTATATATGGTTTGAAAAATAGCTTTTCATAAAATCTATCATCGCACTTTTTAATTTTTTTTTCAAATTCTTCTTTTTGATATAGCTTTTCAAAACACTTTGCTGAAATTTCGCTATCCGTCAAAGCACGATGAAGAACCAAATAATCCAAATTAATGTTTAGTATATCTGCTGCATTATTAAGTCCTAATTGTTGCGATTTAGAAAGCTTTAACATTTCCATAGAATAATCTTGCAAATCAACATAATAATTTATAAAAGGAATTTTTGATTGCCCATTAAAATACTTAAAGTTATCAACCATAACTCTAATGTCCATATTTCCCCAAGATAAAAATATGACATCATCACTATTTGCCCATTCGCTAAAATCACCTATTACCGTTAAAAAGTCCTCCCCTGCCTTAACATCATCATTTGTTATGTTTGTTAAGTTTTTTACACGGGAGCGAAGTTTTTTTTCTATCTGTGGTCTTACAAAGCTTGAAAATGTTGACACAACCTTACGATTTTCATCAAGCTTTACAGCTCCAATTTCAATTATCTCATTTATATATCTATCGTATTGTTTTGAAAATGCCGTGTTCCACTCTAAATCCATTATTATATACTGCAATCAAAATCTCTCCTGTTTTATTGCTGTTGTTTAAATTTATTTTTCGGTAAGCGCTTCACCTTTAAAATCATTTTCATCATTATCTCTGTTTATAATAACGATATTATCGCTTCCTGTAGCCCGTTGCGAAAAAAACGCATTAATCTTTTTGTTTATTTTCATAAAGCCACTTCTGTTTGGAAAAGTGTCGGCATAATACTCATCAAAATCCTTAGTTAAATCGCCACTGACAAGACTTATAACACTAAACTCAGGCTTTTGTTTTAAGGTTCTATTCTCATCCTTTGATACTGTTTGGTCTTTATCAAAAGCACTAATTGCTCCAATAATAATTATAGGCATAACAAAAAGGGCAACAGAAATTCTAGCAAATATATTAAAATTCATTCTATATTCCTTTTCCAAATAAACTCACCTCAAAATCTAAAATATAAAAATGGATTGTAACTTGAACCAACAAGAGCAGATGTGCATAAAATTAGCAAAATTAAATTAAAAATAATATTGGTTATATCAACTAAAGACTCACAACGCAAGCTTTTTTCTGAGAATTTATAAAGCAGCTCCTTTACATATCTTGCTACTGGTGTACAAGCAATTATTGCGATAATAAAGAAGAATAATCTATTAGAAAAATATGCAAAGTCAGTTACATTTGAAAATGGTATTCCACCAAAACCAAACATAATTGATAGCATTTGTTTCAGTTTTCCTATATCTTCAAAATAGAAAAACACCCATCCAACAATTACGACTAAAAGAGTATATAGACGCGAAAAAACTCTTGGAATTTTGTTTAATAATTTTCTAAGGAAAAGATTTTCTAACATAATGAAAACAAAATAATAAAGTCCCCATATTATAAAATTCCAACTAGCACCGTGCCACATACCCGTCAAAAACCAAACTATAAGAAGATTTAAAGCGTGATTTTTTCGATTTCCACCAAGAGGGATATAAACATATTCTCTAAAAAATGTCGTTAATGATATGTGCCACCTTTTCCAAAACTCTGAAATCGACTTAGAAATATATGGGTAATTAAAGTTTTCAACATATTTAAACCCAAACATATGCCCAAGACCTATTGCCATATCAGAATATCCTGAAAAATCAAAATATATTTGGAACGAGTAACCAATTATACCAATCCAAGCACCAAGCACCGACAGCTTATTTAAGTCGCCTGCGATTAACTCTTTTACAATTTGACCAGCAAAGTTTGCAAGCAAAGCTTTTTTACTAAGACCAATTAAAAATCTAGTAACACCATATGAGGCATCTTTAATATTTACTTTTCTATCACGGATTTGCTCATCTATATCGACATATCTTACAATTGGACCGGCTATAAGCTGTGGGAACATACAAGTATATAGTAGCAAATCGGCAAATGATTTTTGTACTTTTGCACGGCCTCTGTAAACATCAACAGAATATGTTATAGTTTGGAACGTGTAAAACGAAATACCTATAGGCAATCCAAGTCTTAAAAGTCCAATATCTGTTTTAAAAACACTATTAACAGTGCTTGCAAAGAAATCAAAATATTTAAAAATAACAAGGATTGAAAGCGATATCACAACAGATGCAATTAGTGACGCTTTTGCTTTCCAAGTACCTTTGTACTTATCTATTCTAAGTCCGCCTAAATATTCAACATATGAACTCAGTAATAAAACTACAATCCACCGTGGCTCTCCCCAAGCATAAAAAAACAAGGACATAGAAAGCAACACTATGTTTTTCATTTTTATACTACTAGCTGAATAATATAATATAAAACAAATTGGTAGAAAAATATATATAAAAGTTAAACTCGAAAAAACCAAACTTCTCTCTCCTAAATTAAACTGTAATTTTGTTTCTTATTTTATCAACAGTCTTTTCACCGATACCCTTAACATTAGTTAATTCATCAACATTATCAAAAAGTCCATTTTCTATTCTATAATCGACGATAGCATTCGCTTTAACCTCACCAATACCATTTAAAGACATTAATTCTTGAACGCTTGCAGTATTAATATTAACTATTCCCGAATAGTTCTGTTTGGATTTTTGTGAGTTTGCATCTTCATAATGAATTTGCTCATTCTCACTATTATAAATGGTATCATCAGCACTTGAAATCACTTCAAAACTAGAAGTACCCGCAGTCTCTTTTACGACTGCAGGACTAAGGCTTGGTGTTTTATATAAGTCGTATAACAGTATTAAAGACAATAAAACCAAAGCAAAAGATACTAGATAAACTTCCTGCCCTTTTTTCATATAAATCAAACATCCATTAGTATTAAGATTCATAATAAATATAATAACTTCACGGTAGTTATTATATCACATTTAGGTCTTAAAAGGTAGAAATTTATAATATTTTTTCCATATCTTTTTTTAACCGCTCGATTATTTTCTTTTCTATTCTAGAAATATAACTTTGTGATATACCCAAAATATCTGCGACTTCTTTTTGAGTATGCTCCCTATATCCCCCCATACCAAATCGCATTTGAGTTATTAGTTTTTCCCTGTTCGACAAGTTTTCTATAGTTGAATACAAAATTCTTTTTTCGTCCTCATATTCAATTCCCTTATTAACCGTATCAGGTTCACTGCCTAAAATATCCGACAACAACAACTCATTTCCATCCCAATCTATATTCAAAGGCTCATCAATAGACACTTCTAGCTTCATTGCATTTGTTTTTCTAAGATGCATAAGTATTTCATTTTCTATACATCTTGAGGCGTAAGTTGCAAGCTTAATGTTCTTTTCAGGACAAAAAGTGTTAACAGCTTTTATAAGCCCTATCGTTCCAATCGACACCAAATCCTCTACTCCTACACCAGAACTTTCAAATTTTCTTGCAATATACACAACCAACCTTAAATTATGGGTTATCAGTGGTTCTCTAGCATTTTCATCTCCCATTTGAATTCTTTTCATTATTTCGGCTTCTTCTTCTTTTTTTAGTGGCGGTGGTAATGTCTGAGGTCCATTTATATAATTTATTTCGGCTACACCAAAAACTTTTTTTATTTTTATAACAAGTGTATTGATTTTTATTTTTATATTACTCAACTAACAATTCCTCCCTTTCAATGCTATGCAATAATGCAGGGTTTACAATTGCACAATATTCTCCATTTGATAACGCAATTTTTTTAACAGCCACATAAACTTTTTTAGTACTAATTATTTTTTTGTCATAATTAATCTTTATCATATCTGGCCTAAATGCTTTTAGTATTCCTTCCCCACCAATGCTACTGAATGGTATAATTCTTACTTTGTTTTTGTATTTATCACTAATTGAAGATGTTTCAAGGTTTGAAATGTTACTTATGTAGGTGTCTAACTCTTCGGGCAAAACACTACTTATAAAGCTATATTCCGCAACAACCACTGGATATCCTGTAAATGTATCGCACAAAGAATTTCCTGTATCTATTAAGGCTTTTCCTGTTACAACTTTATTTTCAAACTCAATGCTTATGTCTATAATTTTATCTACACTCGATTTTCTACGAGAAAGCTTTGCTAAAATTGTTATAATCGCATAACAAAAAATTGTCATAATCGTAAGAGTTAAAATATTAATATCAAAATAAACCGCACCATTATTAAACTGCATTGAATTAGGCTTAAAGGCTATCCATATTGCAAACATTATTCCTGCAAATATAAAATTTACGATAAAAAATGTTGCAAACAGTCGTAAAAAATGCCTTATATTTTTTATTTTAAAGGCAGATAAAATAATTGTTATTGAAAATGTTAATTTTAATAATAATGATAGGAAATTATTCATTTTAGGAAAAATTATTATCAGCGAATATAATCCGCCAAGTGTGCTTGCAAGCAATAGCCTGACTCTATTTGTTTTTTCATTTGTTATAAAAGAGGTTTCAAGCAATAAAAAATAATTAACAAATATATTAAGGGCAACCAAGATATCTATGTACACACTTTGTCTCACAACTATCCCCCCTACAAAAACATTATATTATTACGACCATACAATTTCTGTCGATTACAGTACACAAATAAAAAAAGAAAGATAACACACATAGGTTATCTTTCTTTTTTATTAAAATAATAATTAATTTTTGTAGTTCATTCCGATGTTAATTGCTTCCATATTTTTAGGAATTAGGTTCTTTTTTCTTGCTGGAACAACTTCATTAATTGTTTTTTCGATTGTTTCATAAGAACAAAAATTAGTCTGCTCAAGTAACTTGCCAATTAGTATTATGTTTGCAAGCCCTTTTAGTCCTTTGGATTCAGCAATTTCTGTTGCTGGTATATAACTAACATTCACATCAGTTCTATCGACTTTTTTTGAAACCAATGTGCTGTCGATAATTACTGTGCCACCAGGAACTACAGTATCAATAAATTTATCAAAGGACGGCAAATTCATTGCAATTAGCACATTAGGATTGGTAACGAGTGGAGAGCAAATATCTTCTTCAGAAATACAAACGCTACAATTTGCTGTTCCTCCACGCATTTCTGGCCCGTAAGAAGGTAGCCAAGAAACTTCTTTTCCGTCAATAAGACCTGCATAAGCAATTGCCTTGCCCATAAAAAGAATTCCTTGCCCCCCAAAGCCGGCTAAAATAGAGTTGAATTCTTGCATATTATTTCTCCTCCTTATCGCTTGTACTATCCTTATAAACACCAAGCGGATAATAAGGAATCATATTATCACGAAGCCAATCAAGTGCGGCATTTGGTGACAATCCCCAGTTAGTAGGACAAGTTGAAATTACCTCTACGAGTGAAAATCCCTTGCCATCAATTTGGGTTTGAAACGCTTTTTTAATAGCCCTTTTTGTTGCATTTACATTTTTTACGCAATCAACAGACACTCTTTCTAGATATGTAGCACCATCAAGAGTTGAGAGCATTTCGCACATTTTGATTGGATATCCAACCTCATTTACATTTCTCCCGTATGGTGATGTTTGAGTTACTTGACTTGGCAATGTTGTTGGTGCCATTTGTCCGCCAGTCATTCCATAAATTGCATTATTTATAAATATAATTGTAATATTTTCACCTCTTGCAGCTGCGTGAATTGTTTCAGCTGTACCTATAGCTGCAAGGTCACCATCTCCTTGATAGGTGAACACAAAACTGTCAGGTAATGAACGCTTAACACCAGTAGCAATAGCCGGCGCCCTTCCGTGCGGTGCTTGAATCATATCACAGCTAAAATAATCATAAGCCATAACAGCGCAACCGACTGGAGCTACACCAATCGCTTTTCCTTCTATTCCAAGCTCGTCAATGCACTCTGCAACAAGTCGGTGAACTATGCCGTGAGTGCAACCAGGACAATAATGGGTTGGCTTGTCTGTTAATGCATTTGGTTTTTTAAAAACTACTGCCATTACTGCTCACCTCCTGAAAGTTTAACAATTTGCTCTAAAACCTCTGCCGGTGTTGGAATTACGCCACCTGTGCGTCCAAAAAACTCAACCGGACGACTACAATCAATAGCAAGCTTAACATCCTCAACCATTTGACCCATATTCATTTCAACGCAGAGAAAAGATTTTGCGTTTACTGCAACTTCTTTTAGCTCCTCTTTTGGGAAAGGCCAAAGGGTTATTGGGCGAACTAGGCCAATTTTAATGCCTTTTGCGCGTGCATCTTTAACAGCAGCTTTTGCAACTCTTGCTGTTGCACCAAAAGCTACAACTATGTAGTCTGCATCATCTGTCATATATTTTTCGCACATTGTTTCGTTTTCTTCTATAACTTTATATCTTTCAAAACGCTCTCTAACAACTCTTTCAAGCTCGTTTGCTTGTAGGAATAAAGAGTTTACTATATTATGCTCTCTCTCGTTATTGTGGCCACAAGTAGCCCACTGCTTTTTAGGTAGCTCAACTTTTTCATCGCTACTTTTTATTTCAACAGGTTCCATCATTTGACCAAGTAATCCATCGGCTAAAATCATAGCTGGAACTCTGTAATTATCAGATAAATCAAAAGCGTGTGAAACAAGGTCAACCATCTCTTGAACTGAGTTTGGTGCAAAAACTAAAATATGAAAATCTCCGTGACCCGGTGCTTTTGTTGCCTGCCAATAATCAGCTTGTGATGGCTGAATTCCGCCAAGTCCTGGGCCACCTCGTTGAACATTTATTATAAGTCCAGGGACATCTGCCCCAGCCATATAAGAAATTCCTTCAGCCTTTAGGCTGATTCCTGGTGATGAAGATGAAGTCATCGCCCTAACTCCTGCGGCTCCCGCACCTTGCAACATATTTATAGCAGAAACTTCGGACTCCGCTTGTAAGAAAACTCCTCCAATTTTTGGCAGACGCTTCGCCATATAGGCCGCAAGCTCTGTTTGAGGTGTTATTGGGTATCCAAAAAAACGAGTACATCCTGCTTGGATAGCAGCTTCAGCAAGAGCTTCGTTTCCCTTCATTAAAATTCTTTCCGACACTTTACTCACTCACCTTTCTACAATGATAGCACAATCTGGACACATAATAGCACAAGCACAGCAACCTATGCATTTTTCAGGGTCAAAAACTATTGCCGGATGATAACCCTTGCTATTCATTAAATCTTTGCTAAGCTCAATGATATGTTTCGGACAAGCGGTAATGCAAAGTTCACAGCTTTTACATATATCCGAATTAATCGTAACTTTTGCCATTTCATACATCTCCTTTATCTGCCCACGGCAGCTTAACGATAATTTCAACAGGATAAATTTTTGGCACTTTGCCCTCTAATTTATCACTGAGATTTTGTGGAACTGTAGTCGCAAACAAAGGAAGCTTTGATAAAGAACAAACCTCATTTGCATAGTCAATTGATGACAATATATCTTCCGTGCTTGTGAGATTTGCAAGGTGGGAGTTGTTAATAATTGCACCCATTTCTAACTTGCTTGCCACTTCAATCTCGCGCATTAACTCAACTGCCTCGCTCGGCGTTGATATAAATTTTCTATATTTATTAATTACATAAAAGCACTGAAAATTATCAGTAGATTTTATGTTTTTTTCAAATCTCCCAAGGGCAGTTGCTCCAACATCATCCCCGCCAACATCAATAATAACATAGCCATCTTGTTGCTCAAGAGCTGAGCAAACTTCTGAAGAAATTGATGGTGTATCAAGTGTTGTGCCCGCAGCAAGTGGACTAATAACTCTTATGCCTAAACTTTCAAGCTCCTGCCTATAGTCCGATGTTCTAAAATAAGGATTTACAACATCCATATCAACTATTGTTACTCGTTCTCCACTTTTCTTTAGTTTACTTGCAAGATTTAGAGAGAAGTTTGTTTTGCCACTTCCATAATGTCCACAGATAATATTTATTCTCTTTAGCAAGCTTGCCACCCCCTTAAAATTTGTAAAATATTGCTACTAATCATTACAACAACACTGCCCCTTATACAGAGGCAGCGTTATATAGTGCATAATTTATATATCTGTTTCCCCTGTAGTTTATTCTACAGAATCAGTTAATTCATCCTTAGGTTCAATAAGAGCACGAATAGAAATACTTACTCTTTTTTTATCATAATCAATTTCTGTAATTTTAGCTGTGACTTCCTCACCAACTGAGAGTATATCTTGTGGTTTTTCAATGTGTCTATCAGCAATTTGAGAAATGTGTATGAGTCCATCGATTCCAGGAATTATTTGTGCAAATGCACCAAAGCTAGTCATACCAACAATTTTGGTAGTAATTACATCCCCAACGGAATAAGTTGTTTTAAGTACTTCCCATGGGTTGTCCTCAGCTTTTTTATAACCAAGAGAAATTTTATTATCGTCTAAAGATTTAATATAAACCTCTACAGTATCACCGATGTTTAAAATTTCTGATGGGTGCTTTATGCGCTTCCAAGAAAGTTCAGAAATATGAATCATTCCGTCAA
Organism: Clostridiales bacterium; assembly: GCA_012519975.1. Lineage (GTDB taxonomy): Bacteria > Bacillota > Clostridia > Oscillospirales > Acutalibacteraceae > RZYX01. The sequence continues at coordinate 36,300 of JAAYPE010000037.1, forward strand.
CGCCACCGATATCAACAAACGCACCATAACTTGTCATAGATTTTACAACACCTGTGTACACTTGCCCAACTTGTGCTGTGCTCCAGAACTTTTCTTCTAGTTCTTTGCGTTCATTTTTAATAACCTCTTTAATCGAACCAACTGCTCTTCTACGAGGCTTATTAACCTCTATAACCTTGAAAGAAACTTTTGTATGCAAAAGACTCTCAAGCGATTCACTTCTTGACATAACAGCTAGAGACGCAGGGATAAATACCCTAACTCCACCCTTTGTTGTTGCAAGAACTCCGCCTTTGATAACATCGGTTACAGTTGCTTCAACGATTGTGCCTTCTTCATGAGCGCTGATAATATCATTCCAAGCATTAGCAGCATCAACACGGCGTTTGGACAGCATAACAGTACCTTCAGCATCATTTGTTTTCATAATGATAACTTCGATAACATCGCCAATTTTTGCATCCTTTGCGGGATCCACAGTTGGGTCATAGCTATACTCACTGTATGGAATGTAACCTGCGTGCTTCCTTTCTATATCAACCTGAATTTCGTTAGGTGAAATACCAACGATAACACCTTTGATTTTCTGGTCTGTGCTCATACTTTTGAGTGATTCTTCAAGGGCTTCAGCAAAGCTCATTTCCTCAAAATCAGAAGTCGCAAGTTGCTCCCCATTTGCTACTTCTGCCTTTTCATTAAACAAATCAGACATAGTTTTAAGAACCTCCTTTATTATACCATCGGGAGTCGAGGCTCCCGCAGTAACACCAACACAAGAACAACCAGTAAAGTCAATTTTATCAATATCACTTGCGCTCTCAACTAAATGAGTTGGGCAGTTTGATTGGCAAACTTCTTTAAGCTTGACTGTATTTGCACTATTATGTGACCCAATTACAATCATCTTATCGCTTTTTTTAGAAATCTCGATTGCCTCTTTTTGCTTTTCTTCGGTTGCACCACATATTGTATCAAAAATTGTAGCATTTGTATATACCAAATTTATTATTTTTATACATTCTTGCCACTCTTTAATACTAAAAGTTGTTTGTGGAACAACAAATATGTGCTTATTCACCAATTCTGGATGTTCATCTATAACCTTTTGTAACTCTTGTGTATTTTTAAAAGTGTAGTATTCAGAAGTACTATCACTTATAACACCAATGATTTCAGGATGATTTTTATCTCCTGCTATAAAAACAACATAACCTTCCTTAGTTTTTTCATCAACAACTTGTTGCAGTTTTCTAACCTTAGGACAGGTTGCATCTTTGCAGTTAATCCCTTTAGAATCTAGCTCCTTTGAAACTGCTTTTGTAACGCCGTGTGCCCTTATTACAACTGTAGAGTTATCTGGTGCTTGTGAGGGATTGTCAATCACCCTAACACCTTTTTTTTCAAAATGCTCTACAACAGCATTGTTATGAACAATCGGGCCCAAAGTGCATACACTGTCAGACTCTTTTAAAGCGGTTTCTACAGCGTTAATTGCGCGACGAACACCGAAACAAAACCCAGCAGTTTTTGCAACAATTATTTCGCATCGCCCATATCCCATAAGTCACCAATTCTTTCCATTATAATTCTTGTTGCTACGCGAATCTCAGAGGTTTTACCCTCTTGCGTAAATCCTAAATCTTCATATTTAATTATTTCACCAAATCTAACAACAGTTTTAAAACGCTTATCATCAATAGGAATTCTGCGCACTGAAACAGGCATAACATCAGCATTTGCCTGCTTTGCAATCATCGCAACACCCGGCTTGCCTTTTTCTGGTCTTTCCTTTGTTTTTGAGCGCGTGCCTTCAGGAAAAACGCAAAGCACATGACCTTCATTTACCACTCTGATAGCATAATCAATTGCAGACCTATCAACTGCCCCACGCTTTACAGGAAATCCATTAAAGAATGAAATTATATGCCTAGTATACCAATGTTGAAAATGCTCTGATTTTGTCATAAAATGCAAATCTCTTACGCCATTTGCGCCAATAGTAATTGGGTCAAAATTGCTAATATGATTGGGAGACATAATAAATCCCCCCTCTTTTGGAATATTCTCGATACCATAGAATTCAACTTTTTTGCTTTGAAGTGAAATCACAAGCTTTGCAAGGGGCATCCATACATTATAAGAAAAGCCTTTTTTGCTTTTTATTTTTTTATCATAATTAAATTCATATTCTTTTGCCATTAAACTCTCTCCTCCACAATATTTTTTATATCATTTATAACCTGTGGTAAAGATTTGTTTGTAGTGTCTACTATTATTGCATCATCTGCTGGTTTTAGAGGCGCAATTTCTCTATTAGAATCCTGAAAATCCCTTTGCTCCATTTCCTCTAATACACTATTATAATCAATTTCTATGTTTTTTTCCATAAGCTCTTTATATCTTCTGTTTGCTCTCTCTTCCACTGAGGCTGTTAAAAATATCTTTACTTGTGCATTTGGCAAAACAACAGTACCGATATCCCTGCCATCCATAATGCAATTATTTTTATCTGCTATGTTCTGTTGCAAATCAAAAAGATACTCGCGAACTGATGCAATTGCAGAAACATTAGACGCCGCCATTGACGCTTGTGGTGTTCGAATATCTTCAGATACATCCTCATTATTTAAATAAATCTTTTGAACCCCATTGATAAATTTAAGCTCTACCTTTATTTTGCTTAGGGTGCTAGTTACAAGTTTTTCGTCTTTTGTATCATACCCAAATCTTAAAGCATTAAGTCCTACAGCTCTATAAAGCGCTCCTGTGTCAACATAAATATAACCAAGACTGTGAGCAAGACTTTTTGCTATTGTACTTTTTCCTGCTCCTGCTGGCCCATCTATTGCAATGTTTATCATAACAAATCCTCCTAGACTGACATTCCTGCAAGATATCCTGTAGAAAATGCAATTTGCAAATTATATCCACCAGTGTATGCATCAACATCTATAACCTCACCTGCAAAATATACACTCGGCATAAGTTTTGACTGCATAGTTTTTGGATTAATTTCTGATGTTTTTACGCCACCTGAAGTAATAACTGCCTCTTCTATTGGCCTAAAACCATCTATTGATATTTTAAATTCTTTTATTATATTGACGAGTTTATGTCGCATTTCACGAGTTACTTGATTTGTTTTAATATTTGGTGGAATATTTGAAAGCTCTATGATTACAGGAATCATTTTTTGTGGTAATAGTGAACTCAGTGAATTTGCAAAGTCTTTATTAGAATTTTTAAAAAAATCCCTTTGTATCCTTGCATCTAGTTTTTCAATACTTAGTGCAGGCTTTAAATCAATTACAAGCTCATATTTGCTTTTTTCAATATCTTTAATATGAGAGCTTGCACTCAAAATCACCGGACCCGTTACACCAAAATGAGTAAAAAGCATTTCTCCAAAATCGGAATACACTCCTTTATGATTATTAGTATTTACAACTTTAACGCTAACATTTTTAAGCGAAAGTCCTTGCAACTCTTTGCAAATGCTCATATCACTTTCAAGCGGAACGAGTGAAGCCTTTGGCTCTACAATAGTATGCCCTACTTGCTTTGCAAGCGTGTATCCATCGCCAGTAGAACCAGTGAGAGGATATGAAACTCCACCTGTCGCAATTACAACGCTATCCGCTTTAATTTCGCTTCCACTTTCTAGTTTTACTCCAACTAAGGTATCATTTTCAATAATTAGCTTTTGCACTCTGCCTTTTATTTTTTTTACACCATTTTGCTTTATAAATTTATCTAATGCGTCTACAATATCAACAGACTTATCTGACACTGGAAAAACTCTGTTGCCTCTTTCAATTTTCAGTGGAACACCTAGTTGCTCAAAAAAATCTATTGTATCCAGTGGCATAAATTGCGTGAAAGCACTATAAAGAAATCTTCCATTAACTGGCACTGCGTCAATTAATTCATTTACCATTGAGCAAGCATTGGTAACATTACATCTGCCTTTTCCTGTAATCATAATTTTTCTGCCTATTCTGTCGTTTCTTTCAATAAGAGTTACATTGTTTCCCTGACTTGCGGATGTTCCCGCTGCAACTAGCCCTGCAGCACCTGCGCCAATTACAATTACATTCTTAGACATCTTCTAGTGTTTCCTCCATCTTTTCATAAACCTCATATTTTTCCCAAACATTTTCAAGTTCACTAAAATTGTTAATTAAATTATCCTTATTTTCTAATGTCACAGCTACAATTAGTGCATTTATAACGCTAAGTGGTGCAACAAGTGAATCTACAAATGATGCCATATCGCTCTTTGCTACCAAAACATAATTCGAAAATTTTGCAATAGGCGACGAATTGCTATCGGTAATTGCTACAACTTTTGCCCCTTTGTTTTGAATAAATTGCAAAGCATTAATTGTTTGCTTTGAATATCTAGGAAAGCTTATAGCTATGCAAACATCATCACTTGTAATTTTAAAAATCTGCTCAAAAATACCACTAGGGCTTGCAGAATCTACAAGCTCTATTTGGTCATACATTAAATTGAAATAAAAGGCAATGAAACTTGCAAGGGATGCAGAGCTTCTAACGCCTAAAATGTATATTTTCTTTGCCTTATTTATTGCCTCAACTGCAAGCTTAAAATCCTCTTTTGATATGTTTTCTAAAGTCGTTTTTATCATATCAACATCGCTTGAAAGCACCTTGTCAAGAACATCGTCACTCGACATTCTAACGCTTGTAACTTCCATTCTTTGAACTGCGGTAAGCTTGCTTTTTATCATTTCTTGAAGTGTTTTTTGCAACTCGGGATAACCATCATAGCCCAGATGCGTTGCAAATCTTACAACTGTAGACTCACTAATATCCACAGTTTTTCCAAGAGTTGCAGCCGTCATAAATGCCGCTTTATCATAATTTTCTAAAATATATTTTGCAACCTTTTTATGACTCTTAGAAAGTGTTGGATATAAATTTTCAATTCTTGAAAGCAATTTACTGCTCATAACATCCACCTAATCACTTTAATTTAAAAACACATATATATTTTATACTCTTAATATAAAAAAGGCAATACATAAATGCAAGATTTATTTTATAATCCTTCAAAAAAGAACGAGGATAAACACCCTCGTTCGTAATCTTACACCTTTTTGCAAAAAAAAATATTAACTGACAGTCATTTTAAAAAATATTTTTTAAGTTTATTTTTCCAACGCTTATCATAAACAACAGCTAGTGTTGAAAGCGTGTAATCATACACAATAAAAGTTACATTTCCTAAGGCTAGCATTACATATTTGCCGTACTCTTGCAAGTCACCATCTGGGATAGCAAAAATATAAATTAAAATAATAAACGCTAAAAATATTGAAATATTAAAAACTGCAAATTTTAAAATCCATTTAACAAATGAAGAAAATCGTTTTTCTATTATATCTTTTAATATTACATAGTAACCGAAAAAGAATATATATAAAATTGTAGCTTCTTTGTTTGAAATTAATATAAGTGAAAGAGTGCTAACGGACAAATAAACCATAAAAGGCCATTTTTTATCTACCTCTTTTACAAATATTAATAATAAGACACCTGCTAGTGCAGGCAAAGTATACGAAAGTGTTGGAAAAACATTTGCAAGAAACAATATAAGAATAGACAATGCCGTAATTATTCCACCAAAAGCCGTAAGTAATGTGTTATTCAACTATACAGCCTCCTATTTTTTAGTTAACAACATTTACTACCTAAGCAACCGCAACAAGAGTCTAAGCAAACAAGCCCCATACAAATATTGCATAGATCACAATTATCAGAACAAGCGTGTGAATTACGAAACCGCCCGTTGTTTCCATAATATTCTTGCGATTTTCTTTTAGGATTTTTGAGTTCATTTAAAGCGTCTTGATATTCTTTATTATATGGGTCCATATCAAGTGCAACTACATAGTTGTTATACGCTTCTTCAATCCACCCTCTTTTTTGCTGTATAGAACCTTTTAAATAAAACCATTCAGCCGTTCTTACATTTGCTGGAATTCCCTGAAGTATAGTAAGAGCATCATCATATCTTCCCTGACTTATGCACTTTCTAACATCTGGATACTGGGTTGTTGTTCCATAATAAGAGGTATCCTCGTTCTCTCCTTTTGCATAATATGTTGCATTAGAATCTGATGTCCCACGGCGTTTGGACATAATTTCATCATACGCATTGTCAAGCTCTTCCATCTTACTTTTTGCAATATCCGAAAGAGGACTTCCATCAAAATTGCTACTATGATATTTCCTAGCAATTTGCTTATATGCTCTTTTTATTTCTTCATCAGTTGCATTAACCGAAATGCCCAAAACTTCATAAGGATTGTCCATTATATCGCCCCTTTATTTACAACTCTTTCCTTTTCTTTGTAAAGCCCCTCATAAAAAATATTATCAAAAACATTACCAAATCTGTTTACTGTCAAAAGCTCATAAGTATTAATTATTTCTGATATAGTCCTGTCAATAATTTCGCCCGCTTCAAGCTTTATATTTTTTGTATCATCACCTTTTAAAAGTCTATATGAAATTGCAAAAGTATTGTACTCACCTGTTTTCAAATCTTCGTCTAAATCGTCTATAGCATCAATTATATAAACATATCTGCCAACACAATACCCTAGATGCTGTATAATTCTTTTTTGCTGTTCATCAGTTTCACCATAAGCAAAAATTTCGCTCAAAGCTGTCGCCGTAGGGTTTGCTGCAACATCTATTTTTTCACATTTTTTATTTTCAAGTTCTTTTTGTTGTTTCATTAATTCTTCAATAGCACAATCAAGCTCTGCATACTTTTTCTTTGCTTTTTTGTGAAAAAGCGTGGCTATTGGAAGCATTAAAAGACTAGCTATTTTTTTGAAAAATCCGCTATCCTCTATATCGTCTTTAATCTTATAATACATCATTATCATTGCAATATAAGCAGAAAATCTAATCCATTTATTATCTTTTTCAAAACAATTACATTTATGAAAAGGATTAAAACTACAATGCCCCTTTTTTACTTTTGGGCATTTATCGTCAAGAGCCATTTTCATAAGTGCAAGAAATGCAAAATCATAACTCAAAGCAAGCCTTGAAACAAATCCAAAGCTTCTTCCCATCTCTTTACAAAGAGAGCAATATACGCCTTTATATATTTCATAATCTTTTATTTTAAGTTCTGGTTTACAAATTTTTACATAACCAAACACCACATCACCCAATATTAATGTTATCAAATATAGGCAAAAATAGGTTAACATATTGTAAATTTTTAATTAAAAGTTATAAGTTTAATGTTGTTTTACTGCCAAATTGTTATTTAGGAATTATTTTAGAATTTCCGATATGTTTTCCATTATTTTTTCTGCAACTTCTGGTTTGTTCATCGTGTATAAATGTATACCCTTAACTCCATTCGCTACAAGGTCTATAATCTGTTCAGTTGCGTATGCAATGCCCGCTTGCTTTAGTGCCAGCGGATTATCTCCAAACTTATCAACAATGGATTTAAATCTTGGTGTTAGATTTGTTCCAGACAACTCGCAAATGCGCTTAATTTGCCTACTGTTTGTTACAGGCATAACTCCGGCAAAAACCGGCAAATTAATATCGTTTGCAAGCGCCCTATATAAAAAATTGTACATAACATTATTATCAAAGAACATTTGAGTAACTAAAAAATCAACTCCACAATCAACCTTTTGTTTTAAAAACTCAATATCCTTTTCTTTATTATTCGACTCAATATGCCCCTCTGGATAGCAAGCTGCACCAATGCAAAAATCGCCATCGTCTTTGCTTTTTATATCTTCAATAAGTTGGTATGCATATTTATAATACCCTGCATTTGGAAACTCCATGTCTTTTGGTATATCACCTCGCAAGGCTAAGATGTTATTTATATTCTTGCTCTTTAGTTTGTTAACAGTATCTGAGATTTCATCTTGTGACGATGACACACAGGTAAGGTGAGCAAGTGCCATTGTATCCAGGTCATTTTCTATGTATGATGCAATATCAATTGTATTGTTAGAAACTCCGCCACCTGCACCATAGGTCACGCTCATAAAGCTAGGGTTTAATTCTGACAATTTTGAAACCGCATTTTTAACTGGCTCAAAAGGTGCATCATTTTTCGGTGGAAAAACCTCGAATGATACAACAAAATCTTCCTCTTTTAGCTTATCTGTAATTTTCATTATATGTCACACATCCCAAACCATAATTAAACTATTTTAATTATGTTATCACAATTACCCAAGTTTTTGCAAGAAAATTGTATATTCCAAACTTTTTTCATTGAATTTTTATAATTTTTGCTGTATAATCTCAACATACTTAATATCAAGTAAGTTAATTTTAATAATTCAAATTTAGGGGGCTTCTTAAATGGAATCAAATAATTATTTGTTATCCCTTGCTATTATTTTGATTTCGACAAAGTTATTCAGTCTTGCTTCAAGAAAAGTTAATATGCCACAAGTTTTGGGAACTCTTATAGCGGGTTTAATACTCGGGCCTAGCGTTCTTGGAATGCTTACGGAAAGTGAGTTTCTTATCAAGATTTCTGAGATTGGCGTTATTATGCTTATGTTTATCGCAGGTCTTGACACTGACTTAAAACAGCTAAAACAAACTGGCGGTGCTTCTGTCGTTGTTGCTATTTTAGGTGTAATACTACCTTTAGCAGGCGGTTTTTTATCGTACCATTTCTTTTTTCACGATGCTACCGATGAAATCGGTATGCTAAAAGCACTCTTTATCGGCGTTGTTTTAACTGCAACTTCTGTTAGTATTACCGTTGAAACACTTCGAGAACTTGGCAAACTCAACGGTAAAGTCGGAACTACCATCGTTAGTGCTGCCGTAATTGATGACATACTTGGAATTATAATTTTAACAACAATTACAAGCCTTACAGATAACAAAGTTAAATTATCTGTAGCGCTCGGAAAAATAGCTTTGTTTTTTGTATTTCTTGCCGTATTTGGAACAGCAATTCACTACTTATTTAGATGTCTTGAAAAGAAATATGGTCAAAAAAGGCGTATAGCAGTTTATGCTTTTGCTTTTTGCTTGTTTATGGCTTATGCAGCAACAACTTGGTTCGGTGTTGCAGATATTGCAGGTGCATACTTTGCAGGTTTATTCCTTTGCAACATTGCAAAAACCCAAAAGTATGTTGCTAAAAAATTAAATGTTGCATCTTATCTGATTTTCTCACCAGTATTTTTTGCAAGTATCGGTATTAAAACAGATTTAAGAGGTATGAATAAAGAATTATTGATTTTTTCTTCAATTCTACTTGTTGTAGCTATTGCAACTAAAGTTATTGGTTGTGGTCTTGGTGCAAAAATTTGCAAATTTTCTAACAAAGAATCTTTAAATGTTGGTATTGGAATGGTCACTAGAGGTGAGGTTGTACTGGTCGTTGCCCAACAAGGAGCACAAATAGGGCTAATTTCACCTACCCTGTTCCCTGCCGTAATTTTAATAGTTATCGTTACAACTCTTATAACTCCTGTTATGCTTAAATTTTCTATGAAAGATAAAGACGATAATAATAAAGATGATAGCGTGGATAAAAATCCGCTACTTGAGACACAATCTACTTTTATGGAAGTTGAGGATAGTTAGCTATAAAATGCAGCGCAATTGTTTTTAAAAACAATGTAATATAATAAATTTAGATTTTAAAAGGCAATAGACGACAAATTTCTATTGCCTTTTTTTTCATATCGTTATAGAATATAAGTGTTGGCTGTAGCAATCGCATCGCTTTAAGGAGGATTTTTAAAAATATGGATATTAACAATAGACTTTTTTCAATACAATCTAACGGATATAATATTGAAGAAGTTGATGACTATGTAAGCTTTATTCAAACCGAGCTTACAAAAAATATGAAACTCAGCAGAGATGTTCAACTGCAAAAAAATTCTCTTCTTGAAACGATAGACAAGCTTAAAATTGAAAACAAGTCGCTAGACAAAAAAAATCAAAAACTATACAGAGATTGCGTTGCGTTTGCAAAACGACTAAAAGCGCTAGAGATATATGATAATTCTCCAGAGTTTGAAAACGAATCAATTGACAAAGCAACATCTAAAATGATTGCTGAAATAAGAGAGTCTTACGAATTATTACTAGAGGAAAACAAAGAATTAAAAGCCACTCTTGCACAGCTTACAGATAATTCTAATGATTTTCGTATAATTGATGACAAGTTGGAACCAAAATATAATTCCCGATATAACTCTTGTAATAAAGCAAGTGATGTGATTGATGAAAAGTTGGCTGTTGAAAATGAGGTTTCATCGTTCTCAAAACCTGATTTTCAAAATGATATTTCTTCAAGTAAAAAAGATGATATATTTATTTCTAAAAACAACGCATTAAAAGATGATAATATTTCTGATTTTAAACTTATACCTCCTGAAAAAGAGCAGACAAAAAATAAAAAAATATCAAAAGATAATGTTATTCATTCTAAAAGTAAAAACAAATTTTCTCGCTCTGTTTTAAATTTTTTCTCAACGCTTCTGTTGATTTCTTCTATAATTGTTGGGGTTATAAGCTTAGCCGTTTTCGTGTTTATAAAAAATCCCGAGCTTACAATTGGCGGATTTAGAGCGTACACAATACATAATGACTCGCCAGCTTTTAACTATTCTGATAATGACATTATTATCACAAAAAAGATTTCTCCAAATGAGGTTAAGGTAGACAATATCATTTTGTTTAAAACAGATAAATCCTCACCTCGCAATATAAAAAGAGTTTCTTCTGTAGAAACTGTAGATGGTAACCTTTGCTATAAAACAAAAAAATATCCCGATGATTTGAAGGTTGAAATAGTGCCACAGCAATCTTTAATAGGAGTTGTTACTTATAAAATTGATTACATCGGTAAAATTTCTAACTACGCTTTTGCACAGCCTTATGATTATATTGCAATAGTAATGTGCGTGTTTTTCTTGAGCCTTTTCTTTAAAATAATGGTATCACTTAATAAAACTAAAGAGTATAAAATCAAGTTTGATGACTACGATATTTCCGATTTTTCTTTGGAAATATAAAATAAACATTTTTTATTAAAAACATAGTTGATGTGTTGAAATCTTGCCAATAAAATGATATCATATCATTTGTCTCATTTGTCGAAAATAATTTTGTTAAAATTAAAAATTGGAGGAAAAAAACGTATGGCTAACAAAAAGGTATTTCTTACTGGCGCTTCTGGTACTATGGGCTGGGCTGGCTTCAAGGAGATTTATGACAAAGGCAATCTCGACATCGTTGTTCTTCTTAGAGACAGTGAGAAGAACAGGGAACAATTCAAACAATATCTTGGGGATCCAAGGGTAAGAATCGTCTGGGGCGATCTTACAAGTTATGAAAGCATTCTTGATTGTGTAAATGGCGCAGACTACGTTTTACACGTCGGTGGTATGGTTTCACCTTCTGCTGACTACTATCCAAAAAAGACAATCAAAACAAATGTTACAGCTGCTGAAAACATTGTTAAAGCTGTTAAAGCACAGCCAAATCCTGACGATGTTAAAGTTTTGTACATAGGTACAGTTGCACAAACTGGCGACAGAAACGAGCCAATACATTGGGGTAGAACTGGTGACCCCATAAAAATTAGTATATACGACCACTATGCTATCAGTAAAACAATGGCAGAGGCTATATTTGCTGAGTCAGGTCTTAAGCACTGGGTATCAATGCGTCAAACTGGCATAATGTACCCTGGTATCCTTAAAAATATGGATCCAATTATGTTCCACGTTGTTCTTCGCGGTGTTCTTGAGTGGGCTACTGTTGAAGATTCTGCAACACTACTTGCAAACTTCTGCACAACTGACCTTCCTGAAGATTTTTGGAGAAGATTTTACAACATTGGTAGTGGTAAAGAATACAGACTTACTAACTACGAGTTTGAGGACTTGCTACTAAGTTCTATCGGTATGGGCAAAGGTGCTGCTAAAAAACTCTTTGAGCCAAACTGGTTTATAACACGCAACTTCCACGGTCAATGGTACACAGACTCTGATGTGCTTGATGATTATCTCCACTTCAGACACAATGTTCCTGTTAACGAGTACTTTGCTGGACTTTCAAAAACAATTCCTTCCTACTTTAAGCTTTCATTTGTTGCTGCAAATAGGATTGGAAAGTACTTTATGAAAAAAATTGCAAAAGATGAAAGATTCGGTACACTAACCTGGATTGAAAATAACGATAAAGAGAGAATGTCTGCATTCTTTGGTTCAAAAGAAGAATGGGCAAAACTCCCTTCAGACTGGTCAATGGTTGACCTTTCAAGACCTACAGATGTTCCATCATATCTCGATCACGGTTATGATGAGTCTAAGGACATTTCTGAACTTGACTTTGCTGATATGCAAAAGGCTGCTGAATTTAGAGGTGGCGCTTGTCTCTCAGAGAAAATGAAAAAGGGCGATGTGTACTCCCCTGCAAAATGGAGATGTGCTCACGGTCACGAATTTACTATGACTCCAAACCTTGTTCTCAAAGGTGGTCACTGGTGTCCTGAGTGTCTTCCAATGCCTTGGAACTATGATGCAATTGCAAAGGCAAACCCATTTTTCAATCAAGTTTGGGCACCACTCCATGATCCTTCTGAAAATAATTTCTATGATGAGAGTATTTACAGAGATTATGACGAGTATAAATAATAGGTTAATTTTTTTAGGAGATGCAGTTTACTGCGTCTCCTTTTTTAGCCTATTTAAAATAGTAATAGCTACCACCTATAATAAAGTGGTAGCTATTATTCTGTAACGGAAATTATATTAATTTATCTTCTTTTATATTTTGACAACTATTTAAAGCTAAAAAACTCCAATTAAGAATATCAAAGTAAACTTGCTCCCTTGTATCTTTATCTTCATTTAAAATCTCGTGTCTTGCATTTGGATATAAAATCATAGATGGGCTATGCCCTGCTGTTTCAAGATTAGTACAAGTTGCTTGCACTCCAACGCCAAATAATCCCACGGGGTCGTTTGCACCTGAAATTAGCAAAATAGGTAGTTGCGTTGGCACTTTATATGCCCAATCCCTTGCGCACGCATCAACTGCAAAAGAAAGTATTGTGCTGCATTTCCCAAGTGAAAAAGGGTTGCCACACATTGGGTCATTGTTGTAGTTTTTGATGTTTTCTTCATTAAAACTAATCCAATCATTTTCAGTTTTTGGATTATCTATTCCAATGCATTTTACTTTTGAAAAAAGTTTAGTTATTGTTTTTGCTGTTTTATCGGCACCCATTTTATCGGTAATTAAATTAAATGGTTTGTCAAGGAAAGTTAGAGAGGTTGGCACCTCCCCTGTTCCACAAAAAACAGCACCTGCAAGCTCTTCGCCAAATAAAGAAACATAAATCCTAGCACACAAAGAACCAATGCTATGCCCAAACATAAAGTATGGCAGCTCTGGATATCTCTTAGACATTATGTTATATAACTTATGCATATCATCAATTACTCTTACCCTACCGTCTTTAGGCATTAAACTTAACTCTTCCAAACTTCCCGCAGATTTGCCGTGCCCAAGATGGTCGTTTCCGCAAACTATAAAACCGTTTGCCGCTAAAAAACGGGCGAATTCATCATATCTCCCTATATGTTCTGAAACACCGTGGGCAATTTGAAAAATTCCTACTGGAATAATTTCATCATCTTGCCAAATTAAACATCTTATCTTATGCTCACCTGTAGAAGACATAAAATAAGCCTCTTTGCGAATAATCGACATTTGCATAACCTCCATAAAATAAGGAATTTAAAAAATCACATTATTGTATCGCCAATTAGGCGGGACATAAGTTGAATATAATAATCGCTTGCGGTTATTATATCATATTTATTTATCGCTTGTAAACAAACATTCCCAGATAAAATTTACTAATAAAAAACAAAGCTTACACCAACTATTGATGTAAGCTTTTATTTTTTTTAAATAGCAAATCCTTTTGATTTATCTTCTACTTCGCCATCTTTTTCAAAAACATATTCATTTCCAGGTAAAACAGCATTTAAAACAATACCTGCAATGGCCGCTATCGCAAGACCTGAAAGGCTTACTGGCACACTACCAATTTTAAAGGAAATAGAATCAATTCCTATTGCTGATACCAAAATTATAGCAGCAATTATAAGGTTTCTGCTGTTTGTAAAATCCACCTTATTTTCTACCAAATTTCTAGCGCCTATAGCTGAAATCATACCATAAAGTATAAATGAAACTCCACCTATTACAGCACTTGGTATTGTACCTATTAAAGCTGCAACCTTTGGTGAAAAAGAAAGAATAATCGACACGCCAGCTGCAATACGAACAACTACAGGGTCATAAACTTTTGTAAGTGCCAAAACACCTGTGTTCTCTCCATAAGTTGTATTTGCAGGGCCACCAAAACACGCTGAAAAAGTCGTTGCAAGACCATCACCTAAAAGTGTTCTGTGAATTCCTGGGTCTTTTATAAAGTTTTTTCCGGTTGTTGCACTAATTGCTGATACATCACCGATATGCTCCATCATAGTAGCAAGGGAAATAGGGACAATTGCAATTATCGCTGTAACTGCAAGTGATTTATCAGAAAATGCGTTAGTAATAAATACGCTTTTATTCAGTGGTATACCTAACATATCTGCCTGTGCAACTTGCGAAAAATCTACCTCTTTAAGAAAAATTGCAAGTATGTATGAAACTGCAATTCCAATAATTATTGGTACAATTTTTATCATACCCCTGCCGAAAATATTGCATATTATTATTGTTAAGAGTGCTACAATTGCAATCAACCAGTTTTCTCTACAATTATCCACTGCTGTTGGGGCAAGGATTAATCCAATTGAGATAATTATCGGGCCTGTAACTACTGGTGGAAAATATTTCATTACCTTGTTTACGCCAAATGCCTTTATAAAGCCTGACAATATAACATAGACAAGCCCAGCAACTGCAACTCCAAGACAAGCGTACGGAAGCATTTCTTTGTTTGCTTCTCCATTTGCAAGCTTTGGTGCAACAGCTGCATATCCCCCTAAAAATGCAAATGATGAACCAAGAAAAACTGGAACCTTACCTTTGGTAATTAAGTGGAACATTAGTGTTCCAAGACCTGCCATCAAAAGTGTTGTAGCAATATCAAGCCCTGTTATAATTGGTACAAGGATTGTTGCTCCGAACATTGCAAAAGTGTGTTGGATACCAAGCAAAAGCATTTTTGGAGTGCCCAGTGTTTTCGCATCATAGATACCCTCATTTTTCATTTCTCCCATTTTAAAACTCCTTTACATTTTATCATATAAAAAAATAGCAACTCATTTTCAAAACGAAAATGAAGCTGCTAAATTATTATAAAAAGCATTGTTAATAAAAATATTAGATATGTAATTTATTTTTGTTTTATACCCAAAAGCCGAAAACACAAATAACACTCTCCATACCTACAAATTTAATTCCAAGATATAATATCATATTAAGCTACATAAATTCAAGCTTAAAACTTGTTAAAATAATTTTTGGTAGTTCTATGCATTAAAAATTACTTCTACCCTTGTTCCTTTGTTAATCTCACTAAAAACAGAAATCTTTGCATCGTGATGTATTGCAACATGCTTTACTATTGCAAGCCCTAGACCTGTTCCGCCAGTCTCCTTACTTCTGCTTTTATCAACTCTATAAAATCTTTCAAAAATTCTAACTTTATACTTTTCCGGTATACCAATGCCTGTATCCTCAACACAAATTTTTACTTTTTTTGCATCTGTATCATTTGATAGCGATATTTTAACCTCGCCACCATTTTTGTTATATTTTATAGCATTGTCACACAGGTTATATACAAGCTCATTTATCATCATTTTATTTGCAAAAACATTGCAAGGGCTTTCACCCTCTACAGTGATTTTTATATCATTTTGACGGGCGTTGAAATCCAACAGTTCTTTTATTTCAGTTGATATTTCATAAAGGTCAACTGCCTCAAAATTATGTTCACTATTTATAGGTTCATCAAGTTCTGACAGTTTTATAATATCTCCAATAAGATTTAAAAGTCTTTGTGCTTCTGTATGTATTTTTCCTGCAAATTCTTTAATGTCTTCTTTTTTAGCCATACCATTATCTATCATTTCTGCGTAACCTAAAATTGATGTGAGTGGTGTTTTAAGTTCGTGAGATACATTTGCTGTAAACTCTTGCCTTATTTTTTCATTTTCTCTTTTTTTGTTTTTAAATTGGCTTACAGCATCAACAAGTGGCTCTAACTCTTTATAAGGCACATTTTTATCTATTTCATCGATATTTTTTCCCATTTCTTCGATTGGTTTTGTAATGTTTTTAGTAAGCTCTTTAGAAACAAATAAAGAGGCTAAAAATATAGCAAGTCCAATAGCTATAAAAATCTGAATAGGTGGGTTAAAAACTGAATAAGCATTTTCAACATCTTTAGATACACATAAAACACTGTTATTATCCAGTTTATTCACATAGTAAAAAGATTTGTAGCCTAGTTTTTTTGAAACCTTTACAACCTCGTATTTACCTTCACTTAGGGCTTTTTGTATTTCAAAGCTTTGAAGGACATTTTCAGCGTTTTTATTTTCAGAGTTTTCAAATATTATTTTTCCGTTTTTATCCACAATCATAACATTGAAATTATCAAAAGATAATTTACTATATTTTTGAACATCATCGTATTCTTCATACACTTCAACAGCTACTTTTGACACCATTCTTATTCCATTTTTAATGCGGTTATTATAGTATTGATTGATAATAATCATAGTGCATATCCACGTAATGAGCATAGAAGAAATACCAATTAAAAGCAATCTTGAATTAATTTTTTCTTCCAATTAAGCTCCCCCACTTTTATTCTTTATCAATTTTATACCCTACATTGCGAACAGTTTTAATCGCTGAACCACACTCGCCAAGTTTTTGACGCAAAGTTTTAATATGCATATCAACCGTTCTGCTCTCGCCCTCAAAATCTGTATCCCAAACTTTAGACATTATTTTTTCTCTTGAAAGAACAATTCCCTTATTTACAAGCAAATATTTTAAAAGCTCATATTCTTTGTATGTACATTCACACACATTTCCGTTGGCTAAAACTAAATGCTTTTCATCGTCAAGCTCTATTCCCGACGCTTTATATATCAAAGGTTGAGCAGTGCTACCAGTGCGACGCAACACTGCTTTTACCCGGGAAATAAACTCCATTACGCCAAAGGGCTTTGACAAATAGTCGTCTGCCCCTGCATCAAGACCTTTTACAGTGTCAAGCTCGGATGATTTTGCAGTAACCATCACAACAGGTACATCCTTTGTTTTGTGGTCAGACTTTAAGCGTTTAAGAATAGAGATTCCGTCTTGGTCTGGTAGCATAATGTCAAGCACAATTAACCGTGGTATTCTTTCTTCGCAAAGTGCAAACAGCTGTTTTGCATTATCACATTCAGCAACCTCATATCCACTATTTTTAAGTGCATACGCCTGAAGCTGTCTTATATTTATATCATCTTCTACAATATATATCATAGTAATCACCTATTACAGTATAAGCAATTATATGTTTTTAGACAAGCTATATTTTTCATAAAACTCTTTGTATTCGGCTGCAAAGACTTCATCATCCGAACTTTTAAGTTCTTTAATATATTCGTGCGTATCAAAATTATCTTGTTGCACTTGAATTAAACAAAGAGCGATGTTTGAGCAATGGTCTGCTATTCTCTCATAATTCGTTATAAGGTCTGAGAAAATAAAGCCAATTTCTGTTGTGCATCCGCCTTTTCTTAGTCTTTCAATATGCCTTGCTTTTAGTTTTGATTTTAATTTATTTACCACCTGTTCAAGCGGTTCTACCCTTTTTGCAAGCCCCACATCATCTTTTAAAAATGCGTCAAAAGCAATATTAATAATTTCTTTAACAGCAGAATGCATAACATTCAAATCGTCTGCTGCTTCTTTAGAAAAAGAAATCTCTTTGTCATTTATTTCTTTTGAAACTTTCATAATATTAACAGCGTGATCACTTACTCTTTCAAAATCACCTATACAGTGTAGCATTTTAAAGGTCTGCCTACTATCATTTACAGACAAATCTTTGTTTGATAATTTAACTAGATATGTCCCAATTCTGTCTTCATACAGGTCGACTAAATCTTCTCCCGTTTTAACTTCTTCTGCTCTAGTGCTACTATACACTTTAGTCAGCGACATAGCATTAAACAATGTATCCCTTGCAATCTCAGCCATTTGACAGGTAGTTGCATAACACTGGCTTACTGCCACTGATGGAGATGCTAGCAAACGGTCATCAAGAAGTCTGAACTCTTCTTCTATTGATGTCTCACTACTCTTAAAAGTTATGCAAGCGAGTTTTTCAAGTTGCTTGGTAAATGGTAAGAATATTATTGTTGCAAATAAATTGAAAATCGTATGAACTGCCGCGATTCCCATAGCGTTTATAGAATCATTTATAAAAGGAAACTTCAGTATTGCATTCAAAGAATAATAAACAACTAAAAATACTGTTGTTCCAATAATATTAAAATATAGATGTGCAACTGCAGCACGCTTTGCATTTTTGTTTGTACCGATAGATGAAATCATTGCAGTTACGCAAGTTCCAATATTTTGACCCATTATTATGGGAACTGCAGACGCATAAGTTATGCTTCCGGTAGCTGATAGTGCCTGCAATATACCAACTGCTGCAGATGAGCTTTGAATAATTCCAGTAACTAAAGCTCCTGTTAAGATGCCAATTATTGGATTTGAAAATAGGGTTAAAATGCTTGTAAACTCAGGAACATTTGCAAGCGGTTGAACTGCGTTGGACATTGTTTCCATTCCAAACATCAATACTGCAAATCCAAGCATAATTCCGCCAATATCTTGTTTCTTTGTGCTTTTTGAAAACATAGAAAGAACGATACCAATTGCCGCTAAAACCGGTGAAAAAGATGAAGGTTTCATCATTTGCAATAACAAATTGTCACCCTGAATTCCAGTAAGGCTGATAAGCCAAGCTGTTATTGTTGTTCCTACATTGGCACCCATTATTATGCTAATTGCTTGACTTAGTTGCATAACTCCAGAGTTTACAAAGCCTACAACCATAACTGTTGTTGCAGATGAACTTTGAATAAGCGCTGTAACTCCTGCCCCGAGCAAAACGCCTTTTATTGGGTTTGATGTTAGTCTTTCTAGCACTGATTTAAATCTTCCGCCAGAGTGTTTTTCAAGTCCCTTCCCCATTACATCCATACCATAGAGAAAAAGTGCTAGTCCGCCAATAAATGTGAGTATTGAAAAAATATCCATACAATCGCCTCTGTTTTATTAAAAATAATATTTTACTAGGTATTTGCTTGTTTACATAATATATTTTTAAAGTAAAAACCATAGCAAGTTAATGTAAAATCTATGTAAATTTTAACAAAAAGTTATATACATCTATCTTTTGTTACATAAAAGCAATTAATCTTTACATTTTTTACCATATACAGTTAATTCTAAATAATAGTTAATTCTAAATAATAATTAAAAATAAAATATGCCTGTAGCTTTAATTTTATAAGCATACAGGCATTTAATTATTATTTCGACAAATCTCTTCCTTTAAGCACTCCCATAGCAGATGCCATCATAAGCCCTCTAGTCCAACCACTAGAGTCACCAAGACAACTAAGACCTTCTACGCTTGTGTTAAAATTCGCATCCATTTTTACGCGATTGCTATAAAATTTTAATTCTGGTGAATACAAAAGTGTTTCAATTGAAGCGAACCCTGGCACAACATTGTCTACAGCCTCTATAAAATTGATTATGTTTATCATCGCTCTATAGGGCATTGCCGCTGTTATATCTCCTGCTATGGCATCGGGTAGCGTTGGTTTTATATTTGACCTTACAAGCTCTTTTTGCCAAGTTCTTTTACCGTCCAAAATATCTCCAAAGCGTTGAACAAGTATGTGCCCCGAGCCTAGCATATTAGTTAGCTCTCCAATTTTTTGCGCATATTCAATAGGTTGGTTAAAAGGCTCATTAAAGTTATGAGAACATAGTATTGCCAGATTTGTGTTATCCGATTTTTTCCCTTTATACGAATGGCCATTAACAACGGCTAAATCGTTATCATAATTTTCTTGACTTACAAATCCACCTGGGTTTTGGCAAAATGTTCTAACTTTATTTTTAAAAGGTTTTGGATAACCAATAAGCTTTGATTCGTAAAGAACATTGTTTACTTTTTCCATAACTTCGTTTCTAACCTCTACACGAACACCTATATCAACTGTTCCCGGCTCGTGGGCTATATTATGCTCTTGGCAAATTTTTTCAAACCAATCCGCACCTCTTCGACCTGTTGCTATGACTGTATGCCTTGCCAATATTTCTAATGTTTCTTTATTATTTTTTATATTAACACCAAGGCATTTTTTATCCTTTAATATAATACTAGTGCATTCATATCCAAATAAAATTTCTACACCGTTTTCAATCAAATACTGCTCAATTGCATAATAAATATCTTGAGCTTTCTCTGTTCCTAAGTGTCTTATTGGGCAATCAACAAGCTTTAAGCCTGCCTGTATCGCACGCTTTCTTATCTCTTTTACTTCCTCATCATTATGTATTCCTTCTATATGCTCGTCAGCACCAAAATCAAGATAGATTTGGTCAGTATAGTTAATCATTTCCTGAGCTAACTCTTCACCTATTAGCTGTGGCAAATCTCCTCCAACCTCGTGGCTTAAAGATAACTTTCCATCAGAAAATGCTCCCGCACCTGAAAATCCAGTTGTTATATGACAATACGGTTTGCAATTAACGCAATATTTTGTTTTGCTTTTTGGACAACTTCTTTTTTCAATAGACTGCCCTTTTTCAACAATCAAAATATTTTTATTACTACCGTTTCTAATCATTTCGAGTGCCGTAAAAATACCCGCAGGTCCTGCCCCTACTATTACTACATCTTTATTCATTTTAATACCCCCTGATATTTGGGCATAAAAAAAGCCACCTAATTTTAACTACAACAATCCCTTTAACTAAAAGATTGTTATAGTCAACTGTAAGGCAGTTGGTAGAAACATTCATCCAAATAATGAATTTATATAATCAATCGACAGATTAATTATTACATTATTTTTATTAAAATGTCAATGCTTATTTAAAATAATTAACAATCTATTGTTTAATTATAGGTTTAAAACTAAAATTACTAGACTAATTTATTTTAACATATATATACAAGCTACATAAAATATACTAAGGACTACTGCTCTAGTAGTTTTGAAGGGAGATATTTTATGTGGAATAAATTTTGCTTAGAAACTATGGATACAAATGTTACGAATTTTAATGATTGCTATAATTCTTATGGCTCTTATTGCTGTTGCAAATGCAGGTGCCATCATCGTCCCCCAAGACCACCCGTTCCTGTAATATATTGTAAAGACGGTAGGGATGGCAGAGATGGTAGAGACGGCCGTAATGGCCTGAATGGACGAAATGGTGAAAATGGGTTAAATGGTATTGACGGAGTAGATGGTAAAGACGGTATTGACGGTGTCGACGGTAAAGATGGTGTTGACGGTAAAGACGGTACACCTGGAAATGTGGTTGAGTGTGCTTGTATTTCCCAAATGACTAATTTAATCGAGCAAATAATAAATCTTTATCCAATTTCAAACATTGATGTTACTACTGCAAGCGGAGATGTTAATACCGGAGTTCCTAACGCATTAGTGCCAAACTCAGCAACTAATGCTGGATTGTTTGAATTAAAAACTGGAACAGGCGTTGTTACTGGCGCATTATCTATATGTAAAATTGCCGGAATACAAATCCCTGGAGTAACTTATAATGATAACATCACCTATTTGCCAGCACCTACCCCAAGCCCAGATGATTGCAGTGCTAATTGCCTCAATGCAATACAGGACTATCTACCAATTGGAACCGAAGATGTAACAATCGAAGTCGGTGGCGTTCAAATTGCAAACGGAGCAGTTATAAGGAACGAATATGGAGTAATTGTTATATTTGACGATGTTAATGACACTCTCAGTTTTGTTTCCGCCTGCAAAGCTGAAGTAATTCAAAAAGGATAACAGTTTATACAAATATCATTTTTTATTATAACGAGACTATGAGATTCATAGTCTTGTTTTTATTTAACAAAATATACTTATAAAATTGCTAAATCTGTTAATACTATTTTTAAGTAATTTTAGGAGTGATTTTTATGGCTAAAGCTGGAATGAAACGACCAGACCCAAAACAACCACACGGCACAGAAAGCAACAAGAAAACTCACTTGTCAAAAAATAGTGTTCCACCCGTTCCCGAAATTCAAGGCAAAGCAAAAAGCGGAAAAGAAAAAGCAAATCCAATCTTTAAAAACAATGACCACAAGTAAAGTAGCCACGATAAAATTGTATCACGGCTACAAATTGTTATTTATTTTCGTTACTAATTATATGCTCTAAAAGTGCTTGACATCCCTCATAAACATCATTATAAGTTATGTCAAAATCACCTGTGTACCAAGGGTCAGCAATATCCCCTTTTCTTTTTGTAAAATCAAGTAGCATAAACACCTTGTTTTCTTTATCATTATCAAACAACTTGTTTAAATTTGTTATGTTTTTGTTGTCCATTCCAATTATATAATCATATTTATCATAATCAGATTTTTTTATCTGAACCGAGATTTTTCCGTCTGTAGATATGTTAAACTCATTTAACTTATCCCTTGTTCCATAGTGAACTTTGCTTCCTATAGCATCTGTGCTAGTTGCAGATGATGCTATAAGAAACGAAGACTCTAGCCCTCTCTTTTTCACTATATCCTTAAACACAAATTCAGCCATTGGTGACCTGCAAATATTGCCGTGGCACACAAACATTACTTTAATCATCATAGCTCTCCTTTAATTTAATATAATATTTTTTATAATGAACAGTACAGATACATAGTTATATTTTAACATATTCTTTTATTATTTCAACATATATTTGTTTAAGATTTATATCGTTAAATTATTGACAATCATAAACTTATATACTATAATGTCATTGTAATCTTTTAAACGGGCATCTTTTTTAGATTGCAAAATTAAAAATTGGAGGAATTATAAATGGCAAGATTTACATTACCAAGAGATTTATATCACGGAAAAGGTTCAATCGACGCATTAAAAGATTTAATAGGTAAAAAGGCTTTTGTAGTCGTTGGTGGCGGAAGTATGAAAAAATTTGGTTTTCTTGACAAAGTTGTAGCAAACCTTGAAGAAGCAGGAATGCAAGTCGAGCTTTTTGAGGGAGTTGAACCAGACCCATCAGTTGAAACTGTAAAAAAAGGTGCAAAAGCAATGCAGCAATTTGAGCCTGACTGGATTGTATCTATTGGCGGTGGCTCACCTATTGACGCTGCAAAAGCAATGTGGGCATTTTATGAGTACCCAGACACAACTTTTGAAGACTTGTGTATACCATTTAACTTCCCAAGACTTCGCACAAAAGCACATTTCTGCGCAATTCCTTCAACATCTGGAACAGCAACAGAAGTTACTGCTTTCTCTGTTATAACTGATTATGAAAAGGGCATTAAATATCCGCTTGCAGACTTTAATATTACACCTGATGTTGCAATTGTTGACCCTGACCTTGCAGAAACAATGCCAAAAAAACTTACAGCACACACTGGTATGGATGCTATGACGCACGCAATAGAGGCTTATGTTTCCACCCTTAATTGTGATTACACAGACCCACTTGCCCTGCACGCAATTAAAATGGTTAGTGAATTTTTAATTGATTCTTACAACGGTGACAGCACCGCAAGAGAAAGAATGCACAACGCACAATGCCTTGCTGGAATGGCATTTTCTAACGCTTTGCTTGGTATTGTCCACTCAATGGCTCACAAAACTGGTGCAGCTTATAGTGGCGGGCATATTGTTCACGGTTGTGCAAACGCTATGTATTTACCAAAAGTTATAAAGTTTAATGCCGTTAATGAAACTGCAAATAAAAGATATTGTGATATTGCAAAATTCATTGGACTAGAACCAACAGTTGATGCTCTTATTTCTCATATAAACGAGCTTAACAAAAAGCTTGATATTCCGAGTTGTATTAAAGACTATGAGGGTGGAATAATCGACGAAAAAGAATTCCTTGATAAACTTCCAAATGTTGCAAAATTAGCAGTTGGTGACGCTTGCACTGGTTCAAACCCTAGAGAAATCACACCAGAGCAAATGGAAAAGCTCCTTACTTGTTGTTATTATGATACAGAAGTTAACTTTTAAATATATCTTAAAAAAGAACCATAGATATGGTTCTTTTTTTATACCATTATTCAGTTACAATATCATCATTTTCAACCAATGCTTTGAAAGATGTTGCAAGACCAGCAAAACCTTGAATTTCAGATGGAATAATAATTTTTGTAGCCTTTCCATCTGCCACTTTTGCAAATGCCTCAAGTGCCTTTAATCTAATAACATCATCATTAGGTGCAGCTTTATTCAAAAACTCAATCGAATCGGCCAACGCTTTTTGAACAGTTGTCAATGCCTCTGCCTCACCTTGCGCCTCTTTTATCTGTGACAAACGCTTTGCGTCTGCTCTAAGAACCATTGCCTCTTTTTCTCCTTGAGCTACTAAAATTGAGGATTGCTTTTTACCTTCAGCAACTAGAATCGATTCTCTTCTCTCTCGCTCAGCTTTCATTTGCTTTTCCATTGATTCTTGAATTTCTCGTGGTGGTATAATATTTTTAAGCTCAACCCTATTAACCTTAATTCCCCACGGGTCTGTCGCTTCATCTAATATTGTACGCATTTTGGTGTTAATAATATCCCTCGATGTAAGAGTTTGGTCTAGCTCTAAATCTCCTATAATGTTACGCAAAGTTGTTGCTGTTAAGTTCTCAATCGCAGACATAGGATTTTCGATTCCGTATGTATACAGCTTAGCGTCTGTGATTTGAAAATAAATAACCGTATCAATTTGCATTGTAACATTATCTGCAGTGATAACTGGCTGTGGCGGAAAATCTGCTACCTGCTCTTTTAATGAAACTTTTTTTGCAATCTTTTCAAAAAGAGGTATTTTAACATGTAAACCTGTTTCCCATGTTACTTTATACGCACCTAAACGCTCAATTGTATAAGCTTTTGCTTGTGGAACAATAACAATGTTCGTACCGATAAAAAATACAGCTAAAATAATTAGAAAAATTAACCAATGCATAATAAGACACTCTCCCTACAAAAATATTATTTATTACAAACTTGCACATCATTGCACAATTGTACAATCGCTTTTACCCCAGAAATAGAGCGAACAATAACCTCGCTCCCCTCCTCGATAATTTGGTTATCTAAACTTCTCGCAGACCAAAATTGCCCCATAAGTTTTACTTGACCTGTTTCCTTTGAATTGTCAATTGTTTCAATTACAATTGCTTTTTGGTCAATTATTCTATCCGCATTTGTACTTTGCTTTTTAACTTTTAAAACATTTTTTGTAAAGGGGCGAAGAACTACCAAAAGCAAAACAGAACTAAGAGCAAAAACTGCCCATTGAAGAGCAACAGAGCCACCTAAAGCACAAACAATAAGTGCAAACAAAGCTCCGGTTGCAAACCAAATTGTTGTTAAAGATACTGTTGTTGCCTCTAAAAAAATCATTGCAACTAGAACAATTATCCAAAAATAAATACCCGTAGAATTAATTAATTCAATCACAAATAACCCCTCCAAAAAAATTTCCCCTCAAATTAATTTATATTATAGCATAAATCCAAGAATAAGTATACAAAAACACCAAATTGGCAAATTGTTTTTTTCACCATTATAATGTATTATATTAATTAAATTATAAACATAACGAGGGAAAACTATGCAAAGCATTTTAGAAAAACTAAAAAGATATCAGAAATTAAACTTTACACCTATGCATATGCCGGGACATAAAAGAAATATAGATTGCGGTGACTATCTAGGCGAACTTTGCGCCAGTTTAGACATTACCGAAATTGATGGTTTTGACAATTTACACAAACCGCAAGGAATTTTAGCAGAGTCGATGAAAAAAGCATCTGAGCTGTGGGAAAGCCACGAGTCCTTCTTTTTAGTGGGTGGCAGCACTTGTGGAATTCTTGCATCTATTCGCAGTGCCGTTTGTAATGGTGACGAAATTATTGTTGCTCGAAATTGCCACAAATCTGTTTATAATGCAATAGAACTTCTGGAGCTAAACGCCCATTTTGTGCTACCAACAATTGATGAGGATTTTGGAATTTATGGTAGTATTGCTCCCGAACAAATAAATTTTGCTTTGAAAAAATTTCCAAATTCAAAACTTGTTATTTTAACTAGCCCAACATATGAAGGTATAATTAGTGACATAAAAGGCATTTGTAAAATTGCCCACAATTATGGTATTCCTGTTCTTGTTGACGAGGCACACGGCGCACACCTTAGCTTTTATAATTTTCCAAAAGGTGCTATAAAATCAGGTGCTGATATTGTTGTCCAAAGCTTGCACAAAACATTGCCAAGCCTTACACAAACTGCAATTGCACATTTAAATAGTGATTTGATATCTTGTGATAGTTTAGCAAATGAGCTTTCAATTTTTCAAACAAGTAGCCCATCGTATTTATTACTAGCCTCAATTGATGGTTGTGTAAATCTAATAAAAAAGCAAGGTGAAATTTTATTTAATCAATGGGAAATGGCTCTTAATCTTTTTTGTGAAACTGCAAAAGAACTAAAAAATTTATCTGTTTTAGGATACGGTTTTGATAATATTAAAAACCATAAATGTATATTTGATTTTGACAATAGCAAGATTGTAATTTCAACAATAAACACTAATTTATCAGGAACAAGTGTTGCAAAAATGCTTAGAGAAAATTATAAAATTGAAGTTGAAATGGCATCAGCTCAATATTTAATTGCAATGACAGGACTTGGCGACAAACCTGAAAATATTTTAAAGCTTGCAAGCGCAGTTTTAGAAATAGATAAAAGGTGTGAGCACAAAAAAGTAAAAGGCCCATCCCCTATTATTTCAACTTTACCAAAAATAAATTATAAGGCTAGCAAAGCCTTGAAATTGCCAAACCAAAACATCAGCATAGACAAAGCTTGCAATAAAACATCGGCAGAATATGTGTGGGCTTATCCCCCAGGAATTCCAATTATAGTGCCTGGTGAAAAAATAAATCAAGAAATTATCAACGATTTGCAAACCTTGAAAAATTGCGGTGTTGATATTTTTAAAACTAATGGATATGATGTAAATTCAATAAAAATTTTGCTATAAAACTACATAAAAACTGCATTTGCTATTTACAATATACATATTTTGTTGTATAGTATTACTCATTAATAATACATTTATAAAAGGAGATTTTTATAATGAAAAGAATAAATACTCTTAACACTCGCGACCTTGCTAAAAGCGTGAAAAATGGTGGCTGTGGCGAATGTCAAACTTCTTGCCAATCTGCTTGTAAAACTTCTTGCGGTGTTGCTAACCAACCTTGCGAAAACAAAAACAGCAAAGAACAGTAATTATTAGTCAAAAATTTGCCGCCTGTTTCACAAAAGTGTGAGCGAGCGGCAATTTCATTGCAGAAAAGGACGATTGTTTATGATTCACCAGTATAAAATGAATGGGTATAACATTGTTGTTGATACTTTTAGTGGTTCCATTCATTCAGTTGATGATGTTGCTTATGATATTATAGGTCTTTATGGAAATACAAAAAAAGAAGATATTGTATCTCATATTTTAGATAAATACAAAAACAACGCATCTATTAATAGAGAAGAAATTTTAGAATGTATTGAAGATATTGAATTTTTAAAAGATAATGGCAAATTATATTCTGAAGATATTTATTCAAATAAAGCTTTCGACCTTAAAAATCGAAACACAGATATAAAGGCGTTATGCCTCCATGTTGCTCATACTTGCAACTTAAATTGTGAGTATTGTTTTGCAAGACAAGGCAATTATAATGGTGAAAATTCCTTGATGAGTTTTGAAGTTGGAAAACAAGCTTTAGATTTTTTAATTGCAAATTCTGGTAATCGCGTTAACCTAGAAGTAGACTTTTTTGGCGGAGAACCACTGATGAACTGGGAAGTTGTAAAACAGCTAGTTGGATATGCTCGAAGCCAAGAAAAAAAATACAATAAAAAGTTTCGTTTTACGCTTACAACAAACGGAATGTTAATAAATGATGATGTTATAGATTTTTCGAATAAAGAAATGTATAATGTTGTTTTAAGTCTTGACGGACGAAAAGAAATTCACGATAAACTTAGAAAAAATCTTGCTGGCGACGGCAGTTATGATATTATTGTTCCTAAATTTAAAGAGTTTGTTGAAAAAAGAAATGGCAAAAACTATTATATGCGTGGAACTTTTACTCACAATAATGTTGAATTTACAAAAGATATTTTTCATATGGCCGATTTAGGGTTTTATGAGCTTAGTATGGAACCTGTTGTTTGCTCTCCGTCTGACCCATACGCTTTGACCAAGGAAGATTTGCCGATTTTGTTCGAGCAATATGAACTCCTTGCAAAAGAAATGATTAAACGAAAAAACAAGGAAAATGATTTTACCTTTTATCACTACACCATAGATTTAAATAACGGTCCTTGCATATACAAAAGGATTTCGGGTTGTGGCTCTGGCACTGAATATTTGGCTGTTACACCGCAAGGCGAGCTTTTTCCTTGTCATCAATTCGTTGACTCACCTAAATACAATATGGGTAATGTTTGGGACGGTGTCACTAAAACTAATATTAGGGACGAATTCAAA
The DNA here is from genome assembly GCA_012519975.1 of Clostridiales bacterium. GTDB lineage: Bacteria > Bacillota > Clostridia > Oscillospirales > Acutalibacteraceae > RZYX01. Next base: position 65,217 of record JAAYPE010000037.1, read on the forward strand.
CTATGCAATGTTTATTCTAGGTCTGAGTGTGACGACTGTTGGGCAAAACTTTATTGCTCTGGTGGCTGTGCTGCGAATGCCTATCATTCAACTGGAAATATATCGGGAACATATGAATATGGATGTGAGCTGTTTCGCAAGCGTATAGAGTGCGCAATTATGATTAAAGTAGCCGAGTTGGAAGATGATAAAAACTAAACATAAAAACTCGAGTATTATATAATGCTCGAGTTTTTTTATCGACTAATAATTTTTATAAATATCCAAAATACTGCAATTGTTTTTTTGTGCAATCTCTTTTGCCGATTCATATTCTATACAGGTTTTTTCAATATCGTTCCAATAAAATATATTTGCATCCACTTTGCCGTATTTTGTATCAATTTTTGTGCTTTCCCTTTTCATTATAACACGCTCCAAACTTTGCCTGCGAACTCCAACGGCAGTAGTTTGCTTGAATATTACCCCTATAACTTCACTTTCAATATTTGGATTGCACATAACAGATAGTTGCCACGCGGGACGATTTTTTTTCATATAAACAGGAGAAAAAAAAGCGTCGCTAACTCCGATTTCAAAAAGCTTTTCAAGGCAAAAAGCAAGCTGTTCTGGTGTACTATCATCAATGGCGGTTTGAATAAAAATTATGTTGTCTTTATCTTCTTGAACATCTTCAAAAATAAATGCTCGCAAAATATTTGGATGGGAAAACTCTTTTTTCCCTGCTCCAATTCCAGTTTTTTGAATTACAATATTCTTTGGGTTTTCAAATTTATCTGCAATTGCACCAACAATAGCAGCACCCGTCGGTGTAATCATTTCGCTATTATTTTCTGTGATTTTTATAGGGATTTTTTTCGCTTTTGCAATTTCAACCACTGCTGGAACAGGAATTGGAATTTTTCCGTGAGCGCAGTTTACAAAGCCAAATCCATCACTTATTGGCGAGCAAATAACCCTGCTTATTTTTAAATTATCAAGACAAAAAGCCACAGCACAAATATCAACAATAGAATCTAGAGCCCCGACCTCGTGAAAGTGAACCTCTTCACGACTTTTTTTATGCACTATCGCCTCTGCATCTGCAACAACATCAAATATTTTTTTTGCTATATTTTTTGCATTATCTGTTAAGGTTGACTTGTTTATAATTTCATAAATATCATTAATGCCTCTGCAACATTCATCCTTTTTTATAGTCTTAACATCAAAAAAACAGGAGGAAATGCCGTTCTTTTCAGATTTTCCTATATATAATTCGCAACCGAGGTTCATTAAATCTATAACACTTGCAAGCTCTTTTTGATTTGCCCCTAAATCAAGAAGTGCCGCAACAGTCATATCTCCACTTATTCCTGAAAGACATTCGAGGTATAATGTTTTCACTAAATTTGACCCCCTAATGAATTTATTTGAGCTGCTATATATCCTGCACCAAATCCATTATCAATGTTTACAACGCTAATGCCTGCTGAACAAGAATTTAGCATTGCAAGCAAAGCTGAAACCCCACCAAAATTTGCTCCATATCCAATACTTGTTGGCACAGCTATTACAGGAACTCTAACAAGTCCTGCAACTACGCTTGCAAGGGCACCCTCCATCCCCGCACAAGCAATAATTGCGTTTGCGTCTTGCAATTCATCAAGTCTGCTCATCAATCTATGAAGTCCCGCTACCCCAACATCATACATCTTTGTTACATTTGAGCCACACATCTGTGCAGTGATAGCAGCCTCTTGAGCAACCGGAATGTCTGTTGTACCACCTGTGCAAATTGCAATTTTTCCGCTTGTCTTTTCTGGCGAGCCTACTGTTATGCACTTTGATATTTCGCAATATTTTGCATCAGGCAACACTTTTAAAACACTGTCAAAATGCTCCTTTGAGGCTCTTGTGCCTAAAACTAAGCCATTCATATCATACAATCTTTCAAAAATATTAGCCGTTTGTTCTGGCACCTTACCTTGACAAAACACAACCTCTGGAAAGCCTGTCCTTATTTTTCTGTGATGGTCAAGACAAGCATACTCCATATTTTCAAACGGTAACTTTTTGAGTTTTTCATAAGCTGTTTGCGTATCTAAATCACCATTTGCAACTTCTTCTAAAAGAGTCTTTACATCCATTGCTATTCCTCTTTTCTTAAATTTAAATCCATACTTCCAGTTTTTAGACCTTCTAAATCTAAAGTTATATACAAAAACCCGAGGTGTTTAAGCTTGTTTATAATTTCGTCTTTATATTTAAAAAAGTTTTCAAATTCCGATTTTGGTATTTCTATTCTTGCTATTTCAAAGTGAACACGCAACCTACAGTCTTCAAAGCCATATGATTTGAGTATATTTTCTCCATCCTGTGTCTTTAAAATTAAATTATTTGTAATCCTTGTGTTATATGGAAATCTAGTAAGAATACACGGTGATGACGGTTTTGTTGCAACACTAAGCGATAGCTCTTTTGCAATATTTCTCACATCATTTTTAGATAAGTTGCACTGCGCAAGTGGGCTATGTATTTTGTTTTCAGATTTAGCTCTAAGCCCTGGCCTATACTCTTTTAAATCATCAAAATTAGTACCATCGCAGACTGCTAAAAAATCATTTTTATATGCCGTTTCTTTAATTTTAGAAAACATTTTGTCTTTACAATAATAGCAACGAAGCTCACTGTTGCTTGAAATCCTCTCATCATTTAACATATTAATATCAATCGTTTTATAAACCGCATTCATAGATTCTGCTATTATTTTTGCTTTTTCAATATCTGATTTGTTCGCGGTGAGCTGTGTATTCACAGTTATTGCCAAAACATCAAGCCCTGCAATTGTTGCAACTTTTAACAACACGGTTGAATCAACACCGTTTGAAAAGGCAATGCAAAGCTTATTGTCTATTGCTATTTTTTTAAGTTCTGTTATCAGCTTTTTCAGATTATCGCTCATACAAACCTCTTAACTGCATTTTAAAAACACTAATTCAATGAAGAAATATCAAGACTTTCATATTTTTGAAGAATATTTTTTATCTTCTCTTTTATTTTATCTACCCCACCACTAACATTACTTTCAATATTAAGCGGCAAAATTGGGTCGTGAACACTAAGTCTTAACAAAAACCAGCCATCATATTTATCAATTGATGCACGCACTCCTTCATAGCTATCTTGCGCTTTTTCAAATATTTCACTGCTATCCATCAACTGTTCTATTTCACTTATAACTTTATTTCCATATTCTTTAAAATTTGATGCTAAAATTTTAATACGCATTTCCTGTGCCTCTAAAGGCTCTACTAAATCTTCTATTAAGCTTTCAAGGGTTTTACCCTCTTTTGCAAGCTGTGCCATTTTAATTATTATTCTTGTAATCAGATAAGCCCCATCGTCGAGGAAATAATTCTCACGCATTGCAGCGTGCCCTGATGTTTCAATAGCTAGTGGAGCATTAATGCAACACTCTCTATTCAATCTTAGCGCCTCATTTATTACATTCTTGTATCCACGTTTAAATCTATGGTGCTTTGCCCCCAATGTTGTTTCTAAAAAATCTTTGAGTCCACTTGATGTGACTGAATCTGTAACAATCGTTGCGCCCTCATTATTTTCAAGTGCAATACAAGATGCCAGAGCTATTAGTGCGTTTCGATTTATTTCTTTTCCGCTCTTGCCCACACAAGCTGCCCTGTCAACATCCGTATCAAAAATAACGCCTAAGTCTGCCCCGTTTGCAACTGTTGCTTTTGCAATAAAGTCCATAGCTTGAGCATTTTCTGGGTTTGGCGTATGGTTTGGAAAAAGTCCGTCTGGTTCTAAAAACTGGCTCCCTGTGATGTCTGCTCCAAGTGGCTCTAATACTTTTTGTGCATAAAAACCGCCAGCACCATTGCCAGCATCAACAACTATCTTAAATCCACGAAGTGGCCGAGCGTAATCATCTGCATCAACCTCTTTGCAAATAAGTTCACGCAAATTTTCAGAATAAATATTCATATACAAAGCTTCCTCGACTATCCCTGCCTGTGAAGCTTTATAATTTAAATCCTCTTGAGCGTATTGCAAAATTCTTTCTATATCTTCTGTTTCAAGTCCGCCTTTTCGTGTAAAAAACTTAAATCCGTTTTTGTTAAAAGGATGATGACTTGCCGTAATTTCTACAGAGGCATCGCAACCGAAATCAACAGTTGTCATAAACATTGCCGGCGTGGATGATAACCCACAATCTTTAACTGAAATTCCAGCTGTAACCAAGCTGTCTATGAAAACCTCTTTTAGCCTTTTTGCAGAAATTCGAGAATCGTGACCAATAGCAACCTTTAAATCTTCGCTTTGACCAAATTCATCAAACAACCATTGGGCAAACCCCTGTGCTATTTTATATATTACCTCATCTGTGAGGGTCAGTGGCTCATTTTCAACGCCTTCAACGGCAACCCCTCTTATATCTGTCCCACTTTTTAAACAACTATAAAAATCATCTAACATAAATTTACCCCAACTTTTAATTTTTTAAAAATTTTGCCCTGTACTTTTAACACTTCTTGTGCTGCAAACATTATAGCAGATTTTGCACTATGGAAGTTTAAACCACCCTGTAACCATACTGCAAATGGTTCTCTTATAGGTGCATCCGCTGAGAGTTCAATGGATGAACCTAATGTAAACGCACCTGCAGACATTATTACCTTACTGTCATAACCTGGCATTTCCCACGCTTCTGGAACAACAAACGAATCAATAGGCGCACCACTTTGCAAACCCCTGCAAAATGCTGTTATTAACTCTTCACTACCAAGCTTTATAGATTGAATTATATCGTAGCGTATATCGTTTGGTTTTGGGCTTACATCAAACCCCATAATCTCAAACAATGCGGACGCAAAAACCGCAGATTTCAATGCCTCACCGGTAACATGGGGTGCATTAAAAAGTCCCATATACATATCTCTTGTTTCTCCGAGCGACGCACCTACTTCTCGCCCGATTCCTGCTGTTGTCATTCTGTAAGAACAAAGCTCAACCAAATCTTCCCTGCCGGCAATGTACCCACCTGTTTTTGCAATGCCGCCACCTGGATTTTTGATGAGTGATCCTGCTATTATATCTGCCCCAACTTGTGTTGGCTCGAGTGTTTGAACAAACTCACCATAACAGTTGTCTACCATTATTATTACATTTTTTCTCTCTTTTATTTTTTGTGCAACGCTTTGTATCTCTTCAACCGAAAAAGTATCACGAAGACTATATCCTCTTGAACGCTGAATATAAACAAGCTTTATACTGTCATCATCTAGTGACTCAACTGCTAACTGTTCGTTGATTTTTCCGTTTTTATCAAGGTCGATTTGCTTGTATCTAATTCCAAAATCGACAAGCGACCCTTGTCCGTTTGCACCGTTTAAACCAATCACAGAATGGATTGTATCATATGGAGTGCCTGTAATGCATAGCATTGTATCATTTGGGCGCAACATTCCAAAAAGGGCAACACCCAAGGTGTGAGTTCCACTCATAAAACTATGCCGAACTAGCGCATCTTGAGCGCCAAGAGATTTTGCAAAAACCTTGTCTAGCGTATCTCTTCCCCTATCATCATAACCGTATCCAGTTGATGGTGCAAAATGCGAATCACTTACTCTGTTTTCTATAAAAGCTGAAAGAACTTTTTGCTGATTATATTCTGTAGTTTTATCAATATACTCAAAGCTATTTTTACATTTTTCTAACGCCTTTTGTGAAAGTAAAATTATTTCTTTATCAAACTCAAAAAAAGTACCTGCCATTAAAAGTAAACCTCCGCCGTTAAACCGTGCTTTTCAAATCCAATTTTTTTATAAAATCCTATTTTATCATCTTCGCAAAATAAAAATATATTTTTCCCTTCGTTTCTTCTGATTATTTCATATATACAGTTTTTAGCAAAACCTCGTTTTCTATACTTATCTAAAGTTGCAATCCCGCCTATTAATATATCCGTTCCCGTGGTTGCAAGTGCAATAGCGCACGAAACAATTTTGCCATCCTTGTGTACTGCTACCGCATCAGAATACCCGTGCCTAATTCTATGAGATAAGTCTGTAATCCACCCCTCAAAATTACGCATATTTTTTGGGTTTTCGTGACAAACAGATATTATATCATAAACCTGTTTTAAATCTACCTCATTAGAAAAGTCCTCAAAATTATGTTCGCTCCTTGTAATACCCGCATACTTATATTTCATTATTGTCTTACAATTGATTTTACATTCATCGTATAACTTTTTTGCAAGCGAATAGGGCAAGCTAATATTGTTAATCTCAATAACTTTTAAAAACTCGCCAAGCTCTTCAACATCTGCATTTTTCTCATACACTGTAACAGAACCGCCAAATTTTGAGATAACAGTGGTTAGAGTTCCCTCATCATCCCTTTGCTCCCAAAAAAGAGCAAATGCGTGCTGTGCACCATATGCATCAAGCTGTGACACAATTCTAGCCCCTAGCGGACTGCCTTTGCAAAAAACCTCGTATTCTTCTTTAAAACTTGTAATAATAGTAATCATATTAATTTACCCTTAAACCTATTATATTATAAATGCTGTTAATATTAGTAACATTTTATCATAAAAAGACAAAAAGCTCAACGAATTTATTCGATGAGCTTTTCTAACCTTTTTGCTTTATGAATAGTATGCTATTCTATGGAAATTTGGATACTCATTAAACAAGTGTTGTAAATTTGTACGACTAGCCGTTCCAGGGTCATTTACTGTAAAGTCAGACGCTTTTAATGTAGAGCCACCAACATATCCTGTTACAACAACCCAGTGCGCCCCACCACTTGAATTTTTTGCGCCAATGATTACTGGCACCCCTTTTTGAAGTTGTGCATAGATTGTGCTCAGATACCCTGCACTTGTGCTTGTTAGATAGGTATTTGGCCAATAAAGAGAGCCACTTGAAGAATAACTAAGCCTTTGTGTCATCTGATTTGGATAAATTGTTGTGCCTGTTCTATAACTTTCTGTCATAGCTAAGCAAGTTGTTGTGCACCCAATTCTGCCTATTGTTTGTCCAGAACTGCCAACAAGTGTATTTGACCAACGAGAGTCAGTTTGGCTATATCTTGGAACGCTAAGAGATACTGGTTTGTAGCTTGTGGAACTATTGGTTAGCAAATACAAATTGCTTACATAACCTAACTTTGTGCCGTCATAAATAATCTTGCTCCAATCCCCTGATTTTGACAAAACCACTATTCCGGTACCTTTTGCAAGCTTTGATTGTATGGAATATGATGTGCTAGGTCCGCTTCTAACATTTAGATTACCTGATGAAACATTAACAGTGGCTACATAACTTTCTTTAATTTCCTGTATGTATTCACCGCTACAGTATCCATACTTTCCTGTTGAATATTCTACCTTCCACCAACCATTTGATTTTGAAATAAGCGTTATCACACTACCTTTTTGTAGTTTTGATACAATGCTTGATGAAGTAGATGCACTTGCTCTTACATTAAGCGCTGTTGAAGCCGTTACAACTTGTCCTGCCTTTGAGTCGCTTGTCAAAGCAAAAGAGCTAAAGCTAAAAATTGAAACAGCAATCACGGCAATAATAAATGTAGAAACAATTCTCTTAATACTTTTCATTTTCTTGCCTCCGTCTTATTTTTTAACGAATAAATTCGCTGTAAATTCATTTTAACATAGCAGGTTTTATTTTTCCTTATAAAAAAATGTAAAAAATGTGTAAATATCCCTTAGTTGCTCATATACTGTATAGAATGAACTTTTTTTGGAGGTGCCTCTTTGGAAACATTAAGATTTGGAAGTAGCGGTGCATCTGTTGAATTGTTACAGCTTGCATTACAAAGAAGTGGGTACTATCACGGTGAGCTTGATGGAGTTTTTGGCTCGATGACGCTGGATGCAGTAAAAAGATTTCAAAAAAATTATGGGCTAGTTGTTGATGGCATCGTTGGAATAAAAACTTGGCAAAGCCTTACACCTTATATTAAAGGATATACAAAGCAACAAATAAAAAGTGGAGATACTTTTTGGAATTTGGCACAAAAGTATAACACTACCGTGAGGGCGATAAGCACTGCAAACCCAACGCTTAACCCTATTGATTTGCCGATAGGTAAAACTATTGCAATTCCATTTGGGTTTGACCTTGTGCCAACTAAAATCAAATTTACATACTCGCTTTTGCAATATGTAATTGAGGGATTGCAGGTAAGATACCCATTTATAAAAAAAGGCAATATTGGTCGTAGTGTTATGGGAAAAGAAATACCATACTTACAAATTGGCAATGGACTAACTCAAGTATTTTATAATGCTTCTCATCACGCAAATGAATGGATAAACACCCCTGTGTTGCTAAAATTTCTAGAAGATTATGCACAGGCATATTCTAGCGGAGGTAGAATTTATGAATTTAGTGCTGTCGCTCTTTTTGCAACAACAAGACTTTCAATAGTACCAATGGTAAATCCAGATGGTGTTGATTTAGTTCTTGGTGCAATACCTAGAGAAAGCGAGTATTTTGTAAAAGCAAACAGACTAGCAAAGGGATATCCTAGCATTCCTTTTCCTAACGGTTGGAAAGCAAATATAAACGGTGTTGATTTAAATCTAAACTATCCTGCAAAATGGGAGGAAGCAAAAAAAATCAAATATTCTCAAGGTTTTGTAAAACCGGGGCCTAGGGATTTTGTAGGAAATGCTCCTTTGTCTGAGCCTGAGAGCAGAGCAATTTATAATTTTACACTCAATAACGACTTTGTTTTAATTCTTGCGTACCACACTCAAGGCGAAATTATCTTTTGGCGTTTTCTTGATTTTGAGCCGAAAAGGGCAAAAGAAATAGGCGAAATGTTTTCAGCCTCAAGCGGATACACACTCGAAGACACGCCATACGCCTCCTCTTTTGCTGGATATAGGGATTGGTTTATTCAAAATTATAACCGACCAGGGTACACAATCGAAACAGGAAAAGGAACAAATCCACTACCTATAAGCCAGTTTGATAAAATCTATAATGACAACATAGGAATACTCACGATAGGTCTTACACAATCATTATTGCTTTAAAAAAATAAATAGTAGTTGACTTTTAACACAAGAAGGCATATAATAATAAATGTATTCATTAACGCATTCTTTGAACTCGCATATTTTTGTAGGTCATTGCTGTTAAATGGTCAACAAAAATGTGCGAGTTTTTATAAGCACCGAATACAATATTATTTTTTTGGAGGTACCACAATGAACAACGGTACAGTAAAATGGTTTAATTCTGAAAAAGGCTTCGGTTTTATTTCAAACGACAACGGCGGAGACGATGTTTTCGTACACTTCTCAGCTATCGCTTCTGAAGGCTTTAAAACACTTCAAGAGGGTCAAAAAGTTACTTTTGACATCGAGAGCGATCCAAAGGACAGCAGCAAGTTCAGAGCTGTTAATGTTGAAGCTCAGTAATTAACTGTTTTCGTCTCAAAACACTTATGTATTAAACTGTAGGTGCTTATATTTTTTAATTTTTACTTCATTTATGAAGAGCCCTAAATTTATTGATATTGTGTTTTACCCCCAAGGTAATTGCCTTGGGGATTTTTTTATCCCAAATTGCTAATGCGAATTTGGCTTAAATCAAGATTTACAAAGCAATACTAACCTCTCCAGAAGATAAAACTTTAATTTCGTCATTCTGCATTTTTACTTTTAATCGACATTCGTCATCAATTTCTAAAACAGTTGCAATTTGTGTCTTATCTTGATTAATTATTTTTATTTGCCTGCCAATTAATATAGATCTATCCTTGTATTCTTGTAAAAAATTTTTTTCTTCAAGATTTAAATAAAATGACCAAAATTCCTCTAACACTTGAGCGATAATCTTGCTTTTAATGTCAAAAAAAATATTCTCTTCAAACATTGATATAGCTATATTTTCAAGTTCTCTCGGAAAACCTTCTTTAGGTTCTTGAATATTAATTCCAATACCAAGCACAATAAAGTCAATGTTTTCATTTTTAGCATCAAATGATGATTCTGTTAAAATTCCACTTACTTTTTTATCATCACAAAAAACATCATTCACCCATTTTATTTTCGCCTCTTTGCCTGAGTTTTTCTCAACAGTTCTTGCAACTGCTACGGCAGAGGCTACCGTTATAAATAACGATTGATTTGCGCTGTACTTTGGGCGAAGTATAAGACTCATATAAACGCCTGAATCCGCTGGAGAGTAAAACTTTTTTCCTCTTCTGCCCTTTCCCGCCGTTTGCTCTTGAGAAATTACAACCGTCCCTTCTTTTGCACCCTTATGTGCTAATTTTTTTGCAATGTCATTTGTAGAAGTGACTACTTTTCTAACATCAAAATCAAAAATATCTTGATAATTTAAAAGATGTTCTCTTATACTCTCTGGAGATATTTCATAGTTATGACTAGGACTTTCTTTATCGAGATTCGATATAATCTTATTTTTATCTGCCACAAAATCACCTCTTTACACTTTTATAAAATATAAAACGCAAATCAAACTACAAGCGCCTTTGTTACAATCCTAGCAAGCAATAAAAATAATTAAATAGTATTATACATCATAACGATATAAAAAATCAAAACGCTATGTCTATTAAACACAGCGTTTTGTTATTATGTTATTTATTTTTTCCAAAGACCGTGAAGATTGCAATAAGCATATGCTGCTACAACTTCATCACCATCAAAAATTGAAAACTCTGCAACAGGAGCATCATCTGATGTTAAAGTTTTAAGCTGGGTTCCTTGCTTTGTTTGAAGGAAAATCCACTCAATAAAATGCTCTGGAACCATTGGATGATCAACTTCACCAACTGCAACAGTTACCTTTGTACCCTCAGTTTTTACTACTGGAACATGCTTCTCTTGTGATGCATCGATAGACCCAGGAATTATTTCCTGCATTGCTTCACCACAACAAACAACCGAAACACCGGAGCTCTTCAAATGTGTAATAATATTACCGCAATGTTTGCAAATAAAAAACTTAACTTCCATTTTAATAATCCCCCTTTTAAATTTTATTAATAATTTTCTGCTCTAACTTGAAAATAAGATTGTGGATGGTCACAAACTGGGCAAAGGTCTGGAGCTGATTTACCAACTACAATATGCCCGCAGTTTGAACATTGCCAAATCATTTCTTCATCCTTAGAAAATACAAGTCCACCTTTTACATTTTCAAGAAGTTTGCGATATCTTTCCTCATGCTCTTTTTCGATTTTTCCAACTTCCTCAAAAAGAGTTGCTATATCATCAAAACCTTCTTCTCTTGCCTCTTTGGCCATTCTAGCGTACATATCTGTCCACTCGAAATTCTCGCCTTGAGCTGCGTCTAAAAGGTTTGTTGCCGTATCTGGAATAGCACCGTCATTCAACAATTTAAACCAAATTTTTGCGTGTTCCTTTTCGTTGTTTGCAGTTTCTTCAAACAATGCAGCAATTTGAACATAGCCATCCTTTTTCGCTTTTGAAGCATAATAGCTGTACTTATTCCTTGCCTGTGACTCACCCGCAAAAGCTTCCATCAAGTTTGCTTCTGTTTTAGTTCCTTTTAAATTTGCCATTACAAACTACCTCTTTTCATTTATATTTATGATTTAAGTCATAGACTAAATTCATAATGGAATTATTATTATACCACAAATAAAATAAAAAAATAAGACTAAATTGAAAATTATGACATTAAAGTAAGCAAAAACACTTTAATGTCATAATTTAAATAACTTATACAGTCGTTAAATTAATTAAACAACTTATTTGTAAAAATGTCAATATGAATTTTTTTAATGATCTGCACAACCGTCTGAGTGCTCGTGATGATTGCATACTGTGCCCGTCGATTTAAGCGAACCTTTTACAAAATTTTGAGCTGCATTTTTGGCAATTCCAGACGCACCTGTTACTACTTCTATCTTTTTTTCACTAAAAATTTCTATAGCACCTGCACCCATTCCGCCAGAAACAATAACATTTACGCCCATATCATTTAAAAAGTTTGGTAAAAATCCTGGTTTGTGTCCAGGGTTTGGAATGCTTTTTTCTGATACTATTTCTTGATTTTCAACTTCATAAATATTAAAATTCTCGCAGTGTCCAAAATGACCTGCCACCATATTCCCCATACTTGCTACTGCTATTTTCATTGTTCTTAATCTCCTTTTTTAGCTATGTATTTGCTTATTATTTCTGCGGCATCGCGCACATATTTTTCACACGGGCGAACCTCATAATAAGTTTCTGTCCTTTTTCCAGGAACAAATCCTGTTGTTACTGGCACATCCTCTAAAAGCTCTCTGCAAATAATTGTTTTATGCAAATCTTTAAATTCATCTGCCAGATTTTGAATTTCTTGATAATGCCCTGCTTTTATCTCATCATCAGTCGGAGATGTGTAACCGTATTTAAGTCCAGCAATCATAAACATCGAGCTTACAGCACCACAAACCTCCCGAAGCTTTCCCATTCCTGCTCCAAAAGATGACGAAAGCTTTATTGCAGTTTCAAAATCTAAACCAATATCATCTGCAAAAGCACCTATTACTGCCTGCGAGCAATTGTATCCTTGCCTAAACAAGTCACCTGCTTTTTCTGAATGTTTATTCATCCTGAGTCACCTCAGCCATCTCACAAATTTTATCTATTGCATTATTTAACCAATCGCCCTCAAACATTTCTATCATACCTGCGTCGCAAGCTGCTGCAAGCCTTGGGTCAATTGGAATTTTGCCTAGAATGTCTAAACTTTTATCTTTGGCTATTTTTTCAATATGACTTTCTCCAAAAACCTTGATTTCTTTTCCACAATCAGGGCAAGTTATATAGCTCATATTTTCAACCAAACCTATGATAGGAATGTTCATCATATTTGCCATATTAACCGCTTTTTCCACTATCATTGAAACTAGTTCTTGAGGTGAAGCTACTATAATTATCCCATCAATTGGAATAGACTGAAAAACTGTCAATGGAACATCACCAGTTCCAGGAGGCATATCTATAAACATAAAATCTACATCGCCCCAAATTACATCAGTCCAAAACTGTTTTACTGTTCCTGCAATTATTGGACCTCTCCAAACAACTGGGTCTGTATCATTTTTTGTCAATAAGTTGAGTGACATAACCCCGATTTCGGTTTTGCTTTTAACAGGAAACAATCCAAGGTCAGTCCCCGATGCTCTCTCTTTTAGACCAAACATTTTAGGTATAGATGGCCCTGTAATATCTGCATCTAAAACAGCAGTCTTAAAACCGTTTCTTTGTGATAACACTGCCATAAGCCCTGTAACAAGTGATTTTCCAACACCACCTTTTCCGCTTACAACTCCAATTACCTTTTTGATTTTGGATAATTCGTGTGGTTGTTCGAGAAGGCTTTTGGGGTCTCTTTGGCTGCAATTCTCGCTACAACTTGCACAATCATTATTACACGATTCGCTCATTTTGTCCTCCTAAATTACAATAGATTTTCCTGAAGAAAGATATTCGATTCTCTCTCCCATATTTTGCTTTAAATATTCATATTGTAAAACACCTGTGCAATGGCAAGTGTAATACTTCATTTTATATTTTAGAAGCTCACAAGATATATTGTCAAGCTTATTTTTGCCTTCTTCATCCAGTTTAATATTCATAAAATGAAAACCACCAACAAAATAATCAGGCTCAAAATCCTTAGAAAACTCTAAAATATTCATAATCCCTTTATGAGAACAGCCACTAATTAGCACACCTTTGTCTTCTTCAACAACAAACAAATATTGCTCGTGAATAAAAGTATCTAGCTCTTGTTTTTGTTTCGTATTAACGAAAAGATTGTCGCTTTGTGTTCCAAAGGATCGCTCTTTTGTATTACCGCTAAACAAAAATATGCCTTCATCAATTTTGTGTTCATCTTGAGTTAGAACAACTCTTTCATTATTTTTTAGCGACTGACCAATTCCAATGTATTTGCCAGAATTGTTATAAAAATCCCCAAACGCATTTTCATTTATTAAAATTTTCGCTTTAGAGTTTTCTGTTAATAATGTGTTGATACCGCCACCGTGGTCATAGTGTCCGTGAGATAAAACTACTGTATCTACCTGTGAAATATCAACGCCGAGCGTTTGTGCATTTTTAAGAAACAAATCTGTTTGACCTGCATCAAAAATAATTTTATGATTTTTTGTTTCTATATAAAGGCTCAAACCGTGTTCATAAAAAAACTCATCTGAAACTGCTGTGTTTTCTACAAGAGTTTTTATTATCAAGTAAAGCCCCCCTTTTGTTTAGATGATTAAGCTAACCGTGTTGCTAAAAACATTCATTAATGAATCCCTTGCTTTGCAATCAACATCTGCAATTGTTTTTCCTGCATTAATTGCTTTTGAAACGCTTTTATCATAAGGTATTTTACCTACAAAAGCTATATTGTTATCCTTGCAATACTCTTCTATTTTTTGAGCAATCTCAACACAGGTATCATACTTATTAATACAGACTGCTACCTTTGTTTGAAAAATGTTTGCGGTTTTAAGGATTCGCTCCATATCGCTCATACCAGAAAGAGAAGGCTCTGCAACAATTAAAACAAAATCAACACCACTTATTGATGCAATTACAGGACAACCAATTCCAGGTGAACCGTCTATAACAGCTATTCGCTCGGAGGTATCTGCTGGGAGTTGTTTTTTTACTTCTGTTACAAGTTTTCCTGAGTTTCCTCTGCCCATTTTGAGTTTTGCAGTAGAAAAAATCATATCTTTATTATATAACATCAATTCTCCCGCAACATCGTCTATCATTTTGACCGCACCCACAGGGCAAACCAAATGGCAAACACTACACCCCTCGCAAGCAAATTCATCTACCTTAAAACTTGTCACCATTTTTTCTATTGCATCAAATCTGCATTTGTTATAACATTCTCCACAGCCAATACATTCATCCTCATCTATAACCGCTTTTTCTAAACCATAAAAGTCGTTAGTGATAGGCTTATTTTCTTTTGCCAAAACTAGATGTAAATTTGGGGCATCAACATCACAATCTGCAAAAATATAGTTGTCAAAAAACTTTACAAACGCTGATGCAACCGTTGTTTTTCCTGTTCCACCTTTTCCGCTTAATATAAGTAGTTTTTTCACCCCTTCACCTCCGACTTTATTTTTTCTAAAATATTTACAAACTTTTTTTTGATTTCTTCGCTTTCTTCCACTGCAATTTTACCCATAGAAGTAAGCTTTGCAAGTTCATAACTGTATGGAATTTGTTCAATAATATTTATTTGATTTTTGTCGCACAATTCTTTCATCTGATTTTCAAAACTTTCTACTTTGTTAACAATAACTCCAAAGGGTTTTTTGAGTAAAGTTACAAGCTCATAAACCATAAGAAAATTGTGAACACCAAAAACCGTAGGCTCTGCAACAATAACACAAAAATCCGCCGACTCAATACTTTCCATAACTGTGCAAGCACTGCCCGGTGGACAGTCAATAACCGTTAGTGCATCGTCATCTGACATTTTTAAAACATCTTTAATAATAGGAACACCAGAAGCTTCGCCAGCATTCATAATCCCTGTTACAACCTTTACATTGTTAAAATATCCTGTTTGAACCATTCCGATTTGCTTTGGCTTTTCTTCTATCGCTTTTTGCGGGCAAATCAAAAAACAGCCTGAGCAAGAATGGCAAATTTCATCAAATACCTTTACTTTTCCGCTAACAAAAGCAAGGGCATTAAACTTGCAAAAATCTACACACTTACGGCAACCATCACATTTATCGTTATTAATTTCAGGCAATAGAACCGTAGTTTTTTGCTTTGTTATATTTTGCGGATTAAAAAACAAGTGACCATTAGGCTCTTCAACATCACAATCAAGATAAACAGCTTTTTGAGCAACACACGCTAAATTTACAGACGCAAATGTTTTGCCTGTTCCACCCTTACCACTAAGTATTGCAATTTTCATAACTGCTACCCGTGGTTGTGAAATCCTGGGTGGATTTCTGTTAATAAGTTCAGCTTACCGTTTTCAAATGCGTCAATGTTTTCCTTTGCGTTGCCCTCAATTGACTTATAAATTTTTACAGAATCTTTAAGAACCTGTGCTGCATTTTCGCCACAACGCATTGTAATTAAAACGTCTGCTTTTTCATCAACAATCATTTGAGATGCTTTGATTCCTGCACCGCCTTGCGTGTTAAAAGCACTGTTATCAAAATAGGTCGCCTCTTTTGTTTGTGTATCATAAAACATAAAAAACGGTGTTCTTCCAAAAGATATACAAACTGGTGAATCCATTCTCTTTTCGTCTACTGGAATTGCAATTTTCATATTATTTTTCCTCGCCTTCATTATCAATATTTTGTTGAAATTGTCGTCTGCGACAGCCCCTGCCACACATACCACCTTTGCCATCACACAGCAAATAATCTCCTCCATCAATAAACAATGCTTTTCCGTTTACCAATGAGTCGGCAAGCTTTTTGCGTGCATCATTATAAATACCTTGCACTGTTGTTCGAGAAATCGCCATCTGTTTAGAGCATTCTTCTTGAGTCATACCCTCAACATCAATAAGACGAATTACTTCATACTCTTCAACTGTCATATTTATTATGCTTTCATTATCCACTGTTATATCTAAAGGCCCAAACTTGCTATTTTCAGGCATACTGCAAACTTTTCTCCATTTTCTAGGTCTTGGCATAGTGCCTCCTTTCTAAAAACAATAAACTGGAGCGTCCCCCAGCTTATTCAAAAATTACTTACTCTTTAACAATTTGCTTTTCTATTTCTTCAAGCCTTGCTTTAAGATTATCTCTTTGTGCGATTAACTGCTCTTGGTCATTTCCTGCACGACCAAATCTACCACCGCGCCTATATCCTAATCCTAAACCAATGCAAGTACCAGCAGCTGCAATTGCACGAGTACAAATACCCAGCCCCCTGCCAGTTCCTGCGCCTAGCCCCACTGGACCTGTTCCATCTCTGCGTGGCATAATAACACCTCCTTTATAGTTTTTGACATATGTCATTTACAATTACTATTATACTCCGTTTCCGGCATATGTCAATAACTATCGTAGAAAATTATATTCTTTAAAATAGCTATCACCTTCTATACCATTATAATATATAAACTTAAAATTTCTTTATTAAGCAAGCAAGTGTTTTTATTTTAAAAAAATCATATAAATTTCGGTAAAAAATTTCACCTTACATATGATGTCTAAAAACTTTGACACATTATAACTAAAAATGTTAAAGTTTGACAATTTTTGCTTGCTTTTTTAGTCAGAATATTATATACTAAATAAAAAAGCGAACGGAGGGATTATCTAACTATTTATTAAAATTCACATATAAAAATCGGAGGATTATCATGAACAAACAAAAAACGCTTAATCTCTGTAGCATACTTATGAGCCTTGTGTGCGTATTCTCAATAATATCTGGAGTTGTTGGATTCCGAGATATTCTAAGCACAAAAAATGAAAAGATGGCAGAGAAAGAGGCAACACTAAAACAACTTAGCACTCTTGAAGAGGGTGTAAAAAAGCTTGAATCAAATCGTGCTGATTATGAAGCAGGTAAAAAGAAAGTTGCCGATGGCGAAATTGAGTTTGCAGAAGGTGTTAAAAAGCTTGAAGCTGGACAAGCGGAGTACGAAGCAGGTAAAGCACAACTTGCAAAAAGTCAAAAAGAGTACGACGCTGGTAAAGTAGACTTAGCAAAAGGTCAAAAAGAATATGATGCCGGTAAAGCAGAACTTGCAAAGGCTCAAAAAGAGTATGATGCTGGTATGGCTCAATACAAAGCTGGAAAAGCACAGTATGATGCAGGCCTTAAAGCACTCAATGCAAAAACTGCTGAGTATCAAGCAGGAAAAGCTATGCTTGAGGCAGGAAAAGCTGATTACGAGGCTGCAAAGCCATACTATTCAACTTTGCAGCCACAGTATTCGGCTGCAAAGGCTAATGAAGCTGTTGCAACAGCTCAAGTTGCAGAAGGAATGGGTAAATTACAAGCTGGTACTATTACCCAAGATGATTTCAATACTCAATACGGTCCTTATGTAGACATTTTAAAAGTTATCCAAGTTGTTGAAGGTGTTGAAAAATACGAGGCAGGACTTGCAGGCGTTGCTGAATACGAAAAAGGTAAAGCAACCCTCCAAGCATCTGAAAAACAACTAAACGCTGCAAAAGCACAACTCGACGCTGGACAAAAGCAACTTAATGCCGGTAAAGCAAAACTCGACGCTGCACAAAAGCAACTCACAGCCGGTAAAGCAAAGCTTAAAGCTGCTGAAACACAGCTTGCAACTGGTAAAGCAAAACTTGCTGAAGCAGAAATAGAGCTTGCAAACGGTAAAACCGCTCTTGAAGATGCTAAGGTTCAACTCAAGAATGGTAAAGAACAACTTGCCGAATTTGAAGAGGGCGAAAAGCAAATTCAAGCAGGCTACGCAGTTCTTGCAGAAAACGCAGCTGTAAAAGCTAAAATAGACAAAGGTATGGACCCTGTCGCTGCTGCAAAAGCCGTAATTGATGAGGAAACCGTAAAAGGTACTAAGGAAGTAATGGCAAGAGTTTATGTAATTTCTGCTATAATCATTGTTGCTATTGTTGGTGCTATTGCATCTTCTATGGGAATCAATGTTGCAAAAACTTCTGATGTTGCAAAACTTAAAAACGGATTTGTCCTTGGCGTTGTTGCTTTGGTTATTGCAATTCTTGCAAACATCTATGGTGCTATGAATGGTTACAGTGCATACAAATTCCAAATGACAGCTGCAATTCTAGAAGTTATAGTTGCAATTGCATTTGTTGCTAGCATTAACCAATACAAAAGCACAGCAAAATAAAATATCAAGCTAACATACATAAAAACTGACCACCAAATCGGAGGTCAGTTTTTTATATACATTTCTTTTTATGTATCTTTATATAAATCCCCTACTATATCTTCCCAACTATCTAAAAACACATCAACAAGCTCTGGTTGATACATAATGTTCTTGCCATTAATTAATTCAGATTTACAGACATCTGCTGATAATGCTTTTCTATAAACCCTAGTGCTCATCATTGCATCTGCGGAGTCACAAATTGCAATTATTCGGGCACTATAAGGTATATCCTCCCCTTTTAAACCGTCTGGATATCCCGTTCCATTCCATCTTTCGTGGTGAGAACGCACACCTTGAGCAAGGCTTGTAAGCTTGCCCGCTTTTAACAAAATCTCTTCACCTATTATTGTATGCTTTTTCATTTGCTCCCATTCTTCTTCATTTAGCTTGCCCGCTTTATTAAGCACACTATCATCAATTCCAACCTTTCCGATATCGTGAACAGTTGCCGAAACCTCAATTATTTGCATCTGCCAAGAGGGCAAATTAAGGGCATTACAAAATTTTTCACACATTATTGAAACACGCTCAGAGTGATGGCAAGTATACTTGTCTCTTGCCTCAAGTGTTGCAATTATTGCGGCAAAAGCATTTCTATATAAAAGTAATTGAGCATTTTCTAAAAAATTATTTGTCCTGTCTACCGCCGACGAATAAAAAGCAATAGACGGCCATTTTTCATAAATTTTGTCTTTATGCTTTTCAAAATAATTCTGTGGTTTCATATATTTTCTCCATTTTTATTAATAGTGTTAAAAAGTTATAATCATATTTAATCTTTATAATATAATATTACCAAAATTTTCTAAATAAGTAAATATGAAAGAGATAAATTTAATAAAGTTTTTATTTTATATTGACTTTTCATAATATATCATATATACTACAACTGTGATATTACATATATCACAGTTATCACGGTTATCACAGTCGATTTTTGAAGGGGTGATTATATGTTTGAAATTGACCCTAAAAGCAGAACCCCTGTTTATGTGCAGATAAAAGAGCAGATTATGCTTTTTGTCCAGCTAGGTTTGTTAAAGCCAGACGAACAACTGCCATCAATTCGCGAGCTTTCAAAGCAGCTTGGCATTAATGTCAATACTGTTAAGCGAGCTTTTTCAGACCTTGAAATAGAGGGAATTATTTATACTGTTGCGGGGCGTGGTTGCTTTATTAGTGATGATGCTTTTTCTAATTCAAAGATTAAGGAAAACGCATTGCGAGACTTGCAAGATTCAATAAAATCTTCAATCGCTAAAGGTATTTCAAAAAATGATATTTTAGTTCTTGTAGATGAACTATTTAAGGAGGGTTAACGCTTGATTGAGGTAAAAAGTGTTACAAAAAAATTCGGTGACTTTACAGCTATTAAAGATTTATCTTTTAATGTTGGTAAATCATCTATTTATGGCCTTGTAGGCTACAACGGCGCCGGAAAAACAACCTTGCTAAAAACTGTTGCAGGGGTGTATAAGGCAGACGATGGAGAAGTTTTGGTTGGTGGAGAAAATATTTTTGAAAACGAAAAAATGAAAAGACAAATGTTTTATGTCCCCGACGACCTATATTTTAAACCATATTCAAATATGAAAAAGATGGCTCAATTTTATAAAGGTTTTTATCCAACTTTTAATGATGACACATTCAAAAAATTGTCTGAGGCTTTTGGGCTTGACATCAACAAACACATTAACGGATTTTCTAAGGGAATGC